>CAYJOQ010000119.1:0-8238 GCA_964371825.1 uncultured Desulfovibrionaceae bacterium
AGGACTGCGCACTTCTTTAAGACGTTTTTGGCGTCTTCATCTTTTTCACGCTGCCATCGTCAGAAAAGATTTTTCCTTTGCGCATGTACTTGAGTACATTTACGCAGAAAAAATATTTCTTCCTTGCCAGCGTAAAAAATCTTACAAGCCACGCAAAATCGTCTTAAAACCAGCCATTGGCTTTTTTGCACCATAAAAATAGTATGAATTAGGTGTATTATCCCTGTAATGAAGCAAAAAAGCCAAGATAGTTGAAGGTAACCCCCCGCGCGTCGCGTGCCGCTCTCACGCACCCCCCTTATACTGCCCCATGTTTCACAGGGGCAGAAGGAGGGAAGGAAGCAAGCCTTCGCTTGCTTGCGATAAATATATTATGCGCAACGCCTTTTAGACTTATCTCCTATAAAGTATATTCTTTTCCGGGATTTTCTAAAACATATCCACCCATGCTAAGTAATTTTTCCTTAAATGTGTTCCCTTTAAGAATTTTTAATACATTTTGTACCATAGGGGTTTCGTAAGCATAATCTGGAATAAGGAAATCATAGCGCTCTGTACAAACAGGAATAAAATCAAGCCCAAACATGTGCGCAGCAGAATATATGCCCATGCCAACATCTGCTGAATCTAGCGATATTTGTGCCGCTATGGATGTATGGGTGAACTCTTCACGTCCATATCCATAAATGCTTGTAGGGTCTAAGTTTTCTTGTTTATTTACATAATCAAAAAGTACTCGCGTTCCTGAACCTTTTTGACGGTTAACAAAGCGAATATTATCCTTATATAAATCGTGAATACTGTGGATGTTTTTAGGATTACCCTTGGCTACCATAAATCCTTGTTCTCGTCCTGTTACTTCGATAAGACGTACGCCCCCTTGGGGAAAGTGTTTTTTTATATAAGAAATGTTGTAGCTTCCGTCTTCTTCGTCAAGAAGATGTACGCCTGCTAGGTGAGCTTCACGTCGTTTTACAGCCATGATGCCCCCCATGGAACCGGTGTGCGAAGATACCATATGCAATTCTTCATTATGTAGATGTAGCATGTCACTTAATTCGTCTAGGAGTGGGTCATGACTACCTATAGATACTAAGGAATTTTTTATTTTATGTGTTGATTGTAATAAATTAACACGAATTTCATCGCCAGCACTATAGCCTTCAACTCCTTGTGGAATATCTAGAATGCCATCGGCCTTCATGAATGATGAAACAACGCCACTACCACGGCTAAGGGGAGTAGCTATGTAACGTCCTTCCACATAACCCATACGTACACGGATAAATTCTTGATATTTCACTCCTGAAACCACAGGGCGCGAGAGTGTGGCTTCTTGACTATGAGCCTTAGGAAAGTTTTTCTTGGTAAAGGCCTCTATTAAGGGCTTTAAAAGTTCTTCGATAACAATAATGCCAGATACAGGATACCCGGGCACACCAAGAATAACCTTGGGCCCTTTGTAACCTAAAATAGCAGGTTTTCCGGGTTTTATGGCTATGCCATGGTGCAAGACAGAACCAATTTCTCGCACGACTTGTACCGTAAGGTCTTCACGCCCGGCAGATGAACCGGCATTAATAAGCACCATATCGCATTCTTCGAGGGCTTGTTCAGTAGTCTTTTTTATGTTTGCAAATGTATCTTTGCAAATAGGATACACCTTAGTTTCAGCACCCCATTTTTGCAACATGGCAGAAAATATAGAAGAATTAAACTCAATAATGTCGCCTGGGCCGGGGTTTTGACTTGGTGGAACAATTTCATCACCTGTGGGAATAATACCGATAACAGGCTTTTTTAATACAGGTACCTCTAGCACACCCCCTGCAAGCATGGAGCCTATGGCGGCAGGGGTAATGGTTGTGTACGAGGGTAAAATCATTTCGCCAAGACAAATATCTTCGCCAATTTGGCGAATGTGCTGAAAGGGCGTGGCAGCGGCATGAATTTTAATAAGCCCTTCTTCAGTATGCTCTTTATTGTCTAGATGGACAATATCTTCAATCATAATAACAGCATCATAGGTATCAGGGATGGGGTCGCCGGTATCAAGCATAAGATATTGACTTGCTTTAAGGATAACGGGAGTTGTTTCGGTGGCGCCAAAGGTGTCTTTAGCATGAACGGCTATGCCATCCATGGCACTAGCATTGTAGTGCGGTGCGCATATATTTGCATATACAGGCCTTGCATTAACTCTGCCGCATGCGTTCATGACAGCAATGGTTTCTTCTTGAGCGCCAAGGCCTTGATCTAACATGCATTGTAAATATTCTTTTTTTGCCTGTTCTAAGGGGATATTGGTAAGAAATTGAAATGACATATGTGCTCCTAAAAAAGATAAATGGTTACTGAAGCATTTTTAGCATAGCCTTCACATTCTTGAGGAATAACAAAATAACCATCGGCATTGCTTAGCGTAGTAATTAGGCCAGATTTGTTGCGAATAGGTTCGGCAATGGTGCCTTTAGCGGCATCTATTTTAAGCCGCACAGGCACAAACTGTGTGCGGCCGTGATTTGCCTCTACTGATTCGTGCAAAAGGGCGTTTATTTGCGGAGTAAAATGATCTTCTTGTTGTATAAGATGATTATGTAACTTGGTAACAACGCTTAAGGCTACAAAAAATACAGCCACAGGGTGACCCGGCAATCCAAAAACGGGTTTATCGTGAATTTTAGCCAACATTGTGGGCTTACCAGGCTTTAAAGAAATGCCGTGAAAAAGTAATTGCCCTTGAGATTCAAGCACGCGGCAAGTGGCATCTTTTATGCCAACACTACTGCCGCCGGAAATAAGTACCATATGGCATTCTTCTACTGCACGGGCAACAGCAGCGTGTAGGCATTGTTCATCATCTTTAACAATGCCATAACATATGGGTGTGGCGCCAATATTAGCCATTTGTGCTGCGAGTAGATCCGTATTGACATTACGAACTTGTGCATTGTTAGGAGTTTGTGCAACGGGCACAATTTCATCTCCAGTAGTAATGATGCCTATGCGTAAGGGCTCTTTTACCGGTACGTTGTGTATGCCAATAGCTGCTAATGCCCCTAAGTCTTTAGCCTTTATTCGTGTGTGCGCGTTAAGTACCAAGTGTCCTGGGCATACGTCATCGCCTTTTAAGATAACATGTTGCCTAGGCGCTACGGCCTTTAATATTCCTATAGTTCCGTCTCCGTAATCTTCTGTATATTCAATCATTTGCACGGCATTTGCTCCCATGGGAAGAGGCCCTCCGGTGGGGATGGCAGCGCATGACCCTTTTTGCAAGGTACAATGAACTTCTTCCCCCATGAGAATATGCGCATCCACAGGCAGTATAGCGGGAATACTGTCGCTGGAACCAAAGGTGTCTTCTGCGTGTACAGCATATCCGTCTACGCTTGAGCGCTCAAAGGAGGGTACATATTCTTCGGCATAAATATGTTGTGCTAAAAATCTATTATGGGCCTTGTGCAATGGCACCACTTGTATTGGTATGTCTAAAGGTACGAAGTTTTGTTCCATAAGTGCATACACTTGAGGTAGCGTTTTGAGTTCAAGCATAGAGTGTCCTTTTGTTTCATGCTACAGGGGCACTGTAGATATGGTGTAATGACAGCTCGGAGCAGGTTCTTGAGTGATTATATTTCAATACTATCAATGTATTGTAACACATCTTCAAGTTTACCTGAGGTGATGATTTGTCCTTTTTTCATATAGTGGACAAGGTCGCAGATTCTTTTAAGTTGATTCATTTGATGGCTTATTATCAGCCATGTGGCTTGCAACTCTTCTTGCCAATCTATGATCCACTGTAAGAAAATATTTAAACTATCTATATCAAGATTAGATAAAGTTTCGTCGATAATAATAAATGTAGGCGAAAAAATTAATGCACGAATAAAAGAAATTTTTTGCTGTTCACCGCTAGAGAGGGTGCGTGCAAATTGATGTTTTCTGCCCATGAGTCCTGCACGTTCAAGATACATATTAATGCGTGTTTCGTCTATGGGTAGGCCGCGAATTTGTAAAGGGTAAATAATATTTTCATATACTGAACGCTGTAGCATGTAAGGGCGCTGCGGCATAAGCGTTATACGCTCAGGTTGTATGGGGCCAAAGTCAATGTGCCCTGTATCTGCTTTAAGGTCGCCGATGAGTATTTTAGAAAGGCTTGATTTGCCGCAGCCATTACCGCCAAAGAGCCCATGTATTTTACCTTGTGTTAATTCAAGGCGCTCGATATCAATAAGTAATTCACCGCGTTGTTTTTTTAGGTTAGTAATTATCAATTTCGTCCCTTTCCTTGCGCAAGATGTCTGCTATAAGTTGCAAAGTAAAAGAAATGAGAAGCAATATAATGCCAAGAAAAATACCTTCGGTATAAATACCTTGGCTTTTTAAAAGCGAAATGGTGGTGGTCATGGTTCGGGTCGATCCGCTAATATTTCCGCCTATAAGCATAACAGCACCAATTTCACTTAAAGAGCGCCCAAAGCCGGTGACCATGGCAAAGTATATTTCTTTATTAAGTTCTTTGCGAATAAGAGCGCGTGTTTGTGCAGGGTTTGCGCCAATGCATTTGGCAAAAAAACGAACAGAGGGGGCAAGCCTTTGCGCGCTTGTATACATAAGGCCTGTAATGATCGGAGTGATGATAACGCATTGAGCTAAAATCATGCCCTTAATGGTAAAGAGCATCTCAAATGAACCCAAGGGGCCGCGTCGCATGATGAGCAAATATACCATAAGACCCACTACAACAGGCGGAACACCCATGAAGGTACGCACTATGCGCACCACAACTTTTTTGCCGGAAAAATCATTTCTTTCAAGCCAAAGACCGCAATGTATGCCTATAAGTGATGAAATTGCCGTGGCAGAAAAGCCTAAAAGAAGGCTTACATAGATGGCATGTATTGTGCTTGATTCAGCAAAAAATAAGGAAGAAAAAGCTGCTATTGCGTCCACAAAAAACCTATATTGTTCTTATACATTAGAAAAAAAATCTTAAGGCCGACAAAAAATACAAGCTTTATGCCGGCCTTAAGAAAGCGTTATGTACTAGTTGTCAGTGCCGGCATTAGGTACAAAAAGAGGTTGGCCATATTTGTCAACGCCAAATTCGCCTACAACTTTTTGAATTTCAGGTGAAACTATCCAAGCTATAAAGGCTTCGGCAGCCTTAAGGTTGGTTTTGGGGAATTTTTCGGGGTTAACAGCAATGATACCATATTGATTAAAGAGGTTTTTATCTCCTTCGCAAACAACTTCTAGTTCAGTTTTAATGTTGGCATCATTAGAAATTTTAAGCCATGTGCCGCGGTCAGTTAAGGTATATGCCTTTTTTTCGTCAGCCATGCTAATGGTGGCACCCATGCCTTGGCCTGACTCAACATAATTAGGATTGGCCTTAGGATCAATTTTTACTGCCTTCCAAATATTTACTTCCTTAGTATGCGTACCGGACTTATCGCCACGAGAAATGAAGGGAAGCTTTTGGTTAGATATGGCGCTAAAAAATTCATTAATATTTTTGCTTTTGGCAAGAGGCGTTTTAGGACCTACTATAACAAAATCATTGTACATTACAGGTACACGTTTAACACCAAAGCCTTTACTTACAAAAGCATCTTCACGAGATTTGGCGTGTACAAAAACAATATCCACATCGCCATTTTCACCCATGGCAATGGCCTCACCTGTGCCAACAGAAACATACTTTAAGGTATAGCCGGTATCAGCCTTAAACTTAGGAGCAAGGTAATCCAAAAGACCGGTATCAGCGGTACTTGTGGTTGTTGCCATAAAAAGTTCTTTGTCTTCAGCCGCTACTGCTTGCAAAGGTGCAAAAAAAGCCATGGAACATACGCCAAGGGCGCAAAGCATTACGGATAATGTTTTCATTGTGTATCCTTCAAGGTTTAGGGTTAATAAGTATGTATACGTTATATTAACGGATAACTTACGTTATGTGTAGCATAGTAGTTTGTATGGTTACTGAAATTAAAGGCGACTGTTTACATATGTACAGAGTTCGTCTCCTTGATATAAAGGCTGTCGCCTACATATATTTTTCCCCCTTGGGTAACTTTGGCAAAAAGCACATCCTCAGGTAAGAGGCATTGCATTTGAGTAAGCGCACAAGGCTCAAGGGGATTATGTTTTGCAAAGCAGCGTTTTTTTTTGTTTACTGTAGTAAAAATACAATTGCCTAGGGCGAATGATTGGCCAGGTATGAGATGTCGTATGGTATGTGATAGGCAAATATTATATGTAAATCGTTTAAAACAAAGCCCTGTTTTGGGCGTGTATTGTAAAAAATCTGTGAGTTTTTTGCTTACAAAAACCACAAGACCATCACTATCGTTAGTGGTAACAAAAGGCTTGCTCTGAGGATTTTTTTCTACTTTTTCAGTAAGTGCATGGTAATCCATAACCATGCCGCAATGTTCTTTAAATACGGCTTCATGAACATATGTCATGCCCTGCCCCTTAGCCCTAACATATGCTAATTGTTCTATTTGTATGTGAGCAAAATGTATCATTGTATAATAAACAAAAAAGTTTTTTTTACTGCATAATGCTACAATTTACAGATAAATCTGTCAATAATATTGCAAATTAATATATATTTTGAGTGTTTTAAAAATACTATATTATCCATAGGATACTCTTTTTAGTAATGTGGGTTGATAATTATGTTATCGAATTTGAATAACGCATATGCACGTGTTGTTCAGCATCGACTGGCTATGAAAATCTGTTATTTCAGCAAGTTTGTTTGTTTTTATATACAGGCTATGTAGTCGACACTGAAAAGCTATGTAGCCCTTAAATAATTCTTAGTATTGACCTTGGAAATATTGTGTCTATCTTTTAGTACAAGAGGAGCCAATTACATAGGTGTTACCATGAGATTATTAAATAGATTTTTTTGGGTGTTGCTTGCCGTAATTACGGGAAGCATTATTATATTTGGATTGCATATAACTTCTGTGAAGGATGCAGTATCTGCAAAGCTAGAACGAGGAAATGTTGTGAGTAAAATAGAACCGGGAAAACAAAGTATGCCACAGCTGAATACGCTTACTTCTGAGGAAGAAAGCATATTGGTGCATAAGGGGACTGAAGCACCGTATTCAGGCGAATATGTAAATAACAAAGGGCAAGGTGTCTATCAATGCCGACGCTGCAATGCGCCTTTATATTTTGCAAAAGATAAATTTGATTCGCATTGCGGTTGGCCAAGCTTTGATGATGCTGTGCCGGGAGCCGTTTTGCGTGTGCCGGATGCAGATGGTAGTCGCACAGAAATAGTTTGTGCATCGTGCGGCGGGCATCTTGGTCATGTTTTTGAAGGAGAAGGCTTTACCCCTAAAAATACACGTCACTGTGTCAATTCGCTTTCTATGAAGTTTGTTGCTGGTGACGATGCTCTTGAAAAAGTTGGCGAGACGGCTTTTTTTGGAGGAGGATGTTTTTGGGGAGTTGAAGATGGCTTTGCGGCATTGCCTGGTGTGTTGGATGTAGTATCTGGCTATATGGGGGGCATTACGAACTTCCCAAGCTATGAGGATGTTATTACCGGCAAAACGGGCCACGCTGAAGTTGTTAAGGTGCGCTATGATCCAAGCAAAACCGACTTTGAAACCCTAGCCAAGTTCTTTTTTGAAATTCATGATCCTACTCAAGTAGATAGGCAAGGGGTGGATGTAGGAACACAATACCGTAGCGTAGTTTTTTATACTTCAAATGAGCAAAAGGAAACAACAGAAAAGCTGATAGCTATTTTAGAAAAAAAGGGCCTTAGCGTGGCTACGCAAGTGGCATCGGCGCCAGCCTTTTTTGCCGCTGAAGACTATCATCAAAACTATACGGCGCGAACTGGCCGTGGAGGATGCCATTTGCCTGTAAAGCGTTTTGATGATTAAAATATGCATGATTGCACAAAATGAATGTATATATGCAAGAATGGTTTGAATATATGCATCGCTATACAACATTGCCGGAAAATATGTTTTACATGTATTATCCGGCAATTTTTCTGTGATATTTTAAGGTGTGCGTACTTATAATTACAATAAACTGCATAGTTTTTTCGTGCTGATTACTGTATTTGGACTTTTGTATTTGTGTAAAGAAGAAAGCATAAAAAAAGGCCCAATAGGCCCTAATTTCACAGAAAATTCTGGAGCGGGAGACGGGATTTGAACCCGCGACTTCAACCTTGGCAAGGTTGCACTC
>CAYJOQ010000120.1:0-8216 GCA_964371825.1 uncultured Desulfovibrionaceae bacterium
TGAAGATGCGTTCGGGGTGTTTTTCGGCGACTTCTTCAATGTCCATGCCGCCGTCTGGTGAGGCCATAATGCTGAGGCATTCGGCGCCGCGGTCAAGAACGATGGCAAGGTAGAGTTCTTGGGCTATGTTTGTGCCTTGTTCTATCCAAATTTTTTTAACAAGTTGGCCTTCTGGGCCTGTTTGGTGGGTAATGAGTTGCATGCCTAGTATGGCATTTGCAGCTTCTTGTACTTCGTCTAAGTTTTTGCAAACTTTAACACCGCCGCCTTTGCCTCGTCCGCCGGCATGGATTTGTGCTTTCACAACCCAAATGGGGCCGGGTAGAGTTTTGGCCACATCAAGAGCTTCTTCCACGGTGGCTGCAACACCGCCCTTGGGTACGGCAACACCATAGCTGGCCATGAGTTCTTTTGCTTGATATTCGTGAATATTCATATGCATGTCCTAGGTAAAACGGCCTTGTTATTTTTGACCATTGTAGAAAGTTTTTTTGCAGTAGCCTTTGAGATATAAAAAAGCCCAAGGAGGGTATTCCTTGGGCTTTGTGGTATTTAGTCAACTAAGGGTTTGGCAAGTTCAATGCCAAGGTGTAATGCTTTGAAGTTATTTTCATGAAACGTTGGAGGAAAACGATTTTCCAAAACTTTTTCAAGGCTTTGTACAGAAACGATCTTTGTTAGGGTAATGAGTGCCCCAAGAACAACAACGTTAAAGGCTTGGGCTTTGCCAAGGGTATCCATAACGGCTTGGTACATAGGTAGGGGCTTACGGATGGCATCTACCTTGGGGTCAACGACAACAAGGTCAGAGTCATATAGGCACAAGCCGCCGGGGCGGATGAATTGTAAGTATTTACCCATAGCTTCGTTGGTTAGAGCCACAAGCACACCGGGTTGTACAACCTTTGGGCTGTAGATGGGGCCACTTGAGATGATAACATCTGAACGAGTGGCGCCGCCGCGAGCTTCGGGGCCATAGGATTGTGATTGTAGGGCATTATGACCTTCGTAGATAGCGGCTGCATCGGCCAAAAGGATAGCCATGGATATGACACCTTGCCCACCTGAACCAGACATTAGAAAGCACTGTTTTTCCATGATTTACCTCTGGATTTTTTCGATAAGCTTCGCGTATTCTTCGCAATATTCCGGTCTTTCTTCTTGGCGGAAGATGCCTCTGGGAATGAGGTTTGGATTTTCCTCATATTTTTTTGAATCTAGAGGAGCGGTTGTGTCGCGATAGTGCTCTAAAAGTTCAACAGCTCCGCCAATTTTGTTTTTACGACCAAAGTAGGTGGGGCATTGAGTTAATATTTCTACAACAGAAAAGCCTTTATGTTGTAGAGCTTTTTTGAGTAAGTTTTGGCATTCTTTGACGTGGAATGTGGTGCTGCGTGCTACAAAGGTTGCGCCTGCGCCAAGGGCTAATTGTATGGTGTCAAAGGCTGGGTCAATGCTTTTGTATGGGGCTGTGGTTGCTAAGATGCCTTCTCCGGAAAGGGGAGAATATTGTCCACCTGTCATGCCATAAATGCGATTATTCATAACAATGGCAGTAAGGTTAATATTACGGCGGCATGCATGAATAAAGTGGTTACCGCCAATGGCAGTGGCATCGCCATCGCCCATGGGTACAATAACATTGAGTGAAGGTTTGGCAAGTTTTAGGCCTGTTGCACATGCAAGAGCGCGTCCGTGCATGGTGTGCATGGTGTGAAAGTCGATATACCCAGAAATACGGGCAGAACAACCTATGCCCGAAACCATACACATATCAGATTTATTATAGCCAAGATCTTTTACTGAGTGCAAGATAGTGTTTAATATGGTGCCGTGACCACAGCCTGGGCACCAAATATGCGGAAATGATCGCTCACGAATATAGTTTCTTATGGACATTTTAGAACCCCCTTCCTTCAATGGTACGCATAACAGCTGCAATGTCAGTGGGGCTTACAAGTATTCCGTCCATACGATTGACAAGGAATACACGGTCTGGATTAACAGCAGCGCGTTTTACTTGTTCTTTTACATGTCCCATATTCATTTCTACCACAAAGATGTTTTTGGCATGTTTTGTTTTTTCACGAACCATTTGTAGTGGGAAGGGCCAAATGGTTTGGAGTTCTAAAAGACCAATGCGGTCGCCTTTTTTGCGGCGTCCTTCTACAAGTTCGCGTGAGCTTCTGGCAGAAGAGCCATAGGAGACGATGATATGTTCAGCATCTTCAAGGTGATATTCTTTCCAGCGTGCAAGTTTGTGGGCTCTGTTTTCAATTTTATCAACAAGGTGATGAATTTGCCTATTTACTTGTTCTGGGTTTTCGGTAGGAAAGCCAAAGATATCGTGATATAAGCCTGTTACGTTGTAGCGGTGAATGCCCCCAAAGTCAGAGATAGGCAAACGACCATCTTCACGTGGTAAATATGGGTGGTAATTAAAGCCCTCTTTTACTTCAGTTTTAAGGCGGTCTACCACTTCAATTTCACCCTTAGGTGGAATAACAAGTTTTTCACGCATATGTCCAACCACTTCATCAAGCAAAAGGATGACAGGGGTACGGTATGTTTCTGCGATATTAAATGCTTCAACGGTGACTTCAAATACATCTTGGATAGATGAGGCTGTAAGAGCAACAATGCTATGGTCGCCGTGTGTGCCCCAACGAGCTTGGTTTACATCACCTTGTGCAACCTTAGTGGCAAGACCTGTGGAGGGGCCTGCGCGTTGTACATCTACTACAACACAGGGAATTTCAGCCATACATGCATAGCCAATGGCTTCTTGTTTTAAAGAAAAACCAGGGCCGCTGGTGGCTGTCATGGCTTTTGCCCCAGCCAATGATGCACCGCAAACAGCACACATAGAAGCTATTTCATCTTCCATTTGAATAAATGTGCCGTTGATTCTTGGTAATCTTTCAGCCAAAAGTTCGGCAATTTCTGTAGAAGGGGTAATAGGATAACCTGCAAAAAAACTTACGCCGGAATAGAGAGCGCCTTCTACACAAGCAGCATTGCCTTGGACAAAGCAAATGTTTTCCTTACTCATGACGCCACCTCTACTTTACTAACTTTTTTAGATTTTTGGCTTTTATCTACAATTACGGCAAGGTCTGGACAGTACAGTTCACACATGCCGCAGGCAATACATTTTTCATTATCATGCACAGCCTTATCGTTCTCAAGCCTCAAAGCACCTTTAGGGCAAAATGCGACACATATGCCGCAACCTTTACACCATGATGCAGTAATTGTTACTGCCCCCATATTGATACTCCTAGTTTTTGCACTTGCTATAGTTTCGTGCAGTTTGAGAAAATACTTCCTTTGTGAACACTGCGAAATATTATTGCATATGTCAATACGTAAAATGTAAAAAATCTCAACTAAATCGTACTATTGAAGGAATACAGTATACAAAATGCATATACAATTCTTGTGGTAAACTTTGTAGTAATCTCTATTGTTCAGGTTTGATTTAATAAACAATTGAAAATGTGGTTTTTCTTATTTGCTCTTAATGGGCTTGCCCCCAATTTTCTCCCACACCCCAATCTACAAGTAATGGTACGCGTAGTGGAAGTGTGCTTGGGTTTACGTTGCTCATGATATGGGCTACGTGTTCACCTGCTTTTTGTGCATGGTTTGTGGGTACTTCTAAGAGCAATTCGTCATGTACTTGCAGCGTGAGGGTAGCGTTAAGTTCTTTGAGCAGAGGATCTTTATGTACGGCAAGCATGGCAAGTTTTATGATATCTGCTGCTGACCCTTGAATAACGGTGTTAATGGCTTGGCGTTTTGCAAGGGCATACTTTTGTCCATTGGTTGAGCGAATGTCAGGTACTAGGCGTCTTCGACCGGCCATGGTAAGCACATAGCCTTTTTCTTGCGCTTCGCGCTCAATATTTTCATAAAAAGCTTTAAGCTGTCCTAGGTGTTTAAAATAGTTTGCAATGAAATCCTTTGCTTCAGCAGTGCTGATATGTAATTCTTGGGCAAGTTTTTGTGCTCCCATACCATATACAAGACCAAAGTTAATGGTTTTGGCATTGCGGCGTTGATCTGGCAATACCTCTTCATGAGGGATGCCATAGATGAGGGCGGCTGTACTTGTGTGAATATCTTTGTTTTGTTTAAAGGCATCCAGAAGAATAGGATCTTCAGACATATGTGCAAGAACGCGTAATTCCACCTGCGAATAGTCGGCAGATATGAGGCTGTATCCTTCCTTGGGGATAAAGCATGTGCGCATGCGTTGGCCAAGGGGTCCTCGTACGGGAATATTTTGCAAATTAGGGTTACTGGAAGAAAGACGTCCTGTGGCTGTTGCCCATTGGTTAAATTGGCTATGAATGCGTCCTTTATGATCAGCAAGGCGTGGAAGGGGCTCAAGGTAGGTTGAGCGTAATTTTTCCAGTTTTCTAAATTCGAGCACGGCATCTACTATGGGGTTACCGGCAAGTTTTTCTAATTTTTCTTGCGCGGTAGAAAGTTGCCCGCCCTTGGTTTTACCGGTGCTTGGTAAATTTAGGGTAGAAAAGAGCACGTCGCCCAATTGCTGCGCTGAGCGAATATTAAATGTTTTTCCGGCAGCATCATATACTTGTTTGGTGCGCTGTTCTAATTCTTCTTGTACATCTTGTAAGAATGTTTTGAAGGCATTAGGGTCTACAGCTATTCCTTCATGCTCCATGTGCGCAAGTACGGGAATAAGTGGCAACTCAAGGTCTTGATAGAGTTTTGTAAGATCATTTTCGCTAAGTTTTTGCCAAAGAGCTTGAGCTAATTGCAAGGCTATTTCTGTTGCAGACATTGGTGCAATGTGTAATTTTTCGCGCCAATGATTTGCTAGGCGAGGCCAACTATAGTCACGATCTTCGGGGCTGAGTATATAGGCGGCAAGGCCTAAATCAAAGCAGGTAGTGAGGGGCAGTTGCATCCAATGGGCATCTTGGCGCATGAGGTATTTAAGATCGGGGGTAATGATGCGTTTTGCGCGGCGTATCCATGGAAGTAGGCGTTGCGCATCAAGTGTGGGTATGTGCCAGCTAGTATTGTCTATACCAAGAATAAACCCTTGTTCGTGGCGCATGGCAGGGTAAAATATTGTGGGTATGATGGCAAGTTCCATGTCGGCGCATTTGGGAAGAGCAGCAACGTTTTCAATGCGCGGTAAAGGAGCAATAGGCGCATCAACTGCAGAAGTGGCACTACCTAAAAGGTTGCCTTGGGTCATGGTATTGTGTGCAGGCAGTGCATCAAAAAGAGAGCCTTGTGCTGTGTCAAGCTGTGGATTTGGGTTAGGTACAATAGGTGATTGTGTTCCTTCTTGAACAAGAAGCACCTTAGTTTTAATCATGCTTTCCACTTCACGTTTAAGCGAGTGCAATTCATATTCTTGAAGGAAGGACGTTATTTGCTGCGGATCTAAAGGATTAATGGCAAAATGATTTTCGGTAAGTTCTGCACAAAAATGAGTACCAAGGGTTGTAAGCTTACGATAAAGAAACATATCGTCCACATGGGGTGCAATTTTGGCCTGCATTTTAGGGGGCAATCTATCAATGCCGTCTCGTATATCTTCAAGAGAGCGAAAATCTGCAAATATTTTTTGTGCTGTTTTGGGGCCAATGCCGGGTATACCCGGAATATTGTCACTAGTATCACCAATGAGCGCTTGTACATCTGGCCATTGTGCAGGTTGCAAGCCTGTATCTTTCACAAAATCATCCATTGAAAGGAGTTTTTCTTCCTTGCCGGCAGGGTCCCAAAGCCAAACGTTAGGAGCAAGGCATTGGCGCAAATCTTTATCAGCACCTATAATAATCACCGGCCCATGATTTGCGTGTTTTTTGGCAATGGAAGCTATACAGTCGTCAGCTTCGCAGCCATCGGATACTTCAAGAGAAATGCCAAGGTATTGTATTGCTCGTTTAATAGGTTCAAATTGCTGCACTAACTCTTCAGGTGTTGCATCACGGTTTGCTTTATAAAGGGGGAATAGTTCGTGACGAAAATTTTTGCCTCTTCCGTCTAAAACAAAGACAAATTGTGCAGGTTTTTCTTCGCGCAAAATGCGTAAAAGCAGGCGCGTGACCATATATAGAGCATTGGTTGGAAAACCGTCGGACCTTGTGAGCGTACGGTTGGCATAAAAACCACGAAAAATAAAGGCAGAGCCGTCCATAAGAAAGAGAGGTGCTTGACTTAAGCCTAGTTGTTTTTGTAAACGCATAAAGATCCTTTACAATATTCTTGTGACGAGTTTTTACGAGAAAATAGTCGTAAATGTCATGATAATAATCAAACCGCCAATAACTGCCAAGGTAGCATCATTACCATGTCCTGAAGCTTGAGATTCTGGAATAAGGTCCTCTACAATAATATAGAGCATCGCTCCGGCAGCAAAGGCTAATGCAATGGGTAAAATTTGTGTAGCTGTGCTTGCAGCTGCAGCGCCAATGGCAGCCCCAATGGGCGTTGTTGAACCGCTAATAGAACCAAATATAAACGATTTTTTGGCACTTAAGCCTTCAGCACGTAAGGCCATAGAAACAACAAGGCCTTCTGGTATACCTTGAAGCATGATAGAGGCCGTGAGTAGTAAGGCATCATGCGAAGTAAGGGCTGTAGAGCTGCCTTGCCCTGCGCTGTGCATAAGTTCAACGGCTCCATAGCTTACCCCCACCGCAAGTCCTTCAGGTATATGATGTAATGCCATGGCAGTAACAAGTAAGATGCTGCGTTGCCATGCTGTTTGTAAGCCTTCCTTGGTATGACTGAAATTATGCATATGCGGTAAGAAACTATCAAAGATACGTAAAAAAATAGCCCCAATAAAAAGGCCCACAGCAGGTGGGGCAAAATCCCATGCGCCAAGGGGAGCAGAAAGTTCTATGGAAGGCATAAGGAGAGCAAAAAATGTCGCACCAAGCATCATGCCACCGGCTGCACCTAGCATGATTTCTAACGTTTTACGTGAAAATTCTCTTTGTAAAAATACAGCGCCGGCGCCAAGGGTGATAGCAGCCCATGGTGCAAGACCTGCTAAAAAGGCTTGCAAGCTTGCATGTAGTAAAAAACTTGTGGAAGGTGTATCCATAAAATCTCTTTGCCTAGTATAGCAGGCTGTTGAAAAACTGCAATCTACGTCGTCAGACTCGTTTTTTGCTTTAGTTGAGTACTAAAAGAGTACAGTTTCTTCACAAAAAACTTCGCCTTTCTCGTATCATAGACTTTTTGAACAGCCTACATGAAAATAGCATACTAAGTTTTTTTATTAAAAATTTTTCAACAAACTGATAAGAGTACACAGTTGTACGTATACAAGTATCACAACTCTTGTCTATATTGCAAAGATTGTCGTAATGTTTCTTTATCCATAAACTTTACTTCTGCACCAAGGGGAATGCCTTGTGCTAAGCGAGTAATCTTGATGGTAGGAAATTTTTTTTGTATTACGTTTCGTACATAGGCTCCCGTGGTGTCAGCCTCAAGGGTAGCCCCAAGGGCTAATACAAGCTCTTCAATATGGCCTTCACCAAGTCGTTGTAATAATCTTTCCATATCAAGATGATCTGTGCTGCTATTGCCGGCTTGTAATAAACCACCTAGAATAAGATATTGCCCATGAAAAAAACCACCTTCTTCTAAGGTAAGCATGCTATCCCATTCAGATACAAGACAAAGTATGGAACTTTCACGGTTTGCATCAGCACAAACAGCGCAAGGACTTGCAGCAGTAAGGCCGCCGCAGCGAGCGCATAAGCATAGATTGTCGCGTAAATCATGTATGGAGCGACCAAGACGACGAGTTTCTGATTCAGGCCATTTTAAAAGGGTCATGGCAGCGCGCATGGCAGATTTTGGACCAAGCCCAGGAAGACGTGCCAGTTGTTCTACTACAACTCGTAATGGTTCAGGTATTCTAGTATTCATGTTGATTTTCTCAATGTTAATGAACGTAAAAATATACTATTGCAGATTGTTCAAAACGTCTAAAATGCGAGGTAAGTCTCATTTTTTTTATGAAGAAAGTGTACTTTTAAGGTGTTTCGTTACAATAAAAAAATATGCTTAGCGAAATAGACGACACTTTTTTACTTTATGAAATGAGGGGCGTCAAGAATAAGACCTTTGTACAGTAACTGTACAAAGGTCAGACTGATGACAAACCCCACTTTGTGGCGTTTGCGCCGCTATTGTCAGCAAAG
>CAYJOQ010000121.1:0-4704 GCA_964371825.1 uncultured Desulfovibrionaceae bacterium
AGCCCTAAATCTTTTGGCCATTGGTTTGGCCTTGAGTCGGCATAAGATAACAAAGTCTCAGGCGTAATGACGGATTGGTGCTAAAAAGTAATTTTTCTTGTTGTAAAAAACATCTTACATCTTTTAAGGAAAATAACTCGATATTAAAACAAACCTTCACAGCCTGTTGAAAAAGTCTGTATCAGAAAAAGTTTCTGATACAATGTTATTTTCATAGTCTTTCAACAGTCTGCTAACACGTCTTTGGTGTATGTAGAAAAAGGAATGTTAATGGAATTAAACGATTATATTTTTTTGGTAGTCTGGTTCATTGGTGGATTCATTGGAGGTATAAGTGGTATGGGGGCTTCCATGATAGCGGTACCCATATTATTAGCTATTCTTGAACCTAATGTGCTCGTTCCCGTATCTTGTATTATTTCTGCTGTTATTTGTTTGTATTTAAGTTGGATATACTATAGAACCTGTCTCGTTTCCATACTTAAAAGATTGCTTATAGGCTCACTTCCTGGTTCTGTGCTAGGAGTATATGTGCTTGTAATCATAAGAGCAGAATATATTGAAATTTTGGCAGGGCTTGCTTTACTTTATTTCGTTTACCTCCAGTATAAGCATGACCGTACAGGCGATGTAGTGGAAAGAGAAGAAGTTCCTGTAAAAAGTTATTTTGTTGGTTTTTGCACCGGAGCGCTCAATAGTGCCATTTCTTTTGGAGGACCACTTGTCGCTGCCTATGCATTGCATCTTGGTTGGGCTCAAGCGCAATTTATGGGAACAGTAAGCGTTTTTGGCCTCTTAATATCAATAGTTGTTTGTATATTTCAAGCTATTGCAGGGCTTTTTACTGCTGAAGTGCTTACCCTTGGCGCAACAGGGGCTGTGGCCTGTATTTTGGGGGCTGCCAGTGCAACGCCTGTAGTAAAATACATCCCTTTAAAAGTGTTTAAGCTCATTTTGCTTATTCTTCTTATGTGTAGTGCCATTATGTGTATCGAGCGTGGCATTGAAACCTTGTAGTAAACAAAACTGAGATTTCTACACAATTATTTTTAATAAAATTTTACATATATTTTTTGAAAGTTGAGTTTTCACAAGAACTTCATGGTGTAGAGGTAAAGATGCGAAAATCAATCACTTAATGGCGAAGCAAAGCTCCGCCTATTCTTGATTTTTGGTAGTATTGACTAGTGTTAATGCTCCGTGAGACCTCACGTAATGAATTGTGCAGAGAACTCAAATTATTTTTCTGTTAAAAAGCCCTTACACTAAAAAACGTAAGGGCTTTTTAAATCCATTTTATAAAATATATCTAGCAGCCTGCTAAGCCTCGGCATCTAATTCTGCAAAAACCTGAGCCAATTTAGTGGCAATGACTTTATCAATGGGGGCAGCCACTGCTTCAAAATTTTTAGCATTGCGCATGTATGGCGACATGCAACAAGAGCGTAGCACAGATATTCTTTCGGTGTGCTCCCACTGTCCCCAATCAAAGCCAAGACTTTCTACAAAATTAAAAGGACTGTTTCCATATTCAGAAGTAGCAAGGTCTGTATGTGAGACAATAAAACCATTATCATATATTCCGCCTTTTTCGGCGCTTGCATAAGCATAGAACAGGCGATTGATTTTATTAGTATACTGCAAATCATGTATGCCTTCTTCTTTGATGACATAATCTACAATATTAAAGCTTGGTTCTGTTAGAATTTTAAAGGTTACTTTATGTTTACCAATAGTATAAGATCTTTCATTAATAAAATCTCTAAAATGTCTAATGCCTTCAACTGTGGCACAAATAAGCTTGCCGTATCCACTTATATTCAAAGGCAAGACACGGTGCGCTGCCCATGCAGAGGCGGCAGTAGCACCAGCTTTTGAGCCTTCCACGGTAAAGGCACCAAGGAGTACGGGATATTCTGTTCCTTTTTCAAATACATAATCGGCAAAGTAGCTTATGGCATTGCGCACATCACGCACACGAAAAGCAATACCCCCGGCTGTATAGGGAATATATCCCAATTTATGTGCATCAATGGTAACGCTGTCCGCAAAACGAATGTTTGCAAAAGCGTCATAGACATCCTTGGTGGGCCAGTTTATATCTGCATTAAACACCTTATATTGTTTATAGACATCTTGAATATTTTCAAAAGGAATTAATTCGTTTTCCTCATCCAAGATAGCTGCGCGTCCATAGCCGCCATAGGCTGCATCAACGTGAACATAGAAGTCAACGCCTTCTTTACGGAATTTTTCACGCAAGGCAATAATATCTCCTATGGGGTCAATTTGTCCTTCTTCAGTGGTGCCTACAACACCTACAACGCCCATAATAGGTATTTTTTTCGCCGCCAAATCGCGGATAATTTTTTCCATAGCTTCCATATCGAGCACATACGTATTAGTGACGGGGCATTCCACAAGGCTTTCCGAACCAATACCAATAAGATCTGCCCCCTTTACCCAACTGTAGTGTTTCGTTTGTGGAACGATGAGTTTGCCAAGTTTTGTAAAATCACCTCCGCGACGAGCTGTGTGGGCTTTTACTTCATCCAATTTGTTATCGGTCTCATTCATTAAGGCAACAATATCATCCACAGACATGTTTAATAAAGCCCAATCCTCTTTTCCTTGAACAAGCTCGGGGCATATTTTTTTCACAGCCAAAGGGAGACTTTTCAAATTACGCATAACCCATAACGCTTCGATATTGGCAATGGTACCGCCAGCCGATAAATGCCCCCAACCTTCTTTCCACCCCATCATGGTGCAGAACTGTTGCCCCACCTCACCTTCCATGAGAGAAGTAGCAGGCGATGAATCATAAGAGCAATTGTTGCTATTCCATAACATACTAAACATATAGGCGAGTTCAGCAGCCATAAGAGTTTGGGCATGCATATGCCCCCAGTAGCGCCCCGCTGTACAACAAGGCACAGACTCCTGCCGCATCTTTTGGCTTAGTTCGTTCAATACTTCTATAGTTTTGAGAAGAGTCTCTTTGTATTCAGGAGCTTGCATGTCGTCAACAGAGACAGCAGGAGGGTCTTGTGGCATGTAATTTTTTCTCCAACCTACATGATCATCCATGAGCTTGGAGAGGGTGTTTTTATAAAACTCAATATTCTCGCCTCTATCACCAAGAAAAAGGGCTTTTAGGTCAATATCTGTCTTGTTTTTCATGAAATTATCCTTTTAGGGGTACTGTTTGCCCTTAAGCATACAGTACCCTCTCATTTAGTTTTGTACTAAGACGGGGAGGCTTACACAATGGTACACTAGGTATGTAAAAAAGATAAGTCCCACAATGCATAATGTACATTGTGGGACTATAAAAAATTTACTGTGGCGGAGGGGGAGGTCTAGAAAATAGCGTCTAAACGCTTGAAATACAAAGTCTGCCTGTCAAAATTTTTTTGAATACCGACAATTATGCCGACATGGCTTTTTTCGTGTAACATGGTGAAAAATAAGTAGTTATCCATGTGTGGTCTTTTGTGTTTGAATCCTTGTTTGGGATTGGAACTTACGGAAGTTGGGATTAGCATTAAACACTTTGAGGTGGTAAGTAGGAGCAAGAATACCTGTAAAATTTAACTTGCTGGTAACTTGCTAATGTGCCCTAGTGTATGATTTTTTTTAGATTTAGTTTGTATAATATATAGAAATAATAAACAATAAAAAACTGCACTCAGTAATATGTAATTTACTGGCAACTTGCATATACCAAAATTTTCTCGTAAAAATGCAATCACCAGCCCCATGATTTTAGCTTGTTCTCGAACCATGCCATGTAATTGTAATAAAAAAGATATTATTTCTTAATGTTAAGTTTATATATTCCCCCAAAATCCCATGGAAAGAGGAATATATGCTTCACGAAAATCCTACCATTCACCCCACGGCTCAAGTTATTCAGAGCACTCTTGGTTACTATACAGAAGTTGGACAAGACACAGAGTTGCACCATGTACGGCTCGGACAGTATTCTTATGTGTGTGAGCGTTGCCACCTCATGTACGCCCACATAGAAAGTTTTGTCAGTATTGCCCAGCATGTGCGCATAAACCCCAGCAATCATCCCACATGGCGCGCCAGCCAGCACCACTTCAGTTATCGTGCCAGTAGGTACGGATTTGGCGAAGATGATCACGATTTTTTTGCCTGGCGTAAGGAACACAGCGTACATATTGGCCACGATGTCTGGATAGGGCATGGCGCCCAAATACTGCCGGGAGTCAACGTGGGCACAGGTGCCGTCATTGGTGCCGGTGCCATTGTAACCAAGGACGTGCCCCCCTATGCCATTATGGTGGGCGTACCTGCCAAAATTGTTAAATACCGCTTTCCCGAACATATCCAAACACGCCTGCTTTCCCTTGCGTGGTGGCACTGGAACCACAATAAAATAAAAGAAAGCTTAGGCGACTTTCAAACACTGCCCATAGAGGCTTTCTTGGAAAAGCACGAAAGCACCCTTACCAGCCTGTTACGTCACAAAAATACTCAGCAGATGTAACAATGGGCACAAAAAAGATGCTTTATGTAACAACAAATAGATAATATGTTGATATAAAAAGAAAAAACTTTTTTTAGCAAGTCAAGCACTTTTCCCACTCTTGTCACAAATTTGCCACGCAATATCACGTACAGCTAGCGGGCTACAACATTTTGCGCTGTGGCCTGCGCATCTCACTTGGTGCA
>CAYJOQ010000121.1:4714-8076 GCA_964371825.1 uncultured Desulfovibrionaceae bacterium
TAGATACTTTGGAGGATATATGCACAGTTTCACCGGTGTCGAACATACCCAACACCCACTCCAGCCAAGCCAAGAATGGATGCGAGCTTATGCGCTTGCTCATACCACCATACTCGAACAAGCCTTGCGTCAATTACCTACGCTCCCGCAATATACCTATTTGCGAGGCCCTGAAACGGGCATGATCATGCTGGAGGGCAAAGCCGGCAGCACGGGGCAGCGCTTCAACCTTGGTGAGATGCTGGTCACACGTTGCGCTGTTGCCCTGCATACAAAACAAGACGGTAAAGCAAAATACGAAGGCCATGCCTATATTATGGGCAATAATCAACGTCATGCCGCCATGGCCGCCGTGTTGGACGCTCTTATGCAAGATGCTGATTTTGCAGAAAATACAGGAAGAAAACTCGTGAGTGCCATTGTAGATGCCCATAGCCAAAAACAAAAGGTTAAAGCCACTAAAACAGCGACTACCAAGGTGGATTTCTTCACCATGGTACGTGGAGAAGACGCATGAGTTTAGCAGCCAGCCATATTGCAAAACCCGGATTTGACGACCATGTCACCGCCGCACAACAGTGCTTTCGTACCCTGTTAAATGCGCTATCAAGACCGGGAATTATAGAAGAAATTTCCTTATTGCCTCCAAATATTGAGCATGAATGCCCTGTGAGCGCCGACGCCATGGCCGGCTTTTTAGCCATAGCCTTAAGCCTGTGTGATGCCGACACCAATATTTGGCTAGATGACGGGCTCCAATGCCCCGAGCTCAAACAGCATTTGCGTTTTCACTGCGCAAGTCCTCTGGTAAGCTTGCCGGAAAAAGCTACTTTTGCCTTTGTTTCGCTGCCAGCACAGATGCCAAGCCTCGCCGCTTTTTGCCAAGGCTCTGCGGCCTATCCCGATACTTCCACCACGCTTGTTATAGCATGCCCCTTTGCCCTTACCTCTGCAGAAAGCGCCCCCTATACGCTTTCTGGCCCGGGCATTAAGGCAGGGGCAAGCCCTTTGCGTCTTCCTTTACAAGCTCAGGGGCTGCCAGCATCTTTTTGGGGCGAACTTCAAGAAAATCACGCTGCCTACCCCTTGGGTGTGGATTGTATTTTTGTGAATAGCACTGTGTCTGCTCACACTACTGTAGGTGCAGCGCAGATTTTGGCTTTGCCACGCTCAGTCAAGCTCAACGCAATATAAGGAAAAATATATGTATGTTGCAGTAAAAGGCGGCCAAGAAGCCATTGCCAACGCGCATAAGCTTTTGGCCGAAGAACGTCGTGGCTCCGTAGATGTACCGGAAGTGGGCATTGATCAAATTAAGGAACAACTTTCCCTTGGTGTGGACCGCATTATGCAGGAAGGATCCCTCTACTACCCCGAAGGCGCATCCCTTGCCATGAAGCAAGCTCGTGGTGACATGGTGGAGGCCATTTTTCTCCTGCGTGCCTTTCGCACCACGTTGCCCCGTTTTGGGTCTTCTCTTCCCTTACAAACGGAAACTATGCGCATCAGACGCCGTATTTCCGCCACGTATAAGGATATTCCCGGTGGGCAATTATTGGGGCCCACTTTTGACTATACGCATAGACTGTTGGATAGTTCTTTAGCCTCCAATGCCGCCCAAAGCACTGAGGCTAAGGTGGACACTCCAGTGGAAGAAGTGACGCCCCATAGGGCAGAAAAAGTGTCTCACCCTTGCCCTAAGGTTCTTTCATTCCTCGAAAAAGAAGGTCTTTTACCGGAAGAAACAGACCATGCCCATGCTCGTCCCGCAGACCTCACCCGTGCGGCTTTGCAATTACCGGCAGGACGCGATATTCGTTTGCAAAATCTTGCCCGTGCCGATGAAGGGCTCATTTTAGCATTGGCTTACTCCGGTCAACGGGGCTTTGGTTCCACCCACCCCTTTGCCGGTGAAATACGCATGGGAGACGTGGAAGTGAGTTTTGTGCCCGAAGAGCTGGGTTTTCCCATTGTGCTGGGTGAAATCCCCCTCACTGAGTGTGAAATGGTGAATAAATTCCATGGGGGTGGCGGTAAACCTGCCTGCTTTACTCGTGGCTATGGCCTTACCTTTGGAGAGGGCGAGCGCAAAGCCATGAGTATGGCCTTGGTAGACCGTGCCTTGCGCTCCAAGGAACTTGGCGAAGCCATCGTGGGCCCTGCCCAAGATGAAGAATTTGTACTTTACCACAGCGATAATGTGGAAGCCTCGGGCTTTGTACAACACTTAAAGTTACCGCATTATGTGGACTTTCAGGCAGAGCTTGAACTCTTACGCTCCTTACAAAAAACTCACGCCAAGCAGCATGCGCAAGCTACAGAAAACACCGTATCATAAAGGACATGTCATGAGTGCTGAACATCATATTTTTTCGCTAGAAAATACGCCTTTAAGCTATAATTATGCCTATCTTGACGAACAAAGCAAACGCATGTTGCGCCGTACCATTTTGAAGGCCGTGGCCATCCCCGGCTATCAAGTACCCTTTGGCGGCCGTGAAATGCCCATGCCTTATGGATGGGGCACAGGCGGCATACAGCTGAGCGCAGCTATTTTGGGCAAGCAAGATGTGTTTAAAGTCATAGACCAAGGGTCTGATGACACCACCAATGCTGTATCCATCAGAGCTTTTTTTGAAAAAGTAGCGGAAGTTACCGTGACCACGGCTACCACCGAAGCCAGTATTATTCAAACGCGCCATCGCATTCCCGAAGAGCCTTTGCAAGAAGGGCAGATTATGGTGTACCAAGTTCCCATTCCCGAGCCCTTACGTTGGATGGAACCAAGCGAAGTGGAAACGCGCACCATGCACGCACTGGAAGAATACGGTGTTATGCACGTAAAACTCTATGAAGATATTGCCAAGCACGGCGAAATTGCCACCAGTTACGATTATCCCGTACTGGTACAAGGTCGCTATGTTATGAGCCCTTCCCCCTTACCTAAATTTGACAATCCTAAAATGCACCAAAGCCCCGCATTACAGCTTTTTGGAGCAGGGCGCGAAAAGCGTATTTATGCCATTCCTCCGTATACCGATGTGCACAAGACTATCCCTTCAGCGTCCAAGCATGGGATAAACCTTGCGAAATCTGCGGTGCCACCGATACCTATTTGGATGAAATTATAGCCGATGACCAAGGCACGCGTATCTATGTGTGCTCTGACTCTGACTATTGTGCGCGCAACGTAGCTAAGCAAGACGGTAGCGCAAAGAGAGAAGACCATGCTTAATACACAAGATACAAGAATACCTCAGGCCGCCTTGCCGCAAAGCGTATTGCAAATAAATAATATGACAAAATATTATGGAAATCGCATAGGCTGCAAAGATATTTCTTTTGAACTGTGGCCCGGCGAA
>CAYJOQ010000122.1:0-8014 GCA_964371825.1 uncultured Desulfovibrionaceae bacterium
ACTCGCTTTACCTTTTACATTTAATTTACCAACGCTTACAGCTATATTGCTTCTTGTGGGTATATACAAAGGTTCCATATATGGTGGTTCTATTCCAGCCATATTATTTAAAACCCCAGGAACTCCTGCAGCCTCTTGTACTGTTTTAGACGGTTATCCACTTATGGAACAAGGAAAGGCCCAAAAAGCTTTAAGTATGTCGCTGTATGCATCGTGTATTGCTGATGTTATGGGTGGACTTGCTCTTGTTTTTCTTACTGGATATATTGCGCAAATAGCATTGCAATTTGGGCCACCAGAATTTTTTACTCTTATTTGTTTTGCTCTGACTATCATCACAGGAGTTTCTGGAGATTCGTTAAGTAAAGGGCTTATTTCTGCAGCATTAGGGCTGTTAGTGGCTACTGTGGGCATTGATGCAGTGTATGGAACCAATCGTTTTGTATTTGATACAACAGAACTTATGGGCGGCATTAGTTTTATACCTGTGCTTATAGGTATATTTTCTTTACCTGAAATGTTTGCTGCTTTACGAAATTCTGCTGCAACATATACAAGACCACCACAAGATACATCGTCATTAACAAGCTCAGAACTCAAAAGCTGTATGCCTGCCATACTACGTGGCGGTGCCATAGGCATGATTTTAGGTGCTATTCCGGGCATTGGTTCAGCTCCAGCAGCCTTTGTTTCGTACTCTGAAGCCAAACGATATTCTAAACAACCTGAACTTTATGGTAAGGGTTCTTTAGAAGGCATCGCTGCAGCAGAAGCGGGAAACAATGGAGTGTGCTCTGCAGCCATGATTCCCTTACTTTCTCTTGGTATACCCGGAGATGTTATCACAGGTATTATTCTTGGTGCCTTTATGATTCATGGCATTGCACCCGGACCCTTGTTATTTAGTGACCACCTTTCCTTAGTATACACATTATATGTAGGCTTTTTATTTAGCAGTATTTGCTTATTAGTTGTGGGAATTTTTGCCATACGACTATTCTTTTTTACGACTAAAATACCCTTTAGTTTCATTTATCCTGTAATTCTTTGCCTATGCTTTTTTGGAGTATATGCTGTCAATAATCAAATTTTTGACATATTTATCATGGTTGTGGCGGGATTTTTTGGTTACCTTATGAAGCGTTTTTCCTATCCTGCACCCCCATTTCTTATTGCATTTATTCTTGGCCCTCTTTGTGAAGATAATTTGCGTAGATCACTTGTTCTTTCTAATGGCAACTTAGATATTTTTATACGTTCGCCATTTTGTATATTCTTCTTATTACTTACGCTCTTTTCTATCATTGTAACTATTCGCCAAAATAAGAAAAAAACAGCTTAAAAGGTATATATTTTGTTAAAATAAACCATTTATTGACGAATATAAAAAATTATGTTTAGCTAAATAGTAGCATACATGCAGTGAAATGATATTGATATTCTTTTGTGTATGAGTGTATCTGCCTTCAGTGTAATTAATTGGCACTAAAAAATTATGCAGACCATTGTAATTACAGGCACTCACACCTTAAGATATCACAAAAAAATTGCCAAAAACAAAGCATATAATGTGACTTTTTGATAATTTATCGACACTATTGCACCTTTTTTTCACGTGTTGATTAACAAAATGAGCTAGAACTTGCTTCTGGCGGACCAAAAGGTGTATTTGGAGCAAGCGTTCCTTTGAAAAATGCGTGCAAACGCATTTTTCAGCTTTGACTATGTAAATATATTTTGAGCAGGACACATATATGTCCTGCTTTTTTAGCAGTAGAGAACATTATATTCATTAAACACTGTAAATTTTATTTTTAACTATACCTATGATACAAATAAAGCAAACATCGCATGAAGGTACCCAGTCACTTATTAGAGCATTTCACGTGTTTGAAGTTTTGTGCAAAGCTCAAAAACACCTAAAAATACAAGAGATTACCAAAGAAACAGGACTTAATAAATCTACAATTTTTCGTATTTTGGCCACCTTACGTAAACTTGGTTACGTGGATCAAGATGAAAAAAGTGAAGCGTATTATGTGACCATGAAGGTTCTTACATTAAGCAATTCTTTGCTCTCAGGCATGGAGATTCGCACCATTGCGCAACCTATTATCCAAGAATTGGTAGCGCAAGCGCATCATGCAGTACATCTTTCCATCAGAGATATGGATCAAGTTGTCATCATTGATAAAATGGAAACAAATGCACATATACGTGTAGTTTCACACATAGGTAGACGAAGCTATATGTATTCAACAGGTACAGGAAAGGTATTTCTTTCCTTACTTTCAGAACCAGAACTAACAGCCTATTTTGATAGAACAGAATTACAAAGTTTAACTCCATATACAAATACCAATAAAGCACAACTTAGAGAGATTCTTAAAGAAATACGCGCTCAAGGCTTTGCTATTGACAAGCAAGAAAATGCCCTGGGTATAAGCTGCATAGCTGCACCAATTTTTGATTACTCTGGCAAAAATATCGCAGCCTTAAGTATAACTGGCCCTACGGCAGAAATTGAAGGAGATTTAGAAAGATTAAAAAATCTTGTTTGTCCTGCAGTGCAAAAAATTTCTAACATTCTAGGGTATACTACGCATGCAAAATAAAAGGTTACCTTCATAAGTGTATTGTATACTTAGGTTTACAAAATAATTTTATATCTTCGTATTTTTTTTTAGTAAACAAACACGCACCCCTTGTATAGCATATATTCATTGCAACAATATTACCCCTTACTATGAAAAAAAAACTCTACCTCATCATATGCTTATTTTTGCTGTACATTTCTTGGGGATCGACATTTCTTGGAAATAAAATTGCTCTGCACTACTTTCCTGGTTTTATGCTTTCTGGCTTACGTTTTACGACAGCAGGTCTTGTGCTACTGGCCTATACGTACCTACGCCGTGAAAAATCTACTATTTCATGGAATGATATACGATATACTCTCTTGAATGGATGCTTTTTAGTGGTCATTAGTAGTGGATTTGTGGCAAAGGCCCAAGAAAATGTTCCATCTGGCATGGCAGCTATTTTATATGGGGCAGCTCCCATTTGGCTTGTTCTTGGGCAATGGCTTTTATGGGGCGGAAAAAAACCAACCAAAACCCAAGCTTCTGGTCTATTTCTTGGTTTTTCTTCTCTTGTGTGTCTTAACATACATCAAGGAATACATAGTGATGCATCTATTTTGGGTTTATTTTTGATTCTTATATCAACCTTTGCATGGGTATATGGCTCACATATCTCACAAGTATATCAAGTAAAAAATAATCTTTCTATCATAAAATCTACAGGCTTACTATTATTCATTGGTGGCATTGAAACATTAGCACTTTCCTTACTACTTGGTGAGCGCGTAAATATATGCGCCTTACCTACTCAAGCATACCTTTCACTAGCCTATCTTACTTTTTTTAGTTCCATAATAGGGTATACATCCTATCTATGGTTATTATATAATTCTCGAGCCATTGTTGCCATTTCCTATGAATATGTAACCCCTGTCATAGCTATAGCCCTTGGAGCTTTTTTTGCTGGTGAAAGACTTGATATCGTAATTATTTTAACAAGCTTAGCACTTGTTCTTTCAGTCTTTCTTATTACTACGCATGATAGAACATAATAGCTTAGAACTCTACACAGTTATCTTTAAATAGTCAGCACTGAAAAACCATGCAACCATTGTAATTACAAACACTCACATATTAAGAGTTCACAGAAAAATTGCCATAAACAAAGCATGTAATGCGATTTTTTGGCAATTTATCGACACTATTGCACCTGTTTTTCACGTGTTGACTAACAAAATTTTTCTGTAAGAAAAATTTTGCGTGCCGTAAAATGAGCCAGAACTTGCTTCTGGCGGCCGCAAAGCGGCATTTGGAGGCAACGTGCCTTTCTGAACAACACATGAAAATGTGTTGTTCAGCATCGACTAAATAGAACGTTTACGTTAAAAGTAAAAAAACAGTTTAAAGACAGAAATGTAGTTCTGCAAAGGTTTGTATTTATTTTTTATACAAAAGCAAAAATATAATTTTAAGAGGTATTTATTTTGAATACTAGATATATATACGCCTTATTCTTAGCTGTGATTATATTATGGGGTATTAATTGGACAGTAAGTAAAGTTATTTTGCAATCCATTCCCCCCATATGGACAGCTGCCATACGAGCAACATTAGCTGCATGTGCTCTTTTTACCATTCAAGGTCTTACGCGTCAGTTGATACTACCCAAAAAACAAGATTTTCCAATTCTTTTAGTCATTGGAGTTTTTCACTTAACTCTGTTTACTGTTCTTATGTCTTTGGGATTACAACTTATTTCTGTTGGACGCTCTGTAGTTCTCTCATATACAACACCCCTATGGGTAGTGCCCGCTGCCATATTTTTTCTGCGTGAACAAGTAAATAAATATAAAATCATTGGAGTTTTATTAGGAATATTAGGTGTTTTGGTCCTCGTTGACCCTTTTACCCTAGCAACACAAAATACAACACAAATACTTGGCAATGCGTATTTGCTGATAGCCTCCATGGTTTGGGCAATAAGCATCATATATATCAAGCATCACACCTGGCTCGCTACACCTTTTCAGCTTATTTCTTGGCAAATGATGCTTGCTGCCATTATACTTATTGGCACAGCCCTATACTTTGAGGGTATTCCTCACATTACTCTTACCACTCCCCTTGTGGGCCTATTGGCATATACAGGATTTTTAGCCGCAGCTTTTGGTTTTTGGGCTATGACAGAAGTCAATCAAAAACTCCCTGCAGTTATTGTTTCCTTAGGCTCACTACTTACACCTGTTGTAGGCATCATAAGTTCACAAATATTTTTGGGTGAAGCCATAGAACTGCCCCTCATCATAGGCACGATTTTAATACTTAGTGGTGTCTCACTGGCATGTATTACGTCGCACTCCTCTAAAAAATAAATGACATTATACAAAGCTCTTTTGTACTTTTTATAACACATGTATTTTTTTATAAGTAAGTAAGAAACCTCCCGCCTAGCGGGAGGTCAGACTGATAACAAACCCCACTTTGTGGCGTTTGTGCCGCTATTGTCAGCAAAGCTGCCAAGCGAAAAGGCACGAAAATCAATCACTTAACGGCGAAGCAAAGCTCCGCCTACTCTTGATTTATCGGTCGTACTGACTTTGTCAGCACTCTCTAATGCGATTATTTGATGATTTTTGTCATATATTGAGGCTGTTTTTCAGTATCAGCTAACAATCTTTGTCTTAATGTTTTTTCCAAACAACGTTTACATTTATCAATACTAATTTTCCCTTTTACATAGCATATACATCATTATGTGAAATAAAAAACAACACACTGAAATAATAAATAATTTTAATCAATATAATAATTATTTCCCATTTGTTCTACATTTTGTCCATGTGTATACAAAGTACATAGTCACCGTAAGTAACGTTTTAGCAAAGGACAGTGTATGAATTTGGTTAGTAATGCGCGTAGTATTGTCACAGATCGCCACATCCAACTCATCAACGGAGTTTTTTTCGTAGGGCTTTTTGCAGGAGCCGCATATCAATTTTCTCAGTGGCACTATATTGCTGTATTAGGCATAAGCCCCCTTATTGTAGGCATTGTAATGGGTATGTTATATGGAAACACTTTACGCCTACACTTACCTGTCTATTGGATTTTAGGCATTGTTTTTTCATCTAAGGGCTTATTACGCATAGCCATCGTACTCTACGGATTTCGACTTACATATCAAGATATTTTTGTTGTGGGAATTGATGGCTTACTTATAGCCGCTAGTATGCTCATAACTACCTTTGTTGGGGGCTCATGGCTAGGCATCAAGGCATTTGGCCTTTCAAAAGAGCTTGCCATACTTACGGCTGCAGGAAGTTCTGTATGCGGCGCTGCTGCTGTTCTTGCTACAGAGCCTGTAGTTAATTCCAAAACCCACGAAAGTAGCGTAGCAGTTGGTACTGTTGTTCTCTTTGGCACGGTAGCAATGTTTGTCTACCCTAGTCTATATACAAATGGTCTGCTTGGCATGACTGCTGCTGAATACGGCATGTATGCTGGTGGCACCTTACATGAAGTAGCCCACGCTGTAGCAGCAGGACAAGCCGTGAGCCCTGAGGCTGCCAATACCTCTATTATTGTAAAAATGATGCGCGTTATGATGATTGCTCCCTTGCTTATTTGCCTTGGTTGGTGGCTTTCGCGTTGTCAAAAGGGGCAAGGCGTATCCTCCTATGATATACGTTCCTTCCCTTGGTTTGCAGTGCTCTTCTTATTATGTATTGGCGTCAATTCTTTAGGAATTATACCCCAAAGCGTTGTGCATGATATCAATGAACTTGATACCTTTATGCTCACCATGGCCATGTGCGCCCTTGGCATGGAAACATCCTTTGCCAAAGTACGCGCTGTAGGGCCAAAGCCATTTATTTTAGCTGGAATTCTTTCTTTATGGCTACTTTTTGGCGGCTATGCCATAAGTACATGGATTTTTAGTATCAATTTATAAATATATATGGATATGAAAAATTCATAACCTCTTTGTGTTATTGCAAAGCATATAAACTCTTACCACACTTAAGGAGTACGTTATCAACTCATCACTCTTACTCATAATGGTTCTTTTATTTACATTAAGTGTCGCCATCAAGGGCTCAAAAGATTAGCACCTTTTCTGCTGTTGATAGAGTTTTATACTACTGTGAACATAATGTGTATGCAAGATCATATGTTAGTCGATGCAGAACAACACGTTTTCACGTGTTGTTTAAAAAGGCACGTTGCCTCCAAATGCCGCTTTGCAGTCGCCAAAAGCAAGTTCTGGCTTATTTTACGGCAGGCAAACAATGACATTTACGCTTAACGCTATTGATCAAACATGTACAATAGGCTTTTGTGTATATTACTAAGAGGCACAAGCCGTAAAATGAACAAAGTTTGTTTTTACGATATTTAAAACACACTAACCTTTAAAAACACGAATAATCAACCATAATAAACACTATAACAAGGAGCAGTTTATGAATAAAAAGAGAGTATCAATAAGAATACACAAACCCACCTATTGGAACATTATTTTTTTAAGTCTCGTGATACTCACAGGCTTTACGCTAACTGCTGATAAAGCTTTTTCGCGTAGTGCTGAAGAGTTTTGCCCTGCAGAAAAATTCGACGCAGTTACTGTACAAGGCATATACCTTGGCTGGCAAATACCAAACAGCCCTGACGGAACCATTACTGTTCGCCTACGTGAAAGCCATGTTCCCTTACATATTATTGCTTCAGAAACTCGCGCTCGCCACCTTTTTAATCGTAACTATAATGCGCTTGTGGAGGTAACATATGACTTTATTCAAAACTATTCAAAAGAAGAAGAAATATGCCGCCAATATTATGTTTTAAAAACAGGCAAAATCATACAAAAAAGCAAGAATACAGCAAAGTAAAAGGAGTTTGTTTTGGGAAAAATCATTTCAGAATATAAAGGAAATTTAGTAATTTCCTCAACACATTGCGATAGTAATACCGTGCTTACAACTGACGCGCCCACTGACAATGGCGGCCTTGGCACAAGTTTTTCACCTACAGATTTATGCGCATTATCATTAGGATCATGCATCATAACTATTATGGGTTTATATGCGCAAAATCATGGTTTAGATATTACAGGCGCGCGTATGGAAACGGTTAAAACTATGTCTACAAATCCAAGGCGTATAGCAGAAATCAACATCACCATTACTATGCCCCCAAGAGCTTTTTCTGAAAAAGATAAAAAGGCATTAGAAAATGTTGTAAAAACATGCCCCGTGCATCACAGCTTACATCCGGATATTATACAATCTATCTCTATTATTTGGTAATATGATGCATTAGCACTGAAAAATTGTATACTATTATATAGTCAGCACTGAAAAACTAAATAACTATTTGCAATTGTACACTTAAAATGCAAGGGTTAACCTAGAAAAATTGCCAAAAACCAAGCA
>CAYJOQ010000123.1:0-7994 GCA_964371825.1 uncultured Desulfovibrionaceae bacterium
CTTAAAATCCCTCGGTAGCAATACTGTGCCGGTTCAAGTCCGGCTCCGGGTACCAATGTACTATTAAAGACTTATAGGAAAAATTGCTTTCTTATGAGTCTTTTTTTTGGTGGGATGGATTGCGTGGCGTACAATACGCCAGAATGTGCTTCTGGCGGCCTCACAGAGGTATTTGGAGTGAGTGTGCCTTTCTGAACAAGATGTGAAACATATTGTTTAGCTTCGACTAAATAGGGTAGCTTCTGGTATTTTTAATAGGAAAAATTGTTTTTCTACGAGTTGTTGGTGTGTATATGGAGTTGTTATGAGCTTGCTTGGTAAATTACAACCAATAATCATATTATTTTCTGCAATAATTGGTGTTATTCTTGGTATTTTCACTACATTAGGAAAGGTTTCAACAAATTTAATAGAAATATTTTTGATGCTCTTATTATATGTTTTATTTGTATCAATAAATAGTACAAATTTAAAAAAATCTGCCGCAAATCTGAAGTATTTATTATGTAGCCTATGTATAAATTTTATTGTTACCCCTGTTCTTGCATATGTATTAGGGGTAGTATTTTTTGGAAACAATATTGAAATACGTATTGGTTTGCTTATGTTACTGGTGACACCATGCACAGATTGGTACTTAGTTTTTACGAAATTGAGTCATGGTAATGTAGAGATTAATATGTCTATACTGCCTATAAATTTACTTTTACAAGTTGCCTTGTTGCCGGTATATTTGTTTGTTTTTTTAGGAAATTCTGTTCATATAGATGTATATACTGTTTTTGAAAGTATTATAGCTGTTTTGCTTATTCCTTGTATTTGTGCAATAATTACAAGAGTTTTTGTTTTTGAAAAATATAACATACAAAAATATATCGTAGACAACGGTGATATTTTACAGTTAATATTTCTTTGTTTTGCTGTTGTGATAATGTTTGCATCAGAGGGACAAAACTTGTTAGAAAATTATGTATTGCTTATTAAAATGTTTATTCCTTTACTCTGCTTTTTTTCAATAACGTTTTTTATTGTAAAAATTTTAGGTGAGATACTTACATTTGATAATAAAGAAATTAGCTCATTACATATGACAACATTGGCACGCAACTCACCATTAGCCTTAGCCATTGCAGTTTCCACATTTCCTACTGCGCCTCTTATTTCACTTGCATTGATTATTGGTCCACTTATAGAATTGCCTATTCTTTCTATTGTTTCAGGCATTTTAAAGAGAAAAAATTCTAAACACAATATAGCAAACTTTGTAAAATAGCCGACACTAAAAAAATCACCAGAAACACGAGCATGAAATGCGCATTTCTGGTGATTTTTGTTATACAAAGTGGCTGTTTTTTACGTGACAAGTAACAAAATTTTCTGCAAAGAACATTTTGCGTGGCGTAAAATAAGCCAGAACTTGCCTTAGATGTCCCCAAAGAGGCAATCATCGTGCCTTTTCTGAACAATACGTGAAAATATGTTGTTCAGCGTTGATTACCTAGGAGAATGCTACATATTTTGAATGTATTGCGCTAAAGCAGTTTTATCACTGTCAGACATTTTCATGAAAAGGTCTTTCATTTTTTTCTTTGCGCCTGAGGTGAAGTTTCCATTTTGAAGAGCGTTAAACTTCTCAACAAGAATTTTTGCATCTTGACCAGCAAGATCTCTTTTACCAGGAGAGTGACACGATGAACACGAAGCGAAAAGTTCCTTACCTACTGTAGTAGCATCTGCTAGAGCAGGGCTTTGGTAGGAAGTAGAAAGTATACAGACAAAAAGTAAAGCAAAAAACACAATACCGCAAGATTTAAGCATAAAGCCTCCATTCGTTATATGTTTTATGACATCTGCATTTAGAGTATGTGGTAATAGGTCATTGGTGTCAATAGTTTCGCAACTCTGTTTATAGTGCACATGAGTTACACATGTTGTGTATGAGTATTTCGTAGCAGAAGATGAAAAAATATTTGCATGCGATTTTTCAAAACTACGCTTACTTTAAGTACTACACAAATGAGTGTAAGTTTTTTGCAATATGTATTAACGTTTTGCTATGTTATGCTGCAACCAATAATCTAAGGTTTTATATAATATGGCAGGTGAAATGGGTTTTGTAATATGTTCATTCATGCCGTGACTTAAACTAATTTCTTTGTCACCAGTCATGGCATGTGCTGACATGGCAATGATGGGTAAACTATCATATTGTGGCATTTTTCGTATGGCTCTTGCTGTGCTTAAACCATCCATAACGGGCATTTGAATATCCATAAGTACAAGATCATAGGAATTGTTCTTAAGCAGAGTAAGGGCTTCTTGCCCATTATTGGCAACATCTAACGTGTAGCCAGCTGTTTTTAATAATTCTTCTGCAATAAGCTGATTTATTTGATTGTCTTCAACAAGTAATAAATGCCCACTACGCTGTATAGTTTCTTTTTCAAGGGTATTTGTTGCATACGCTTCTTGTATGTTAGCATGCGCATTTTCAGGAGCTAAAGGAAGCTGTAAAGAAAATTTAAACGATGCTCCTTTGCCTAGTTCGCTTTCTACCCAAATTTCACCGCCCATGATTTCAACAATATGTTTTGAGATGGCAAGGCCAAGACCTGTACCGCCATATTGGCGTGTAACTGAAGTATCTGCTTGCGTAAATGGAGAAAAAAGGCGACTTGTTTGTTCTTTGCTTAAGCCAATACCTGTATCTGTTACGGAAATTAAGCAGTGAAGATAATCTTTGTCTTTATCTTGGCATTCAATGCGTAAGGTAATAGAGCCTTGTTCAGTAAATTTAATGGCATTACCCATAAGATTAAAGAGAACTTGTTTAAGGCGTAATGGGTCGCCCATGACTTTTGTGGTGGCAAATTGTCCTTCATACAAATGGCATACAAGTTCTTTTTCATTAAGTTTGGCACTAAATAGGCTTTGCAATTCATCGCAAATATCATGCAAGGTAAAGGGAATGTATTCCATTTCTAATTTACCAGCTTCAATTTTTGAAAAATCTAAAATATCATTAATAATACGCAGTAAATTAGTGGCTGAAAGAAGAATTTTTTGTACATAACTATCTTGAAGAGGCTCAAGAGTCGTATTGTTTAGAAGATGTACAAGGCCAATAATGCCATTCATGGGAGTACGTATTTCGTGACTCATGTTGGCTAAGAAATCACTCTTGGCCTTGGCGCTTTGTTCGGCAATATTTTTTGCTTTTTCAACTTCGGCAAACATTTTTTTAAGCTCTCGTAAATCACGAACAAAGGCAATAACTGATTCTTCGCCTGTAATCATAGTGCGAACTAAAGAAACATCAATAGGTAATGGTTCATTATTAATGGTTTTTGCCATAACTTCAAAGCGCATAGAACCTTCACTAAAGGTTTGTTTAATGTCAGACAGTATTTTTTGAGAAGAATGAAGTTCGTGGGTTGAAGGCTCTGGAAAGAAATTGTGAAAATTTTCTTGGAATTCATGCTTGGTCTTTAACCCAAACATACGTGCTGCTTCAAGATTACTGTCAATAATTTCTAGGTTTTTATTCCAGATATTAATACATAGAGGAGTGATATCTAAAATGGTGCGTGCAAATTCTTCAGCTTCTTGTATTTTTTGTATAAAGGCTTTAATTTCGCGTAAATCTCTGGTGTAAGTTACAACAATACTTTCATCTTCCAAGTCAATGCGTACAAGAGTTATTTCAACTGGGATTTCATTGCCATATTTATCATTACTCACAACTTCAATGCAAGAATATCCTGTAGCAAAGGCTTGCTCAAGAGACTTTTTGGCAAGTAGTATAGAATTGGTGCCGTCAGGCTGTAGGGTAGGGACAATGATTTTTCTGTTTTGAAGGTATTCTTCTTTAGAACTGAAACCATAGAGCTTATATGTTATTTTATTAAAATCAATAAGTTCAAGATTTTTACTCCAAATATGAATGGCAAAAGGAGCAGCATCAAGTATGGCAGCTATGCGGTTATTGGTTTTTTGTTCAGCTTTTTGTGATGCAATTACTTCACTTAAGTCAATTAAGTAGCAGGCTATAAATGGCGCATTTTCCTCTACAACACGGCGCAAAATAACATTAAGGGGAATAGATATACCTTGTTCATTTTGATGTATCCAACAAAAAGAGCTGAAGCCATTTGTGAAGGCTTCTTGCAAATATTGTGCACTTAGGTATGGTGAAGGGTTTTCATGAGTTTCGTAGTGAGGAATTCCTTCTTGAAAGGTAATTCCACATTCAGCACCGTCAACATTAAATAAGGTCTTATGAGCTTTATTGCAGTAAACACAAGTATAGGCTGTGTTCCATAAACTAAAGCATATTGGCATACTGTCTAATATACACCAAGGAAGGTTTTGCGAAGTGAACGTAAAATCTGAAATACTGTGCATGCAATGCTCCGGCTACATCTTCAATACATTATATAAAATAAAAGTACTATAAAGTAATACATTAGTTTGGTGAGGGTATTTTTGTAAATGAAAAAGCTATAATACTCTGAGTACTCACACTTTTCAAGTAATTTGTCGAGTGTAAAAAATCATAACCTAGTTGATGCTGCACAACACCTTTTTACGCGCTGTGCAGCATCAACTAACATATATAATTTGTGGATATAAAAGAAGGGTGTAGAAAGGCTTTGCCTTTCTACACCCTTAAGCCATGTTCAGGAAGGAACAGTTTTTTTGCAATGTTCATGCATGCATTGCAAGTGCTAAGGTAGTATACAAATTACTATTTTTAGCACATAGTTTTGTATTAGAAAGAATATAAGAAGAGCAGGCTAGCTTTCCAAGCGTCTTCTTTGCCCATGGTAGAGCCAACGTTATCATGGCTCCAAGTTTCAGCATCAACATTATTGAAAATGTAGCCCAACTCTACAACAGCTTGTAAGTTGTCATAGATTTGCCAAGTGGTGTCAAGGTTTACCTCAACTAATGAGTCATTAGTTGTTAAGTAAATACCATCATCGGTGCGCCAGCCACCTTGCCCCATATATTTCATCATTGATGGACTGTTTGTACCAGCCCAGTATGCTACGCGTAAAGAATGACTTAAATCTTCGATAAAAGACATATCTACCATTTGTAAGCCAACACCCCATGTGCCGTCATAGGCAAGCATGATGTCATAGCCGCCATCAAGAGACCAACCATTGGAGCCATCTTGCATAAAGCTTGTAAAATTAGATGCAGGTGAAATGGAAGGCATGCGCTCAGAGCCATTTTCTAAGTCGCCGTCATCACCAGAACCATACCAACCAAACAGTCCAAGGCGTCCAAAGTCAAAGGCATATTCAACAAGAGCTTTAACTACAAAACCTTCACGTTCGGCACTTGCGCGATGGTGTCCAAGGTCATAGGAGCCAAGGCCTGTTGAGAGGCCGTAGTTAACATCAAATTCTATGTTTAAAGGATCAAATGCTGAAATGACAACTGGTAATCCGGCATAGAATTGAGTGCCATAGCTTTGGTCCATGTCCCAACGAGCGTCAGGAGCGTATCCTGCTGGAAGGGTGAGGAAACCACTAGGAGCATCTTCGGCTTTTAAGCTGTTTTGACCAACAAAGCCAATCATCGCCCAAGGGGTAATGTCAAAGCCTTCAAAGCTTAAAGGTACGCTTAAGCCAAAATAGTCAACGTTATCTAAGAAATTTGCTGGGTTGTCATTGTCGGCATCTGGGTTTGTGTAATTGTCGTTATACGCACGTGCCCACCAAGTGGTTATGCTTGCCATATCACTAATGCGATAGTTAGCTACAATGGCAGCTACTTGGTCATCTAAAATCGCTGAGCCACCAGCAGCATTGGGCGTTGCAAGGCCTTGAATACCCATGCGGAATTGTAGCTCAGTGCTTGGCAAATACCAATCAATATAAGCACTACGAACGGCAACAATCTTACCGTCTGAACCTAAAGCTCCGCCGATAGTATCACCATCATTACTGGCTTGACCCCATTTGGTGTCACCCATTTGAATTTGTAAAGTTCCAGAAAGATTTTCAGATACAATGGCTTCTAATTGTAAACGAAGACGTTGTAAAGCTTGGAAATCATCGTTATTACCATTGTTATCGTCTTTTAACGTACTGTTTACACCGCCGTAACCCATAAACCATTCGCCTTGAACTTTAAAGTCTACAGCATGTGATTCAGTTACGCATCCCCACACAAGCCCTGCAGCAAGTGCTAAGCATGCAATTTTCTTTTTCATAAATCCTCCAAGTAAAATGATAAATAAAAATGTTAGATGTGTATTTTTCTCATGGTATCTTCCCTTTCCCATGGAGAAATTGTGACAATTATAGGTGGGCGAAAAAAAATGTATTTAATTAAAAACAAAAAAATACATTAACTATAACAACGCAGTTAAAATTTTACCTACAAATATTAAAAAATATCGACTTGTAACGCTGCTGAGCAATAAATATAATGCTTGGAAATGAATGTCAACATCAAAAAAGATATATGTAACCTATTGACACACTGTATAGTGTGCGGTAGTTGGATTTTGAGCAGGTGTTAGGAAAATTATAATGTAAGGAAAAACTATGACCGAAGAAAAAGTTGCTCGAATTTTTAAAGCCTTTTGCGATCCAAATCGTTTGGCTATTTTGCAACTTTTACAACATGGTGAACGATGTGCTTGTGAGTTGCTTGAGCCTATGTCTATAGGGCAACCAACGCTTTCACATCATATGAAAATTTTATGTGATGCTGAAATTGTGCAAAGTCGAAAAGAAGGAAAAATGATCTTTTATTGCCTTTGCGAAGAAGGTATTGAAAATGCAAGAAAACATTTTGAAAATTATACAGCGGTAAAAGGATATATTCCTTCTCTATATGTGAAGTAATTTTTTTTAAAAAAACAAATTGATATATTTAAATTTATAAAACAGAGATGAGTCATGAAACAAGAAAAACACTCAGGAATGAGCTTTTTTGAACGTCATTTAACTGTATGGGTAGCGCTTTGCATGCTTGTGGGAATTTTAATCAGCAAATTTATGCCCAGCATTCCAGCTATCTTAAACACGTTTGAGTATGCAAATATTTCTATTCCCATTGCTGTGCTTATATGGGTGATGATTTATCCTATGATGCTTAAGGTAGATTTTCAAAGCATCAAAAATGTGGGTAAAAATCCTAAGGGATTGTTTCTTACATGGGTAACAAATTGGCTTATCAAGCCTTTTACCATGTTTGTCATCGCATGGTTTTTCTTTGAGGTGTTATTTTCAGCATTTATTTCTCCTGAGCTTGCAAAAGACTATCTTGCTGGTGCAGTGCTTCTTGGGGCTGCGCCTTGTACAGCCATGGTATTTGTTTGGAGTCATTTGACCAAGGGAGATGCCGCGTATACTGTTGTACAAGTTGCTACTAATGACCTTATAATCTTGGTGGCCTTTGCTCCTATTGTAGCTTTTTTACTTAATGTGAGTGGCGTTAGTGTTCCTTTAGATACACTATTATTATCTGTGGTTCTTTTTGTCGTTATTCCATTGCTTGGTGGAGTCATCACGCGACATATGGTTGTGAAGAAAAAAGGCCTTGATTTTTATGAAACAAAGTTTGTGCCACGATTTGGAAACAGTACTATTATAGGTCTTTTGCTTACGTTAATATTGATTTTCTCCTTTCAAGGTAATGTTATTTTAGAAAATCCCTTGCATATTGTGTTGATAGCCATTCCTTTAATTATACAAACGGTATTGATCTTTTTTGTAGCATATAGAGCTGCAAAGCATATGCACTTACCGCATAGTATTGCGGCACCTGCAGGAATGATTGGCGCATCAAACTTTTTTGAATTGTCTGTTGCTGTTGCCATTGCACTTTTTGGCGCTGCAAGCCCTGTAGCTCTTGCGACCATAGTGGGAGTGCTTGTAGAAGTGCCTGTTATGCTTGCATTGGTAAAATATGCTAATAATACTCGAGAGTATTTTCCTGCAGAAAAGAATTAGTCGGCACGTGAAAAACAG
>CAYJOQ010000124.1:0-7981 GCA_964371825.1 uncultured Desulfovibrionaceae bacterium
TATGTGAGTGTTTGTAATTACAATGGTTGCATGGTTTTTCAGTGCTGACTATTTAGTAATAACGGAAGTTCATTTTCGTTAAACATTTCGAATAATGTCTTCTTGCTTGTTAAGCCATTGAGCAAAGGCTTCACGTGCACGCTGGCTATATAAGGCTTTACGCTCTTTTTTCTTAGCTCTTTCGCCAAGTTCTGGCATTAAGCCAAAGTGCGCATTGGACGGCTGGAATTTTTTTACCGGCATGCGTAAATGGTTCAAAAGAGCCCCAAGGGCAGTTTCTACAGGCGGTGCGTGTAGTTCTTTGCCGTGTATTTCGGTATAGATGAGTAATGCTGCCCAAAGTCCGCAGGCAGCTGATTCCACGTACCCTTCAACTCCGGTAATTTGTCCGGCAAGACGAATGCGCTTTGAAGGTTGGGATATTTGTAAACAAAGATTTTCATCCAAGACCTTGGGCGCATTAACATATGTATTACGGTGCATACTGCCATAGCGTATAAATTCTGCCTGTTCTAATCCGGGAATAAGGCGAAAAATGGTGTCTTGAGCTTTATATGTGAGTTTTGTTTGGCACCCTACAAGGTTATACATAGATTCGTTGAGATTTTCTGTTCGTAACTGTACAATGGCATAAGGGCGTCGACCCGATCGTGGGTCTACAAATCCAACAGGCTTAAAGGGCCCAAAGGTTAGGGTGCGCACGCCTCTTTCGGCAAGAGCTTCAATAGGCATACACCCTTCAAAATGTATCTCTTTTTCAAAATCCTTGGTGCCAACTTTTTCTGCTTCCAATAAGGCTTCATAAAAAGCAAGGTATGCATCTTTTTCCATGGGGCAATTCAGATATTCGCCGCTTATGGCGCCCTCTTCTGGTTCTTGATAGCGTGAAGCTCGAAAAATTATGTTTTTATCTAATGATTCTGCGCTGACTATGGGAGCAATGGCATCGTAAAAATATAATGACTTTTCACCAATATATTCTCCTAATGATGCCGCAAGAGAATCTGAAGCAAGGGGCCCTGCCGCAATAACAATATGTTCGTATGGACTAAGGGTTTCATCTTTAAGGCTTTGTATTTGTTGCCTAAAGAGGGTGATGTGTGGATTTTTTTCTATAGCCTCAGTAACAGATGCTGCAAAAAGCTCTCTGTCTACCGCAAGAGCTTTGCCGGCTGGCACAGCACATGCGTCGGCAAAGGCCATAAAGGGGCTGTGCATCTCGCGCATTTCTTGTTTTAAAAGGCCTATACCAGAGGCAAGTTCGTTGGAGCGCAAGGAATTTGAACAAACGAGCTCGCTGAGTTTGTCCATATGATGCGCAGCCGACATGGCTACAGGCTTTTGTTCAAATAAGTGCACTGATAAGCCAAGCCTTGCTAAGGTTAGGGCGCATTCACAACCGGCAAGGCCACCGCCCACTATGGCGATAGGGGGGATGGAAGAATTGGTATAAGCAGACACAAGCACTCCAAAAAATAATTATATGCACATGATAGAGGAAGGAGGTCTAGCCCCCTTCCTGCAAGAATATCCATTGATGTAGCGAGTTATATAAAGCCACCAAGATATTAAAAATGTATAGCTGTATATGTTTGTGAGATTATACTAAGGCTTAATATATGCAAAACCGTCACGTTGGCGATCAACAATTTCTACAATGCCTGCGGGCACAATATTTACAAAATCCAGTAAGTCTTCTTTAACTATACCAGCTTTATTCATAGCATTTTGGCATACGCGAAAGCTAACACCTTCGGCGGCAAGGTCGCTCATGCTTTGCACATGAGGATTATCTTCACGCTTCATGAAGGGGGCTGCTCCAGCATTGGCAAGCACAACTACACTGTATTCTTCGTTAGGTAAGGCTTTATTATAGTTGCTAATGTTTGTAAGAGCCATGCCCATACGTGCAGCATCTGCTAAATCTACGTGTACTAATAGGTCATACTTCATGCTAGTCCTCTATTATGCGGTTATAGTGTTGTGTGCAGCCTTAAGTTGTCCGCAAGCTGCTTGAATATCTTGTCCCTTACTTTTACGAATAATAGCTGTAATATTTCTATCCCAAAGATAGTGCTCAAAGGCAAGCACTTGCTCATGAGAAGGTGCTTTGTAAGGAGCTCCCTCAGCAGGGTTATATACTATAAGGTTTAATTTACCTTTTACTTGTGATACAAGGCGCACCAACTCTTTTGCATGTTCAAGGCCGTCATTTATGCCGCCAAGCATTAGGTATTCAAAAGTAATGCGTTCGCGCGTTTTGAGTGGATACGTAGCTAGGCTGGCCATAAGGCTTTCAAGAGGCCAGCGAGCGGCTTTTGGCATAATTTTTTCGCGTAATGCTTGGTTAGGAGCGTGTAAGGATATGGCCAGATACGCAAGGCCACATTCACCAAGTTCACGCAGACCCTTCTCAATGCCGCAGGTAGATACCGTGATACGCCTTGGAGAAAAATTTAAACCGTGGTCATCATTAAGACTGTGTAAAGAGCGCATCATTTCTTTCAGGTTAAGTAATGGTTCGCCCATGCCCATAAAAACAAGATTGCGTAATTTGGGATGATCTGGCCGTGTGTCACCAAGATAATCTCTGGCCACAAGCACCTGACCAAGAATCTCAGCATGGGTCATGTTGCGTTCAAAGCCCATGCTGCCAGTACTGCAAAACGTACACGCCATAGCACAGCCTACTTGTGAAGAAAGGCATTGCGTTAAGCGCACAGCACCTTCACGCGACTCAGAAGGTATAAGTACAGTTTCTACTTGTGCACCGTCAGCTAAGGTGAGTAAAAACTTGGTAGTTCCGTCCTTGCTTTTTGCAACAGTGGTCACTGTTGGCCAAGTAATATGTGCACATGCAGCAAGTTTTTCTCTGGTGGCCTTAGAAACATTGGTCATGCTTGCAAAGTCCTTAGCCATTTTTTGCCAAAGCCATTGCCACACTTGCACTGCACGAAATTTTGGCTCACCAAGTTCGTGCATAAAGGTTTGTAGCTCGGGAAAGCTCATATTTAAAATATCAATCATAAGCATATATGTGCACCGCAAGGCAAAAATGCCTTGCAGTGGTATTGTTTTGTAAAATGCATGTAACCTACATTTTTTGTGCGTATATTTTTACAAAGGCTACGGCATCTTCAGCATTTTCTACTTCGCCTGCAATTTGTGCCTGCAATAAAGCCTCGCGCAAAAGACCAATGGTAGGTCCGGGGGGTAGGCTTGTGTGATGCATAATTTCATTGCCGTTTAAAAGTGGCTCTAGCATTTGTTCAGGTGTTTCAGCACGTTCTAAATATTTCATATTATGATTAAAATATGTATATCCACCATCTCGAGCTTTGATGTCTGCCTTTGTCATTTCAATGAGGCGTGGGTATTCGTCAAGAGCTTTAAAGCGGCGAATGCCTCTGTCAGTAAGCATAAAGCGAAAACGCATATGATGACGTACAAGATGGCATATAATATCAATATCTTCTGTAGAAAAATGCAATCGGCGCAAAATTTTACGAGTTACTTTGGAGCCTACCCTATGGTGTTGATAGAAGGTCCAAATGCCGTCGAAATATTCAGCCGTATACAACTTGCCCACATTGTGAAAGAGCATGGCTAAGGTGCCTAGCCAATCATAGCAAAATTCATCTTCAGCGTAGCACTTCATGCAGGCAATGGTATGTTCAAAGGCGTTGATTTCTTCTGGTTGATCATCATTTTTGCGCTGCACTATACGCGTAAGTGAAGCTACTTCGGGAATAAGGCCTTGTAAAATATGCGCTTGATGCAGCAAAAGCACAAATTTCCACATGTTTTTAGCGCTAACCTTATGCCATTCATCCATAATTTCAACCATGGGAACATAATCAAGCACCCGTGAACTTGCGCGTACAATGGCAACCCAGGTATTAGGCTCAATGGGCAAGTCATTATTAGCGGCAAAACGCAAGGCACGTATGGCTAAAAGATAATTTTGGCGTAAAATTTCATCGGGAAGGCCGGCAAAACATATATACCCTTTTTCAAAATCTTCAAAACCAAGGTAGGCATGTTCGCTCTCATTGGAGCGGAAATTTGTTAAATGCTTACTCATGCGTTCGGCAAAATTAAAGTTTTCTACCATGCGCGGAGCAATGCGCAAAAGGGCTCGTTCAGGGTGGGCTGCGTCTTCAGATTGTAAAGGAAATAGGTGTACTGTTACCTCTTCTTCTTTGATACAAGCAACATAACCTTCTTTTTCTGATGGTGAAATATTGGTAAAAAGTTTAATAAGGGTTGCATAGTCAGGTTCAACAGCAATATCTAAATGATAAGGACTATTTTCTGATAAAAGTTTTTTTTGGAGAGAAGCATTGATGATATGGGCGTCATATCCATTGCGCAAGAGTGTTTTGCAATGCCCAATGGCTAGTTTAAAGGCTTGTTGCATATATATGTCTCCTTAACGTTGAGGAACTATTCTTATGAAAAAGGTTGCTAACTTAACAACAAAAGTCAAGGGGTAGTGAACATTGTTTTCATTCTTGTGGCGTTGCTGGTGTAATGTCAAAGAAGTTGATGGCATTGGTGCCACAGATACGCCAAAGATCTTCTGGGGCCATGTTTTTTTCCTTAGCCATAGCTTTTACGGTAAATACTGTAAAGGCTGGCTCATTGCGTTTTCCCCGCCATTCATTGGGCGAAAGATAGGGGCAATCAGTTTCAAGCATAAGCTTGTCTGTGGGAATATACTTTACGGCTTCTCGTAAAGAAGTATTTTTAGGATAGTTAACTGGGCCCGGAATGGAAATATGCCAGCCGTTATGGATGATACGCTTGGCTTCTTGCACATTGCCGCCAAAACAATGCCAAAGTAAAGGATAGTCTTTAAATCCTTCTTTTTCTAAGATGGCAAGGGTTGCTTCCATGGCGTCGCGGCAATGGATGACGACTGGTTTATTAAGTTCTTTTGCCATGGATAATTGTGCAATAAACACCTGCATTTGAATATCCTTGGGGCATGAATCCCAATAAAAATCTAAGCCGATTTCGCCCACGGCCCGTAAACGGGGTTCATGTACAAACGCAGCCTTCATGCCTTCAAGGCAATGGTCATTACAATCCATGGCATCACATGGGTGTACACCTAGCAAAAAAAATACTTCGGGGTGTTGGTCAAAATAGGATTTACGAGCAAGATAGTTATCTAATCCTACAAACACATTGCCTATATGTGCAATGCCGCACTCTTTGGCACGCTGTAAAACCTCTTCACGGTCAAGGTCAAATTGGCTTGAATCTAGGTGGGCATGGCTATCTACACCGCAAAGGGCTAAGGCTTCCCCTTGCGGTGCAGGACGTATGATTTTTTTATGCGACATATTCTTTAAGCTGTGAAAAAGGGCAAAAGTTCGCTCAGGTTCTTTTCTAATGCTTCATTTGCATAACTATTTGCTGTAGTTGCAAGGTTTTTACGCACATGAGCAAGTGTTTGTCCGCCCGTTTTTAAAAGCTTACAAGCTTGTTCAAGGGCTAAGGTTGCCCCGAGAACGTCAGCATCAGGCACATATAGTCCGTTACCTTCAAAAGGCACGTTGCGTAAAGGGCATGTGGGATTAGCTAAGAAGGATGTATCTTCTTCGGGAAGTGCTATTTGACGCATATAGTCCCAGCCGCCAAGGCCTGCAAAGCCCACAACAAGACATCCAGAGGCCATGGCCTCAAGGGGAGGCAAAGGACAGCCTTCAGGAAAACCTGTAGAGAGAAATATATGACAAGAGCGTAATGTTTTCGCTACATCTTCATGTACAAGACGATGTATTTCAACCCATTCTATGCGTATTTTTGGGTGAGTGTGTGCAAGGCGCTGCATAAGAGCATCTTGTATTTGCTCGCCAATGACTTTATTTTTACGTGGCATCCACGCTATACGTAAAGCACCATCAACAGGACTTTGTAAATCTTCTAATGGAGGCGGAGAAAAGAGGGTGGTGTCAACACCAGGACGTAATATGGGCCCGTTTTTTGACGTAATTTTCTCAAGACACCAACGAACTGGTTCTGAAATATGTAAAAAATCTACCGGTAACTGATCCCAACGGGTATTGTTGGGCAATGCTCGCAAGGCAAAGGCCCAGTTTTGCATATAAACGATGCAGCGAGCTCCGGCATTAATACCCAATGTGAGAGCATTGCTCCAGCCTTCTGGCACAATCCACACATGATTGGGGCTAAGCTCCACATCAGCCCATTGCTTAACTTTAACCGAAGAAATTTGGTCAAGGTCTGCATAGCTGGTGTAAGGAACATCGTATTCACGAATAACGAAGCATACATCGTGCCCTGCTGCGGCAAGATGGTTGCCCAGTTGAACAATTACGGCAAAACCCCCACTAATGCTTTGCATGGGGGGAAGGAATATAGCAATTGATTTTGACATACCAAGTTCATAGCAAGAGCGGCAAAAACACGCAAGTCTACAGGGTGGTATTTTTTGTTTTTGGGTAATTTTTATACTAGTCGACGTTGAAAAACTATACAGACAATTGTAATTACAGGCATTCACACCTTAATATGTTATAGGTAAATTGCCGAAAATAAAGCATGTAATGCGATTTTTTGGCAATTTATCGACACTATTGCATCTGTTTTTCACGTGTTGACTAACAAAATTTTTCTGTGAGAAAAATTTTGTGTGCCGTTATACTATGTGCTCCTTTGAGATTTTTTTATTTGCTTTGTGCGACAGAAGATTTTATATAACTTTTTTATGCTTTAAAATTATAGATAAAAGCTTTGGGGCTATGCATATAGCATTACACTGGGAATTATTGCGAGCACAGAGTGGTTTTTGTGTCTAAGAATGAAGTTTTTGACAGAAAAACAAAGGATGTTAGCTTGCAAAAAACTAAAAATATGTATGGCTGGCTTCTAAATGTTTTTATAAGGAGCTTGTATGCACTTGCGTAAACGCGTTTTGGTAACAGGTGGCTCAGGTTTTGTGGGGTCACATCTTTGTGAACGATTATTGGCAGACGGTCATGAAGTTGTTTGCATAGATAATTTTTTCACCAGTTCTCGTCAAAATGTAGAGCATTTATTAGACCATAAGTGTTTTGAACTTATGCGTCATGATGTAACATTTCCTTTGTATGTAGAAGTGGACGAAATTTATAACCTCGCATGTCCAGCTTCGCCCATTCACTACCAACACGATCCGGTACAAACCATAAAAACATGCGTACACGGAGCCATAAATACCCTTGGACTTGCCAAAAGGCTTAAGGCGCGTATTTTTCAAGCCTCTACATCCGAAGTGTATGGCGACCCTGCAGTGCACCCGCAGCCAGAAAGCTATTGGGGGCATGTGAACCCCATTGGTACTCGCGCATGTTATGATGAAGGCAAGCGCTGCGCTGAGGCTTTATTTTTCTCCTACTATAGGCAGCATAATTTACCTATTAAGGTGGGGCGACTCTTTAACACCTATGGCCCACGCATGCACCCTAATGACGGGCGCGTAGTTTCAAATTTTATTATGCAAGCTTTGCAAAATAAAGATATCACCATTTATGGAGATGGCAGCCAGACTCGCTCATTTTGTTATGTTTCTGATCTTGTGGAGCTTATGGTGCGCTTTATGGCTTCGCCTGCAGAGTTTACTGGCCCCATGAATATGGGTAATCCCGGCGAATTTACCATTAGACAATTGGCAGAGCAGGTTGTGGAATTAACTGGCAGTAAGTCAAAAATTATTTGTGAGCCTCTTCCTGCAGATGACCCAAAACAGCGTCAGCCAAATATTGCCTTAGCTAAAGAAAAGCTTGACTGGGAGCCTGTGGTACCATTGCAAGAAGGATTAAAGAAGACCATTGATTATTTTAAACTTTTTGTATAGTTCTTGCAAAAGAATTATACAATATACACGTGATGATTAACAACATTTTCTGCAAAGAGTATTTTGCATAATCTCATAAAACGGAAATGAAAAGCATATTTTTATATGCTTTTC
>CAYJOQ010000125.1:0-7887 GCA_964371825.1 uncultured Desulfovibrionaceae bacterium
TTCAGTACCGACTAAGTAGTACATATAACGCAAATAGTCATATTTGCAAATATAAGAAAATCCACTAATTATACATATGTAGCGTAATTAGTGGATTTTCTTGATGTTTATTTATAATAATTTTTATAAAGATTGCGCAGGCTCTTCTCTTTGTTCTTGTGTTTCTTGCGGTACATTTGGCGTATTTTCTGCGTCATTATCAGAAGGTACGATTTCTTTATCTAAAGTTTCAATGGTTTCTGCAGGTTCTTGTATTTTTGTAGTGCCTTCTTGGGGAGCACTGTGCTCTTGAGTTTGTATCTCAGGAGCCGTATCAGAAGGACTTTCAAGTGTTTTTTCTTCCGTCTGTGGTAATGGTGCCACAGGAATACTGTCTATGGGGTGCATTATAGCCGGGTGTGCCCCAAGGCCATAAGGCAGTACAAATATTCCCGTTCCCTGAGGATGTTGTATTGCGCACGTTCCATTGAGTGATGGAGCTACAATCATGGTCATGGGTTGTACGAGAATAAGTGCCATAAGACTAACAACGAGTAATGTTCCGCGGCTAAAGGCTGCATTGGTAAACTTTATTAAAATTGCAGCCCCTATAAGAAGTACTGCTGATACTAATGGAAGGCCTTTTATTAAGCGAATAGCAGCGCCTTGTTCTGTGCTGATGAAGGGTTCCCACCACGGGGCTGCGGCACCAATGCTGAGCACTGTGCTAGCAACGCCTATAATAAGGCAGCATAGCACTATGCCAATGGTAAATATTTTGCTGGAAACCGCTTGAAAATTACAAATGCACTTTGCTAAAAGTAGTGCCAATAAAGGCAGTAGGGTGAGGGCAGCAAAATGATCTTGAAAAGCACAAAGAATATATAAAGCAATGCCTACAGTGGTTGAAATATACAGCCATGCAACCCCTGAGTGCTCTTTGCGTGAGGCCTTAAGGTTTGTCCATGCATTTTTAAGAACAGTAAACCATGAAACCATAAAGGGGGCTAAAATCCATGGTAAAAAACCTATGGCTATAATGCTTAGAGCACTATGCCATGTGGGTTTTAGCGGCCAATACGGAGGCATAAAAGGCATTATCATAGAATCTACAAGGCCCTTCATGTATCCAGCTTGCTGACCACCGGTAAGAATAATGGCAACAAACCAGAGAGAAAGCAACAATACAAGTACAGCAAAACCAATAACTGCATCTAGCTGATGTGCTCTACGAAAGGTTGTACGCCAAAGTATAAGCGCCACATTACTTAGTAATATGATACAAAGGGGCACTATACCGCCACTGAGTGTAGCAAGAGCAGTACAGCTAAAACCCAAAATAAATGATATGACAGCAGAATTTGCTGTCCATCCTTTGATTAGAAAGGCAAGGGCAAAACATGTAAGGCCCATGGTAAACATATGTGGTGAAATCATATGACTTGCAAGCATGAAAAGTGGACTGGCAAGTAAAATAAGGCCCGCTGCGAAACTTATATCCTTACCAAGCTTTGCCGACATTCCCAGAAAATATGTGCCAAGCAGGGCTATAAGTGCAGTTAAGCTACTTATTATGGGCAGTAACAGCTCACGAGGTATGGGGAGCAAATCAATAAGGCTCATAAACCAATAATACGCAGGAAAACTTATTCCAAGAGCTGGGTCACCAAGAAGCCATTGACCGGAATTTTTCATGGCTTCGTAGGCTGTAAGAGTTGTTATTTCTTGAGGGAAATACACAGAAGGAAGAAGTATGCTTGCCAACGAATGTACGGTGAGTAAGAATAAAAGGCTTATGGGGCCTACGGCACTCATGCCGGTAAAAACCTTTACCGCAATACCGGCCTTAGGTTCTTGTGGCGTATTTGCTGAGGCATTTTCTGCGTTATGTGGCTGATCAATAGAACCTGCTTGATGCATAGGTGCTTTAGCACTGCTTGTAGGAGCGCCAAGTTCAGAATATTCTGTACCTTCCGCATGCATAGAAGTAGTTTTAATGGGAGCAGTGCCCCTACGACCAAGAAATCCTATTTTTTTGGGAGTTGCTTGTGCGGGTATTGCTTCTGATTGATCGTGAAGATTTTTATCGGTATTTTCTTGGGTATCTGCATCGTATACCATGGTATCATCGTGTTCATTTTTTTGAGACATGCTCCCTCCTTATGCCACTAAGATTATGTATAATGTGGTATGTTTAAGGATTTTTTTCTAAAGCCTCGGCAGCTTTAACTTCATTCCAAAGGTCATCTTTTTCATCAAGGCTTAAAGCAGCAAAGTCAAGGCCACGTTCACGGGCAAGAGCTTCCATGCCTGCAAAACGTGCTAAAAAACGTTGTGTGCTATAGTCAAGGGCTTCGCTGGCCTTTATTCCTTTGCGTCTACCAAGTTCAACCAAGGTAAAAAGCATATCGCCAAGTTCATGTTTTTGCGCTTGTTGATCATTTCCCTGTGCTACGTCAATCCACTCTAACCATTCTGCTTCAACTTGCTGTTCAACATCTGCTTCTTCAGGCCAAGTGAAATTCACTCTGGCAGCTTTTGAATGAATTCGATAAGCCTTAATTAAGGAAGGAAGGCTGCGTGGCAAGGAGTCAAAAATACCTACGGGTTTTCCGTCTTCTTCTTGCTTTTCAGCTCGCTTAATACTTTCCCATGCTTTCAGTTGTTCATCCATATTTTCAAAGGTTGTATCAGTAAATACATGTGGATGGCGGCGTATCATTTTGTTTGCACTGGAGTTTAGAGCTGTTTCAAGGGTAAATTCACCTTTTTCAGCATAACGTGTGGCAATAAAAAGTAATAAGAAAGCCACATCTCCAAGTTCTTCACACACATCCTTACTACTACCCGAACGAATGGCTTCTACAAGCTCATGGCTTTCTTCAATAACATAGTCTGCCAAAGATTCTGGGGTTTGTTCTTTGTCCCAATTACAACCATTGGGACCAAGAAGTTCGTTAATTACAGATTGTAAACGTTCTAATGCAGGGGTATTCATGTGTATCCTTAAAGTTATAGTTGAAGATTTACAATGTCAGGTGGAAGCATATTGCGTATATATTCCATTGCCATATTAAGATGCGGAAGCGTCATTGAGCCTTGTATGCTGTCGTAAAAAAAGTTTTGCGCTACAAAAGCAAGTAAGGATGCCAATAAAAAGCCTTTTAACAATCCAAGCAAAAGGCCCACAAGCATATCAAGCCATGGTAAAAGCATAAGCCCTAACAAGCCTTTTAATACATGTGCTAAGCATGATGTTATGATGTTTATGAACAAGAAAATACAAACATAGGCCCCTATATTACGCCAAGCCTCGCTGTGTATAAATCCAAAATATGGGCTTAAATCTTGGTAGTATATATACGCAATCCATAGTCCACCAATAAAACCAACAATACCAAAAAAACCTTTACAAAAACCTGTAACAAAGCCACGAATTGCAAAAATTATTAAAATTAAAACGATAGCAATATCAAAAAAAGTAAACTCCATGAAGTTTCTCCCAAATAATATTGCTCATGTGTAGCAGATGCAAGCCTAAGAAACAAGAAGAGAAAATACCCTTAATTAAAAATTATTTCTTATGCTCTTTTGTGTTGTATTTATAGGATATTTTTAAAAAAATTACCCTTGCTCTTCACAGAAAGAATAGATATATTGCTGTGGATTATGTGTACTTTTTTTGTATATAAAAAATATAATTTTGTGATGGAAAAAGGCTTATGACTGTGCCTTTAACTGCATATACGCCCATTGTTTATGTGGATGTTTGTGAACAACGTTTTGAACTGCATAGAGCGGCTAACCTAGAAGATCTTTGGGACTCTATGACAGAACATGCAGATAGTGCAACACAAACGCAGGCAATGAATTTTGATGATGAGCGCTTACCATATTGGACAGAGCTTTGGCCTTCTAGTATTGCATTAAGTCAATGGCTTTGGTCGCAAAAAGAGCGCATTACGCAAAAAAAATGCATAGATATGGGGTGTGGGCTTGGGCTTACCTCTCTTGTGGGACAAAGCCTTGGTGCCAAGGTTTTGGGCATGGATTATGAAGAAGAGGCCTTAGTTTTTGCACAAAAAAATGCCGTAGTAAATCACGTTTCGCAGCCTTTATGGACAGTTATGGATTGGCGATATCCTGCTATTATTCCACATAGTATTGATTTTTTGTGGGGCGGAGATATTATGTATGAACGTCGCTTTGTACAACCTGTACTTAATTTTATTGAAAAAGTTCTTGCACAAGGAGGAAGGGCGTGGATTGCCGAACCTTGTCGATCTGTGTATGAATTTTTTCGAGCAGAATTGCTGCGTAGGCGTTGGTATGCGCACAGAGTGTATGAGGCTACAATTGAGCCTATTTATGCACAACCTGTTCCAGTTACTGTACACGTATGGGAAATATACCCTTAAAGCTATGGAAAAATGTATGCCGAAAACTACACGCTTTGGTGTTTCGCTAGATACCAAGCTTTTAAACTCTTTTGATACTCTTTGTGCGCGTAATAGCTACTCTAACCGCTCAGAAGCCATACGTGATTTAATTCGTAAAGCCTTGGTAGAAGATGCTTGGACAAGGGCTGATGATACCATTGCAGGAACACTAACTCTTATCTACGATCATCATAAAAATGATATTTCAAAACGTCTTATGGCTATTCAGCATGAAGAGCATGATTGTATTATAACCACCTTACATGTGCATCTTGACCATCATAACTGCCTTGAAGTATTGGTGCTTAAAGGCACAGCCCAACGTGTAGATAATCTTGCAAAACGCTTACTTTCTGCACGAGGTGTAAAACACGGAGCTTTTTCAATGACAACAACGGGTCAGGATTTAGTCTAATGGAAGATGTACAAAACCGTCCGGCATTAGTTCCCATGCGTATAGATCGCGTAGGTGTACAAAATTTAGAAATTCCTCTGCTTGTACGTGATAGGGCTTGCGGCACACAGCATACTGTAGCCAAGGTAGATATGGGGGTTGAATTGCCTTCTGCATTTAAAGGGACGCATATGAGCCGTTTTGTGGAAGCCCTTGAAGAGTGGGATGAGGAATTAGATTATGCCTCTCTTAAAAGATTATTAGAAAATGTTAAAGATCGTCTTGAAGCTAGAAGAGCCTATATTCACTTCAAATTTCCGTATTTTTTACGTAAAAAAGCACCCGTTTCCAAAGCTAGCGGTCTTGTTGCATATCAATGCACATTAACTGGCGATATGGCAGACACTAAGCCTGAATTTTTACTTGAAGTAGAAGTGCCTGTCATGAGTGTTTGTCCGTGTTCAAAAGCCATTAGTGATGAAGGTGCCCATAGTCAGCGAACCTTGGTACGCATGGCCGTGAGGATGAAAAGTTTTTTTTGGATTGAGGAACTTGTAGAGATTGGAGAGGCTGCAGGTTCTTCGCCTGTATATAGCCTTCTTAAACGAGAAGATGAAAAATTTGTTACAGAGCAAGCTTTTGATAAGCCTTCCTTTGTAGAGGATGTGGTGCGTGCTGCTGCGCTACGTCTTAGCGATCATGAATATGTTGATTGGTTTAAAGTTGAAGTGCAAAGTATGGAATCAATTCATAATCATGAAGCTTTTGCATGTATTGAAAGTGCAAAAAATTAAAATTTTGCACATAATATACTTTGCTTTTTATATTTAGGCAGAGTAAACTCACAATGTTTTTAAACGTTTGTTTGTGTATTAAAACATTGTTTTAGTAGGATAAGTTGAATCTTTATTGAAAAGTATTTTCTTGGAGGAAATATGGCAGTTGAAATTCCAGAAAAAAATCTAGCCCTTGATTTTGTACGTATAACTGAAGCTGCAGCGCTTGCTTCAGCACGGTGGCTTGGACGTGGTGATAAAGATTCAGGTGATAGAGCTGCTGTTGATGCCATGCGCAATACTTTTAGGTCACTTAATGTTCAAGGAAAAATAATCATCGGCGAAGGGCAAAAAGACCATGCGCCTATGTTACGCAATGGCGAAATTGTTGGCCCAGGTAAGGGGCCACATGTTGATGTGGCTGTAGATCCTGTAGAAGGCACTAGTTTATTAGCCTTTGGTCGCCCTAATGCCATCTCTGTTGTGGGTGTTTCTCCTCTTGGTACCATGTTTAACCCTGGCCCAAGTTTTTATATGCAAAAACTTGTGGTTCCTCGTGAAGCGGTTAACGTTATTGATATTGATGCTCCTGTATGTGTTACGTTACAAAATGTAGCCAAAGCTCTTGGTAAATCTGTGCAAGACTTGGTAGTTTTTGTGCTTGATAAACCTCGTCATGAAGAACTTGTTAGGGAAATTCGTAAATCAGGTGCACGTATTCAATTGCATACCGATGGAGATGTTTCCGGAGCGCTCATGGCAGTTGATCCTCGTTCTGAAGTTGATATCATGATGGGCACAGGCGGCACTCCTGAAGGTGTGCTTGCAGCTTGTGCCATTAGAGGACTTGGTGGTCAAATTTTAGCGCGTCTTGATCCTCAATCATATGTAGAAAAAGAAGCTATTACCGAAGCTGGTATTGATGTGCGTGAAGTTTTAACAGTAAATGACCTTGTGCGCTCAGATGAATGTTTTTTTGCTGCTACGGGCATTTCTGGCGGAACTTTTTTACGTGGTGTTGAGTATAAAGGACATAATGCCATAACTCATTCTATGGTTTTGCGTGGTAAAACTGGAACTTTGCGCTATATTGAATCGTATCATGATATTGCTAGACTCAATAAAATCAGCGCAGTTCCTTATTAGAAAATGCCTTTTGATGCACAATAGTAAATTTTAAGAAATTTCTTTGGTAATATGGTATATGAACACAGTGGCATAGCCATAAAAATACGTTAAAAATTATACCTTTGAGCATATCTATACAATGTAATTCATTTTTTTGAATTATGGAATATGTTCAAAGTAAAGAGGTTATATGTTAGGTAATTATACTGACGCAAAACACAATCAACAGCATTATATTTGTATTATGATGTTAATTGTAAGTATGCTTTTTGTGAGTGCATTTGCAAATGATGCTAGAGCAGAAAGTGTGTATGACAATCAAAAACCTATGGAAGATAAAGAGCTTAGCTCGTTTATTAAGCTTTTGCCGCAATTTCGAGCTTGGGCTGTATCTATGGAAGAAGAAGCAAACCCTATAACCGTTGATGGCAAACCTGATTTTAAGTATTCAGAAAGTGCAGCTCAATGGGTACAGGGTAGGGGCTGGGATCCTAGGAGATTTTTTTCTATTATGGGTAGGGCTTTTGCAGCTGTTTTTCTTTTGGCAGAAGGCATTGGTATTGAAAGCGAAAGACCATTAGATATGCCTGCTGTAACACAAGAAGAGCTTGATCTTGTATCTAAATATTTAGCAGAATTATTAAATGCAGGAAGTGACTCGCCGCCCATTAGTCAGTAACTTTGCAACATGCGCATCTACTGCTTAATTTTTTATTATCTATAAATTATGCATAAACGCTGAATGTGTAATTTTGATTGTAGTGATAAGAGCTGTGATTACTTTTTATGGGCCTTGCGTGATATTTGCGTAAGGCCCTATTTTATTTAGCTGATGCATAACGAGCTAGCAGCCTAAAGCAAAAAATATTAAGGCTTGTGCATATATCATTTACTGTAAGTACTGTTGCGTAGTATAATTCTATCTAGTTGATGCTGAACAACACATGAAAATGTGTTGTTCAGAGAGAGTGTTGACAAAGTCAACGCGACCGACAAATCAAGAGTAGACGCAATTTATTTGCGTCGTTAAACGATTGATTTTCGTGCCTTTCCGCTTGACAGCTTTGCTGATAATAGCGGCGCAAACGCCACAAAGTGGGGTTTGTCATTAGTCTGGCTGAACAACACATGAAAATGTGTTGTTCAGAAAGGCACGTTGCCTCCAAATGCC
>CAYJOQ010000126.1:0-7850 GCA_964371825.1 uncultured Desulfovibrionaceae bacterium
TTTTTACAATTTTCACAAAATTATACTGAAAAAGTAATTGTGCAGGACTCTTGAAGATAGTCTGTGCAGATTTTTTACATCCATTTCCAACCATAACTACGCTCAGCGATTTTAGCTGGAATGGTAACAAGTAAGGTAATGATAACATACATAGCCGCCACCATCACCCAAAGCTCTAATGAGAGAAAGGTTTGCGAAATCACAAGCTGGGCTTGCATGGTTAAATCCTTTAGAGCAATGGCACTCACAAGAGACGAGTCTTTAATGAGCGATACAGTTTGGTTGGTAAGGCTTGGGAGCATGCGACGTATGGTTTGCGGAAGAATAATATGCATAAAAATATACCAAGTAGGAAAGCCAAAACTTTTGGCAGCGTCCCATTGATTTTGTGGTACAGATTCAATGCCGGCCCTAAACATTTCGGACATATAGGAACCTTCAAATAGCGCAAGAGTCCATACGGCTGTCCAAAAAGGGCTTAAATTAAATACGGCAGCAAGTACAAAGTACATAATAAAAAGCTGAATAAGTAAGGGGGTATTACGCAAAAGTCCCACATACGCATGCGCAATACCTCGCCCCACCAAGGAAGGTGATTTACGCAAAATAGCAGCTAGGAGGCCAAGCAAGAGAGAAAGTATAAGACTTACTCCTACTATTTGTAAGGTAAGCCATAAACCTTGTAGTAATGGGCCGGGAACTATGTTTCCTTCACGAATTCGTAAAACATAACGGAACGCTCTTTGCCACTGCCAGTGGTAAATGCCTTCTTCGCTTGTGAGGCCTATCCAAAGAATGACGCCACAAAAAAGTAAAAAAAGTCCGATGTTTTTATAATTGCGTTTGAGATACATCATCTATGTATGCGTGGTATGTGCCAAGGTGTCAAGTATCGTTGTTGATACAATGAATTTTGTTTACGATAAAAACAAACGGATAAATAGATAAAATTTCTTATGGTTGACCTTTGTTGCACTTTGGCATATTGCTGAATATTCTTTGAGAATAGGCACGTATAAATAATTGACGTTTAGTCAAAGGTTTGTTCGTGACTTAGAGATTTTATAAACATTGCCAGGCGGTTAGGAAAATTTTTGCTTTGGCATATGTCTGCACAGGAGATTTCGGGTGGATCGTAAGGAACAGCAACAAAAGCGTAAAACTGTAAAGATTGGTAGCAAATCACCACATGTAGCGTATTTTTCGCCCATGTTGGAAAGCTTTGCTGAACGTGATGATCTTAATGAAGTGGTAAAAAACCGCGTAGTAAAGTCGTGTGATTTATTAGACGCTGGTGTTGCTCTATTTCCTAATGACTTCAAAAAACAGCACTGTATAGAGGAGGTTATGACCTCCAATGCAGACTTTGATGAAGCAACCCTTGAGCAAAATAAAGAAACACATCGCTTTAGTCTTGCAGGGCGCATAATGACCATGCGTTCCTTTGGTAAGGTTGCCTTTTTTCATATCCTTGATCAAAGCGCAAGTATGCAATGTTATGTTTCAAAAGAAGACCTTGGTGAGGCATATTCCATATTTAAGAAATTTGATATTGGTGATATCGTAGGGGTTGAAGGGCATCTTTTTCGCACAAAAACTGGAGAACTCACTCTTTACTGTAGTAGTGTGCGTTTATTGTCGCGCTCTATGCGTCCATTGCCAGATAAGTATCATGGTCTTAAAGACTTAGAAATGCGCTATAGGCAACGCTATGTAGACTTAATTGTTACACCGCGCTCGCGTGAAATTTTTCAAAAGCGTACCCTTATTGTAAGAGAATTTCGCCGATTTATGGAAGATAAGGGATTTTTTGAAGTGGAAACACCCATGATGCAGCCCATTGCAGGCGGTGCAACTGCGCGTCCTTTCACCACACATCATAATGCGCTAGATATGCAACTATTTATGCGTATTGCACCTGAATTATATTTAAAGCGTTTGCTTGTGGGCGGTTTTGAAAAGGTGTTTGAAATTAACCGTAATTTTCGTAATGAAGGCATATCCACAAGGCATAATCCAGAATTTACCATGTGTGAATTTTATTGGGCCTACGCTACATTTGAAAATCTTATGGATTTAACGGAAGAACTTTTTGGGCGCTTGGCACAAGTTGCTTGTGGCAGTACAAAGGTGACCTACCAAGGGCATGAGGTAGACTTAACCCCAGGCACGTGGAAGCGTTTGCCCTTTTATGAATCATTGGAAGTAATAGGTGGTCATACTAAGGACTTTTATACCGACTATGAGAGGGTGCGTAAATATGTGCGTGACCGCGGTGAAAAGGCCGTTGAAGGCGAAAGCCTTGAAAAGCTTCAAGCAAAGGTTTTTGACCTTGATGTGGAGCCAAAACTTATTCAGCCACATTTTATTTACCATTATCCTACAGAAATTTCACCTTTATCACGTCGTAATGATGCAGATCCAAGCATTACCGACAGATACGAGCTTTTTATCACCGGTCGTGAAATTGCCAATGCTTTTTCGGAACTTAATGACCCCATGGACCAACGTAGTCGCTTTGAAGGGCAAATGCGTGAAAAAGAAGCTGGTGATGAAGAAGCCTTTGGTATGGATGAAGATTACTTGCGTGCTCTTGAATACGGTATGCCGCCAGCGGCAGGTCAAGGCGTTGGTATAGATCGTTTGGTGATGTTGTTAACAGATTCGCCTTCTATTCGCGAAGTTATACTCTTTCCGCTGCTTAAGCCTGAGGCCTAATAGATGGAAAAGCACAATAGATGCTTTGCTTTTGAGCTTTTTGTTGCACTGCGGTATTTGTTTTCGCGGCGCAAGCAAACATTTATTTATGTTATTTCACTTATGTCTATACTAGGTGTGGCTTTGGGCGTTGGTGCCCTCGTGGTTGTGCTTGGTGTATACAATGGCTTTTCTACTGATATTCGTGATAAAATATTAGGTGCCAATGCCCATGCCATTATTATGTCGCATATTCCAGGCGCCCTTGATGATACGCAAAGCATTTTACAACAAATTGAAAAAGAACCAGAGATTATGGGTGCTACGCCCTTTATCTATAGTGAAGTTATGCTTTCTGCCCCAGGAGGGGTAAAGGGCCTTATCTTGCGGGGCATTGATCCTAAAACTGCTCCTAAGGTGCTTTCTATTTTGCAAAATATGCGCGCAGGATCGGTAGAAGCTTTAGATTCTGTAATAGAAGGTAAAAAAGATGGCGGGCCTCAGGGTATTGTCATAGGGCATGAGCTTTCAAAGCGCCTTGGCCTTGGCATGGGCAGTCGCGTAAATTTGCTCACCGCTTCTGGTGAAGCTACCGCTAAGGGCTTTACCCCACGCATTCGTCCCTTTGCTGTGGTGGGTATATTTAAAACCGGTATGTATGAATACGATGCCTCCTTGGCCTTTGTGTCTCTTGATGCAGCGCGTAATGTACTCGGTTTGCCAGAAAAGCGTATTACAGGTATTGAACTTATGGTAAAAGACCTGTATGGTGCTGATAACGTAGCAGAAAACGTGGCAGCTACACTTGGATCTCCGTATTATGTGCGACATTGGATGGAGATGAATGCTAATCTTTTCGCAGCGTTACAGCTTGAAAAAATTGGCATGTTTATTTTGCTTGCCATGGTTGTGCTTATAGGTTCATTTTCTATAGTGACAACGTTAGTGATGATGGTAATGGAAAAAACTCGAGATATTGCCATTTTCATGTCCATGGGCGCATCACAAGGTATGATACGACGCATTTTTATTTTGCAAGGTACCATCATTGGCTTTGTGGGCACGTTGTTGGGATATGTTTTAGGCATTGGCCTTGCTGTCTTGCTTAAAAAATATCAATTCATAAAACTCCCTCAAGGGGTATATACTATAGATCATTTACCAATTTTGCTCACATGGTCAGATACATTGCTTGTGGGAGCATGTGCTATGCTTTTATGTTTTTTGGCTACCATTTACCCAGCACGTCAGGCGGCTCGGTTAGAACCAGCAGAGGCCTTGCGGTATGAATAAAAATAAAAATTTATATGAATTTCAAAATGTAGATAAAATTTTTTTTGATGCTGGAAAAAGTTTAGAAATTTTCAAGAATATCAATCTAGTAATAGGTGCTGGAGAGGCTGTTTCTATAGTTGGTAGCTCAGGTTCAGGCAAATCTACCCTCTTGCATCTTATGGGCGCTCTTGATATTCCTAGTGCTGGAACAATACTTTTTGATGGAAAAAGCTTGGAAAGCATGAATCATGGGGAAAAAGCCTATTTTCGTAGTCGCAGCGTAGGTTTTGTTTTTCAGTTTCACCATCTGCTCCCAGAGTTTTCTACGGTTGAAAATGTGGCCATGCAGGCAATTATTGCAGGTATGTCGCGCAGATTCGCTTTAGAAAAAGCTGAGGAAATGCTTACTAGAGTAGGGTTAGCTGACCGAATTACCCATAAGGTAACTACTCTTTCTGGTGGAGAACGCCAGCGTGCAGCTATAGCAAGGGCTGTGCTTATGAGGCCTCGTGTGCTTTTAGCAGATGAGCCAACAGGAAATTTAGACGCTCAATCAGGCGACAGTGTAGGGTCATTGTTGCTTGAACTTAATCGTGAGTTTGGAATGACCTTAGTGGTTGTAACCCATAATAATGAATTGGCAGCAAGTATGGGGCGAATTTTGGAGCTTCGTGCGGGAGTTTTGTATGAAAAAGAATGTGCTTAGTTTTGTGCTTCTGATCAGTGTGATCCTTGGAGCGAGTGCAGCAATGGCTGCACAAAAGGTGCTTATCTTGCCCTATCAGGTGAATGCTGGGGATGGATCAAGCAATATTGCACAAGATGTGCCGCAACTATTAAACGAAAGGCTTGCAGCAAAGGGCTTTGATGTGGTGCCTTTGCAAGAAGTTCGCAATATGTTGCGTTCTCAAGGCGTTGAAAATGTAAACTTAAATACTGCTCGTCGTCTTGGTCAAGAGGCAAATGTAAGCGCAGTTGTGTATGGTGTTTACAATCAATTGGGCGATGGCTTTAGCCTAGATTCACGCATTGTGCCCATTGGTAGCACGCAAGTTCCAGACGTTGTAACTTTGCAAAAAAATAGCGTTATGGAATTGGCCGCTGCTGCCGATACATTGGCTGCTCGTGTTGAAAAAAATATTCAAGTAGCCAGTGCTCCAGCAGGTTCAACTAAGATGCCTGACTTAAGATCAGGAATGCCATTGCAACCTGGTTCCATATCTTCCATTCAGGTGGAAGGTATGAAGTCTATGGATCCAGATGTGGTGCTTTTACGCTTAAGCATTCGTAAGGGTGATATGCCAGATGCAGCTGCCATTAACGAAGAAGTTAAACGCATTTGGGATATGGGATACTTTAGTGACGTACAAGCTTCTGTGACTGCCAATAATGCTTTAATTTTTACAGTTGTGGAAAAACCCCGCATTGATAGCATTCAAATAACCGGCTCTGATGAAGTAGATGAAGAAGATATTCTTTCTGCCATGAGCACACAAGCTGGTTCTATTTTAAATGAAAAACTTCTCGTAGATGATATTCAAAAAGTAACTGACCTTTATCGCAAAGAAGGATATTATTTAGCAGAAGTTAAATATGACCTTGTTACACGTGACGATGGTCATACTGCTCGTCTTGTACTTGATGTACATGAAGGCAATAAATTGTATATTGAAGAAGTTATCATTGATGGCTTAAGCGAGCTTGATCAAGATGATATTTCTGAATACATGGCTTTACAGCCACGCACCATGCTTTCATGGTTTACCGGAACAGGTATCTTAAAAGAAGAATACCTTGAGCGTGACTCCAATGCTATTGCTGCTTTTGCATTGAATGAAGGCTTTGTAGATGTTCAAGTTTCTGCCCCTGAAGTGGAATATAAGCCTGAAGGTATCTACATTACTTTTAAGGTTAATGAAGGTCCGCGCTACAAAATTAACGAAGTTAAGTTTGCAGGTGACTTGATTGACACTGAAGAGCGTCTTTTAGGTGTTGTTGAAATGGATGCTCAAAAGGAAGATAAAGAATATTTTTCTTTAACAGTAATGCAAGAAGATGCCAAACGCTTAACGCAATTTTATGGCGATTATGGCTATGCCTTTGCTGAAGTAGATACTAAAATTTTAAAAGATGAAAGTGGCGCAGCCCTTTTAAATATTGGTTATCTCGTTAACAAAAAACAAAAAGTGTATATTCGTCGTGTAATGGTTGAAGGCAACTCAAGAACACGCGATAACGTTATATTACGCGAACTTCGCTTAGCTGACGGCGACTTATATGAAGGTGCTAAAATGCGCCGTTCTACTGAGCGCTTAAATCGCCTTGGATATTTTTCTGCTGTAGATACAGAGCTTGTGCCTACAGGCGTTGCTGAAGAAGTTGATTTAAAGATTAAGGTAAAAGAAACCAACACTGGTGCTATTATGGCAGGTGTAGGCTATTCTACCTATTATGATGTGGGTGTGTCTGGATCGGTTATGGAACGTAACCTATTTGGACGTGGATACTGGATGCAGGTACAGGGCTTCCTCTCTTGGCGTCGTACCTCAGGTATTATTTCTTTCACTAACCCACGTCTTTATGATACCGATTTACTCATAGGTAACGATTTTTACTATACCAATGATGTGTGGGATGACTTTACAAAAGACACTCTTGGCGACAGCATTCGCATCGCCTATCCTCTTGGTGAATTTACCAGCGTAGGCGCAGGGTATCGTTTAGAGCGTTATGAATTATCAGATGTTGATGCGTATTCTTCGCCCACCATTCGCGACTATAGAGGCGTAAACTGGACAAGTGCTGTAAACGCACGCATTGTTCGCGATACTACCAACGATCGCTCACGTCCTACTGAAGGTACTATTACTCGCGTTTGGGCAGAATATGGCGGCGGCGGCCTTGGCGGTACAGACAACTTTGTAAAGGGTATGGTTGATTGGCAAGGTTTCTATAGCTTAGCTGAAGATCATGTATTCCACGTTCGCGGACGCTTGGGTGGCGTATTTGAAAACCAACCTGGCAGCATTGTGCCTGTGTTTGAACGTTTCTATATCGGTGGTATTGATACCATTCGTGGCTATGACTACACTGCATTGTCACCACGTGATGATGTCTACAATGACCATATCGGTGGTGACCGCATGGGTGTTGTAAACCTTGAGTACATTTGGACATTCCAAAAAGAATTAGGACTTTCCATAGTGCCATTCATAGACGCAGGATTTAACATAGACTCTAAGCAAGATATGGATTTAAGCAAATATCTTGTAGCCTCTGCAGGTCTTGAATTGCGTTGGCGTTCACCCATGGGTGACCTTCGTGTAGCGTATGGTATTCCATTGTCTGACGATTATGATGGTGAAAGACCTGGTGGTCGTTTTGAGTTCACCATGGGTCAGCAGTTCTAAGCACTAAATTTATTACAATACAATAAAAAAGGCTCTCCAAATGGAGAGCCTTTTTTGAGAGTGCTGACAAAGTCAGTACGACCGATAAATCAAGAGTAGGCGGAGCTTTGCTTCGCCGTTAAGCGATTGATTTTCGTGCCTTTCCGCTTGGCAGCTTTGCTGACAATAGCGGCGCAAACACCACAAAGTGGGATTTGTCATCAGTCTGAAGGCTCTCCAAATGGAGGGCCTTTTTTTTGTGGAAAAGAAAAACCAATAGCTCTAAAAGACTCCTGTACAATTTATTGTGCAGGAGTCTTTTAGAGCAAAATTTATTACCAAAAAATTCATTGTTATGTGCAATAAGCCAGAACGTGCTTTTGGCGCCCGCAAAGCTGCATTTGGAGTGGGTGTACCTTTCTGAAACACGCATTGAAATGCGTTTTTCAGCATCGACTACATTAGTAAAGCCAAGGGCAAAAATCCTTT
>CAYJOQ010000127.1:0-7844 GCA_964371825.1 uncultured Desulfovibrionaceae bacterium
GTAGGCGTGCCTTTCTGAAACACGCATGGAAATGCGTTTTTCAGCATCGACTATAGTAAAAAAGTATAGATATAGGGTGTCATACTTCCATATTGCAACCTAGAGTGGGGAAATATGAAAAAATGTCTGTTTTTCTGCGTTGCGTGGACGTTGTTTGTGAGCTTTTTGTCATGTGCACAAGCTGAAACGCTACAACCCGGAACCTATACGTTTGATGCGCAAGGTTACGGTGGAGAAGCTACTATAACCCCTGCCGTCGGGGCGCAAGGGGTGTATTTGTTTACGGCTGATACTTTTAAAGAAACCAATGGGAATATGTGCTCATATTCAGGTACATGCATAACTCAAGGCAGTTCTTTATTATGCACAAATCCTGACATGCCAGAGGCCATGGTGACGGTAAAAATGGTTGCCGAGGGCATAGAAGTTACTGGTGAACATGTGGGCTACTTTTGCGGGAATGCGGTATTTTTTACAGGCGCGTATAAAAAAGCAGACAATAAAAATACCCTTGAAGTGGAAGTGCTTGAATTCATAAATTTTGAAGAAGAGCCCGGCTATTGCGGTACGTTGTACTCTAACAACCTAGATGATTATGGCTGTCTTTTTTTTAAAAGTAAGGATATTTCTCAAAAAGATGTGCATATGTGGTATAATTATGCATCACCTGCAAGACCTACCAAGAGGGCTGATTTATTGGTAGCGTATATGACTTCTTCGCAAGGAAATATGTATCTAGCATCTATTGCCAATCCTCGTCCGGACTCTGTATATACTGATGAGGTTGTTTTTCTAGGCGAAGATACCCATGCTCCAGATGGTGGGGCATTGATGTTTCAAAACGCTATGGGAGAAACACTTAACCTTACTTGCTGGGAAGAATTTTGTTCTGATTTACTTTATAATCAGGGTAAAAGAATGGAAATTTCATATCAAAGGCAATATTATTACCATGCAGGCGGTGAGGCATTTACTGAGGATTCTTTCGTGCTTGGCTATACAATGTTACCTTAGTCCATGTTGAGTAATACATTTTTATATGTTGTACACTAAGGCACGTTGCCTCCAAATGCCGATTTGCGGCCGCCAGAAGTAAGCTCTGAGTCAAGACTCCTGCACAATTCATTGTGCGGAGTTTTTTGGAGCACTGGTGCTAGCCATTGCGACCAAAAATCAAGAGTAAGCGCAATTCACTTGCGCAGTTAAGCGATTGATTTTTGTGCCTTTTGTCCTGCACAAGTAAATTTTCAAACTTAAGGAAATTTATTACAAAAGCACAAAAATAAAATTGGAAAATAATTATGCAGGACTCTCGAATCTTTGTACACCGCATAAAATAAGCGCCAGAAGAGTAATATACTTCTCTGGCGCTTTTAGCTGTGTAAAAATGCTATTTCAAATTCAATGTTTTCGTTGCATCTGAAATACGCATGTAAGCCATGTTATTGAGGACGGGTTCTGCCTAAGGAGGTCATAAAGGTGTCTAACAATGTTACGTCACCAATTTTGTCGTAAAATTGTGGCCAAATGCCCATGGCAGCCTTTACCCAAGCGTCTTCATTTTCGATTTTCTCTACAATTTGAACGCCTTTATCCTTCATTTGTTGCTTTAATGCTACTTCCATTTCAGCAATCATCTTTCTGTTGCTATCAGTAGCAGCGCGACCTGCAGCAAGAATAGCTTTTTGGAATTCAGGCTTTTGCTTATCAAACCATGCAGCGTTTACAACAATAGGTCCAATCCAAAGCTTGTAGTGAATTTCTGTGATGTATTTTTGAACTTCTTCAAACTTATTAGAAGCAAATACAGTGTAGGGATTTTCTTGTCCATCAACAACATTTTGTTGTAATGCGTTAAAGGTTTCATCCCATGTGATAGGGGTAGGCTCACCACCAAAAGCGCGGAAGCTTTCAATCATGATTAAGTTATTTGGCACACGAATTTTTAAGCCTTTAAGGTCTTCCATGGTGTGCACTGGGCGCTTGTTGTTGCTAAGCACGCGGAAACCTTGAACGAGCCAGCCAACAGCCATGTTGCCGCTTTCGTCAATCAGGCGCTTATTAATGGCGTCCCAATTATTATCAATAACCTTGTAGCAGTCATCATAATTGGTAAACATATATGGCAAGTCAAAAACGCCCATGCTGGGGCTAAAAGAAGTTACGTTATTGATTGCTAATGATGCAGCGTGAATAACTTGATGCTGAATATCTTGGAAGTTTCTTTCTTCACCGCCAAGTTGGCTTGCTGGATAAATTTGTACTTCAATGGCACCCTTTGTGGCATCTTCAAGATGTTTTTTAAAGTCAAGTGCTGCAGCGTGGTGAGGTTCAGCTACCATGGCACCAGAACTATGGCTATAACGCATAACAACCTCAGGGGCAGCCATGGCACCTGAAACTGTAAAAACAGTCACAAATAAGCCAGCTAAAAGGGGTAATGAACCTTTGATTACTTGAGAAAATCTCATCTGTAGTCTCCTAGGGGTAAGTAAAAATGTTTACATTTTCTGTACTGTTTTCGTACAAAATATCCTCTATTTCCTTTTCCGAAGGTAAACACTTTTCGGAAAAAACGCTATAGTTAATATGTACCTAGATATTTGGGTAAGAAGGTGACTATTTCTGGCACAAAAATTAAAACGACAACAACAAATAACAATACAACTATGTATGGCAAGGCTCCCTTAGCAACTCTTTCAAGCGGGAGATTTGAAATATTCATAGCAATAAATAGGTTAACCCCAAGTGGCGGCGTTAAGAGAGCAATTTCATTGGTAACGACCCAAAAAACACCAAAGAAAACAGGGTCAATTCCCACTGAGGTGATTATGGGTAAAAACACAGGAGCAAGCACCACAATGGTTGCTAATGTTTCCATAAACATTCCCAAGAAAAAGAGGAAAACAGCAATCATAAACAAAATTAAGATGGGGTCTGTGGTAATACTTGCCATTTGCGCGGCAAGTTGTTGTGGTATTTGATACATAGTTAAAAAGCGTCCAAAAATAGTAGAAACGCCAACCACAATCAAAATGGTTCCTGTGGAAAGGTTAGCCAATTTCATAGCATTAAACATTTCTTTAAAAGAAAGCTTCTTAGTGATGAAAAAGCCTACAAAAAGTGCATACCATACGGCAACAACAGAAGCCTCTACTGGGGTACAAATTCCTGCATAAATACCACCAAGAATAACCACTGGAGCGAAGAGCGACCAAATGCAGCGGAAAAAGGTTTGTCTAAATTCAGCAAAAGTGTGATTTTGCATGGTGCCTTTAAAACCGTTTCTACGCGCAATAATATATGCAGTAACCATAAGGCACATACCAACAAAGGCTCCAGGAACAAAGCCGGCGGTAAATAGGGCAGAAACAGAAACGTTGGCAATGATACCATATACAAGCATGGGGTTACTGGGCGGAATTAAAATACCAAGGGTTCCGCCTGTGGCGACAATGCCTGAAGCATATTCCGGAGAATAACCACGTTTAATCATGGAAGGTATCATAATACTTCCCATGGCAGCAACTGTACCAGGGCCGGAACCAATCATAGCGGCAAAAAACATACACCCTAAAATAGTTACCATACCAAGGCCACCGCGAATATTCCCTACAAGCATAGAGGCAACTTCAACAATTTGTGCTGCCATGCCGCCTCGCTCCATAAGCGCACCAGCAAAAACAAAGCCCACAACTGCTAATAGCGGAAAAGAATCTGCTACCTTAAGTAAGTCAATCATAACCAAGCTTAATGGAATGTCACTAAGTAACAAAACAATAACCGAAGCCATACCAAGTGAAACGAAAATGGGTGTTCCGATAGCCAATAAAATGCCTAAGCTAACCCAAACAAGCACTTCAAGCGACATTAAAACACCTCCTCACTAGGAACAACAAGGTTATCTCGCTTGGTGAAAATTCGCCACCAACGCTCAATTAAACGAATGCACTGAAATGTAAATGCTAAGGGTACGGCTAGATACACGTAACGCATATCAAGCAGTAAGGCTCCGGAAAGCATTGGGCGGGTGCTCATACCAATGATAAAACTTGTGCCAACATAGACAACTATAGTGGAAAAAAGCAACCAAATCATATCGGTAAATAAAAGCATGAAAAATTGCCCGCGTTTAGGGAGCAATTTTAATTGTGCTGTTACACGAATATGTAAATTTTTTGATGTTACAAGGCTTGCTGCAAAATACACAAGGTATAAGAAGAAAAATCTGCAGACTTCCTCCGACCATGCAATGGATTTGCCGCCAAAGTACCTATAACATACTTGCACCATTAAAAGGGCCATAATCAAAGCTAAGAGGGTACAACAAATGTACTCTTCAAAGTTTTCCCAAAGGGTTGTTAAAGATTTACGCATTCATACTCCTTTTTACACAGGTTTGTAGATTCTTCTCATATGCACTACTTATCTCATATTGTGTACTTGTTAAATTATTGTAACAAATCCTTCGGACTATAGACACATAAATAGACTATGTCAAGAATAGGTTGTGAGAGTATTAAAATAAAAAGAACGTTTTACACTTTTCAAATCAATGTGTTATCTAATGTCGTATTTATGTTATATGTGAGAGTGGGCACTGTTGTATTTGTGCTATGTCACAGCAAAAAGTGCATTCTATACTGTTTTCACCAAAATTTTATTAATTTATTTTAATAAATAATAATACAATTTGAAATTATAGTATTTTTTAGTTGTGAGTCATTCATCTGGCAAATATTAGTATTGCATTATTGTTTCTTGCATAATTTTTTTCTATTAATTATTTACTATACTCTTTTCATTTATAATACGTACATATAATTTAAAACAAATTCTATATTTTAAAAAAAATTTTTTATGAATTTTGTTTCGCATAATAAAGTAGAGAAAGTTCATACATAATTATTTATATAAGAATTCTCTCTACTATATGCTTACAAAGCTAACGTTAACCATTTAAGCTCATGTAGTGTTTGCTACATCATTTTACGAATATCCAAAAAAGCGTGGTAACGCGGTAGTAAAGAATTCAAAATATGTAATAAGCAATAAAGCAACTAACTCAGCAGCAATAAAGGGTAAAATATATCGACTCAGCTTGCTAAAAGAAACGCCCTTAGCTACACCGCAAATGGCAAAAAGACACAGTCCAAAGGGCGGTGTTGCCAGCCCTATGCACAGGTTCACGCACATGACAATACCAAAATGTATGGGGTCAATGCCAAGAGCTGCTGCCACAGGAGCCATAAGTGGCCCAAGCACGATAATGGAAAATGACATATCTAAAAACATACCCATAATTAATAAAATGGCATTTACTATAAGTAAGAAAACTATGGGCTCTTGAGTAATGTTTAAGAACATATCAGTAACTACAGTTACCAATTTGAAATATGTCACAAGCCATGCAAAAACTTGCGCACTGCCGAGCAAGAATAAAATCATGGCTGAGTTTTTGACAACAGTTATGAATATAGAAGGCATGTCAGAAAGCTTAAGGGTTCTATAGTAAATAAAACCTACAATGGCCGCATATACAGCTGCAATTGCTGAGGCTCCCGTTGGGCTGAAATACCCACCTAAAATGCCCCCTAGGATGAGCACAGGCATAAAGATAGAAGGTAAGGCGCTGATAAAAGCAAAGAAAAGATGCTTAAATCCCACAAAGGGTATTGGCGCACCATAATTTTTCTTTACACAAATAATGTGCGATATAACCATAAGACTAATGGCAATGAGTAAACCCGGTAAAATACCCCCTAAGAAAAGTCCTGCGACAGAAACTTTCATAACAGAAGCATAAATAAGCATAGGAATGCTAGGTGGGATAATAGGGCCAATAACAGAAGAAGCTGCCGTTACAGATGCGGCAAATTCTTTACTGTAACCTGCTTTTTCCATGGTGGGAACAAGAATGCCACCCACAGCTACCGTGTCGGAAACAGCAGATCCTGTGATGCCAGCAAAAAACACACTGGCAAGAATATTTGTGTGTGCAAGTCCACCCCTGGCCCAACCAACAAGGCTGTTGGCGAAATCCATAATTTTGTCTGTAATTTTAGCTCTATTCATAATTTCGCCTGTTAAAAGGAAAAAAGGAACAGCTAAATACAGGGGGTTTTCCATGGGCGAAAAGATTCGTTGAGGAATTTGCGTAAAAAGTCGCAAATCACCAATATTCCAAAACACCGTCATGGTTACTGCAATAAGGCAAAATGCCACAGGAACGCCTACCACCATAAGGAAGGTAAATGTTGAAAGGATTGGACCTACCATAAAAACCTCATACTAAAATTTTGTCCATACGCACAAAAATTACTCGAAAGAAGAGCAAATGGACGTTGCAGTGGGATAATTTTACATAACCTCAGGATTTACATTAAGTTCGAAATCTTCATCCTTTCGTGCGTAAGGTAAAAGTGCAGCAAGAGCAAAAAATATAAACAATACCCCAGAAATAGGAATGGGGGCATAAAACCATTTTAAGGAAATATCTAAATATACAGATGTTTGCCGTGCCGTTTGTACAGTAATAATACCGTATTTTATCATCACAAAGGACACCCAACAAATGCAGGCAAAGCTGAATATGCGAAAGGCAAGATGAATTTTTCCTTTAAAGCGGCTTGTAAGCATATCCACACCTACATGGCCACCATAGCGAACAATAACCCCGGCTGCGATAAATGTTGCCCAAGAAAAAAACAATGCAGAAAGCTCTTCTAGCCATGGTGCTGACCAAGGCAAGCATAAATCGGCAATAATGCTGTAGACGTTGATGCCAAGCAGCGCAAAAAGAAAGAGCGCTGTGGTAGCTATTGATATTTTTTCAATAATATCTGCAGCTTTTTGGTAATTTTTAAAAAATGAATCCATATTTGCCTCCGTGTAAACCAGGTTAAAGTGCTCAGCATATGCTATGCCAAGCACTTTAACCTAAGGATTATTTTGCAGCTTTAAGTGCATTGGCTTCAGCAAGCATTTCTTTACGTACTTGCTCAGTAGCCTTAACAATGTTGTCTACCCATTCTTGACCTGTCTTTTTAACAATAATGTCAATATAGGGTTGTTGACCAACTTTTTTCCACTCTTCGCGTTCAGCTGGAGTAGGGTAGTAGAGGTTAAAGCCATCTTTTTGCATGTCTATAGCGCACTTTAATTCGCTAGCGCGTGACATACCATTGGTAACAATGCCGAACAACTCAGCGCCGTCTACAAGAATTTTACGGTGCTCATCAGACAAGCTTTGGAAAAACTCTTCATTAATCATAAGTGGGTGTAAGTTATATCCATGCAAGGTCATGGTTGCGTTGGGGGTAACTTCGTTTAATTTTTTCCATGCAAATGAGTAGAGTTCTGTGTCTAAACCGTCAGCAGTACCTGATTGCATGCCTGTGTAAATTTCAGCCCAAGTAATGGTAACAGTTTTGGCGCCCATGGCTTGGAACATGGCCATTAAGCCTGGATTTTCAGGCACACGAATACGCATACCTTTTAGGTCAGAAGGAACACGTACAGGTGTTTTGGTATAAAGGTTGCGAAAACCAGCGCCTTCACCCCAAGAAAGTACACGCATGCCGGTGCGTTCTAAAACCTTGTCGGCAAGTTGCTTACCAAAGGGGCCATTCATTACACGCCATGCTTCTTGGCTGTTGTTAAACAAGAAGGGGATAGCTGTAACAGCAATTTCAGGCACCATGGGGGTTAAGATATTGGTGAACTGATGCACCATTTGGATAACGCCTTGCTGGCATTGCTCTAATTGTGCGCGTCCATTGCCAAGTGAATCGTCAGGGTGAATTTCAATTTTGAGTGCACCACCAGAAGTACCTTCAACATAG
>CAYJOQ010000128.1:0-7834 GCA_964371825.1 uncultured Desulfovibrionaceae bacterium
TCAAAGAAGCTAAGGACAAAGTTGACGGCACTCCTTGCGCCATCAAAGAAGCTGTTTCTAAAGACGAAGCAGAAGAAGCTAAAAAGCAACTCACCGAAGCTGGTGCTGTTGTTGAAATTAAGTAAGTTTATTTACTGCATATATGTAAAAGGTGAATCCGCAAGGATTCACCTTTTTTATGGCCTTCAATCAATCTTATTTTCCTACTGCCCCTTCTTTGAGAAAGAGCCTTATTTTTTAGCAAGCCACGAATGAATACAAGCATATAAGGCCTCAGGTTGAATGGGTTTTGATAAATGATCATTCATACCATGATTAATACTAATTTCTCTATCACCCTTCATGGCATGAGCACTCATGGCAATAATAGGCAACTTCTTAAAAAGTGGATTTTCGCGAATTTTCATTGTGGCAGTGAGGCCATCCATGACGGGCATTTGTATATCCATAAAGACTATATCATACGTTGTTTTTTCTAACATTTCAATGGCTTCTTGTCCATTTTGTGCAATATCAACACTATGGCCCTTATGGGTTAACAATTCCATGGCTATAATTTGATTGATGGGATTATCTTCAACCAATAAAATTTTTCCAAGCAACGTTTCTTCTATCTCAATATGTTCTTCACTATATATAGCAGGGTTTTCTTCATATGTATTCATGTCAAGGTCAAAAGTGGCAGTAAATTTAAATGTTGCTCCCTGCCCCTCTTCACTTTCTACCCATATTCTTCCCTGCATCATTTCTACAATACGCTTGGAAATAATGAGCCCAAGTCCTGTACCACCATATTTTCTAGTGGTAGAAGCATCAGCTTGTGCAAAAGCGTTAAAAAGGCGATTGCATTGCTCCTTACTGAGCCCTATTCCAGAATCTTTAACACTGAAAAAATATGTAAGGCTTTTTGTATTTTCAGCAATAATATCATCAATAGCCACCACAACTGAACCTTTTTCTGTAAACTTTATAGCATTACCAATAAGATTCAAAAACACCTGTTTTAGGCGCAAGGGGTCACCAATAAGTTTGGTGTGTACATCATTCTCAGCAAAAAACTTACCATAAATATTTTTTTCTGCCAATTTAGGTTCAAAAAGTGTGTATAATTCATCGCGCAAGTCTTTTAACGTAAAGGGTATTTGTTCCATCTCAAGCTTACCAGCTTCAATTTTTGAAAAATCCAAAATATCGTTAATAATGCGCAATAAGCTTTCTGCAGAATAGAGAATTTTATCTACATAAAATTGTTGTTGTTCTTTCATCTCAGTAAGTGAAAGTAAGTGCAGTAAACCAAGTATACCATTCATGGGCGTGCGAATTTCATGACTCATATTGGCAAGAAATTCACCTTTAATTCGAGCATTTTTTTCAGCTGTATTACGTGCAAGTAGCAAGGCCGAATGACTTTCTTGTATTTCTTGCCGCATTTGCTGCTGTACGGTAAAGTCAGTTAAGTACACAATTATGCGTTCTGCATCATCAATATACAATTTCTTTAACGTTACTTCTACGAATATCATCGTATTATTAATGGTAACTAATTCACCTTGTACAAAAGCAAAGCCTTCCCTAAAAGCTTTAGTAAAGTTTTCTTCAAAAACGTCTATAGATTTACGTCCACTTTTCTGAAACTCAGGAAAAATTTTAAAAAAATGCTGCAAGCAATCTTGTTTATTTTTAAAACCAAACAATTCAACGGTAGCTAAGTTGCAATCCACTGGTTGAAAATTTTTATCCCATGTTGTTATGGCATAAGGAGCTGAATTTAAAATATCGCTGAGGCGTTGTTCTATTTTTTTTAGTCCGTCGATGCGATGTTTTACTTCTCGAAGATCTTTATAATATACTACGGCAACATCTTCGTTATCTTCATTTTTAGTGCGTATAATACTGATTTCTACGGGAATTTTTTCCCCTGCTTTATTGATATGCTGCCATTCAAATGTGTGGTGTCCTTTATCAAAAACATGCTGCAAATGCTGAGGTATTAGATCAGCTGAACGATTACCACAAGGTTGCAACTCAGGGGTAAATGACATAAAATTATCTATATATTCTTGCTTATCACTTACCCCAAAAAGTTGCAAAGAAGCCTCGTTGCAATCATAAAGCCTAAAATTTTGATCCCAAAGATCAACACCAATGGGCAAATGCTTAAGCAAAAGCTGCATGCGCTCATAACTTTGTATATCAGATGTATTTTCAGTATTAGTATATGTTAAAGCCTCTTTTGTAGGCTCTAGTGACGTTTTCATAATGTAATGTGCATCATCTGTCTGTTGCATTTTACTAAAATGCACAGTGCACGGAAGTTGTGTTCCACAAAACTTATGAAAAACAAAGGGGAAATTCTCATCATTGTTCTGTGAAAGTCTTTGTGACTTATGATGCAAAAAATCCATGGAGGTGGTGCCACAAGGCTGAGAAGGCGGAAAAATGACCGAATGCATTACGCTAGTACCAGAAGACTCAGGCAAGGAGAAAAGCTTTAACCATGCCTTATTTGCATAAACACATTCAAAATCGCGAGACCAGCAACTAACAGGTTCCGATACTGCATCAAGCATGGCATACGCAAAAGACATGCTAAGCTCTTGTTTAGACATTTTAATCCCTTTGTTCAAACTAGTATCACGCAAAAAAAAACATCATGGAATAAAACAATGCTAACGCGTATCAAATCACGTTTTATAAGTCAATACAGCAAGCACTATGCATAATGTATATAAGCACAAAAAAACTCTTTGCAAGAGCGTATAATAAGGTTACTATGTTGGGTCTAGCTAAAAACAAAAAAAAGCGAAAAAAAACTTGCCATATTTGGCAAAATACCCTAATTTCTCTTCTTCAACGCAACGCACACAAAGGATGGATTGTTCTGAAACAAGCATTAATACTTTGTAAATATTAGCAAAAAACAAGTTTTGCGACAAATTTCCTAAGCCTACCTTACGAAGATAGGCATAGGTCTTTTGTCGCCTTGTGGCGTTAATGTGCTGTTTTTGCCCTTGTGGGCATATATATATTCCCGCGTTAAACGTGGGCCAACCGTTAGCTCTTTGAGGTACCAAATGGGCCAGATCACCAAACAGTTTGGCAAGATCAAAGTCACACTTCCCATTCCGCATTTATTGAATCTGCAAATTGATTCATATCGCAAATTTCTCCAAGAAGGCGCACAAGTGCGTTCTCATGATGAAGGTTTGGAAGGGGTTTTTCGCACAGTATTCCCCATTGAAGACTTTAACCGTACGGCAAGCCTTGAATTTGTCGACTACACCATCCAAGAACCTAAGTATGATCAGGCAGAGTGTATCTCCAAAGGCCTGACCTATGAAGCCCCTGTGCGCATCAAGGTGCGTCTTGTGGTTTATGATGTGGATGAAACAAGCCAAAATCGAACTATCCGTGATATTAAAGAACAAGATATTTATTTTGGCACTCTTCCCCTTATGACTGAAAAGGGTACCTTTATTATTAATGGTACTGAGCGTGTTATTGTTAACCAATTACAGCGTTCGCCAGGTATCATTTTTGAGCATGACGGCGGTAAAACTCATACCAGCCGTAAAGTATTATACTCATGTCGCATTATTCCCATGCGTGGCTCTTGGCTTGATTTTGACTTTGACCATAAGGACATTTTATATGTTCGCATTGACCGTCGTCGCAAAATGCCTGCCACCATACTTTTTAAAGCCATGGGTATGACCAATGAGCAAATTCTTGAATATTTTTATACTCGAGAATTTTATCGTTTGGAAGATAATGGTTCATTACGCTGGGAAGTTCAAAAAGAACTTTTCCGCAAAGATAACGCATATACAGATATAGCTATTGCTGATGGCACTACACTTGTAAAGGCCGGAAAACCCATCACTAAACGTGCATGGCGTCAAATGATTGAAGCTGGCATTGAAACTATTGAAGTGGATCCACTCAGCCTTGAAGGTCTTTTCCTTGCTGAAGATATGGTAGACCCCACAACTGGCGAAGTAGTTGCTGAAGCAGCTGACGAAATTACAGCTGGTCTTGTGGAGCGTTTTCGCGAACTTAATCTTACGCGCATTCCTGTGCTGCACACCAAGGGTTCAGACACATCTTCATCTATCCGTGACACCCTGGTTATGGACAGAGTGAATGATATGGAAAAGGCACAAGAAGAAATCTATCGTCGTTTGCGTCCATCTTCACCTCCCACAGCAGAAATTGCCGCTACATTCTTTGATAATCTTTTCCGTAGCGGAGATTACTACGATCTTTCACCTGTGGGTCGCTATAAACTTAATCAGCGCCTTGGCCTTGGTGATGAAAATACTTTACGCACCTTATCTGACACAGATATTCTTACTTCCATCAAGGTGCTTGTAAGCCTTAAAGACAGCCATGGCCCTGCTGACGATATTGACCATCTTGGCAATCGTCGTGTACGCCTTGTAGGTGAGCTTGTAGAAAACCAATATCGTATTGGTCTTGTACGCATGGAGCGAGCCATTAAAGAGCGTATGAGTTTACAAGAAGTGGCAACGCTTATGCCGCATGACCTTATCAATCCAAAGCCGGTAGCTGCTGTACTTAAAGAATTTTTTGGCACATCTCAGTTATCTCAGTTTATGGACCAAACCAACTCCCTTTCAGAAGTAACGCATAAGCGCCGTCTTTCTGCCTTGGGCCCTGGTGGTTTAACCCGTGAACGCGCCGGTTTTGAAGTTCGTGACGTACACACTTCACACTATGGTCGTATTTGTCCAATTGAAACGCCTGAAGGTCCAAACATTGGTCTTATTGTTTCCTTAACTACCTATGCTAAGGTTAACGACTTTGGTTTTATTGAAACACCTTATCGCGTGGTTCGTGATTGCCAAATGACCGATGAAATTATTCACCTTGACGCTTCACGTGAAAGTAATTCTGTTATTGCACAAGCTAATGCGCGTGTGGATGCTCATGGTCGCCTTATAGACGACTATGTTACTGTGCGTGTACAAGGCGACATGGAAATACGCCCCCGTGAAGAAGTTACCCTTATGGATATTTCTCCCGGTCAAATGGTGTCTATTTCTGCAGCGCTTATTCCCTTCCTTGAGCATGACGATGCTAACCGTGCACTCATGGGTTCAAACATGCAACGCCAAGCTGTGCCGCTTTTGCGCTCTGAAAAGCCGCTTGTGGGCACAGGTATGGAAATTGATGTAGCCCGAGACTCTGGTCAGCGTATTCGCAAAGGCGATATTTTAGCTGATGGTACTGGTATTTCTGACGGTGAATTAGCCCTTGGTAAAAACCTTGTGGTAGCCTTTATGCCTTGGTGCGGATATAACTATGAGGACTCCATTTTAATTTCTGAGCGTATGGTTAAAGATGACATCTTTACATCTGTGCACATTGAAGAATTTGAAGCAGTTGCTCGTGATACCAAGCTTGGGCCAGAAGAAATTACTCGCGATATTCCAAATGTTGGCGAAGATATGCTTCGCAATCTTGATGAAAGCGGCATTATTCGCATTGGTGCTTCTGTTAAGCCTGATGACATCTTGGTGGGTAAGATTACTCCCAAGGGTGAAACTCAGCTTACCCCAGAAGAAAAACTCTTGCGCGCAATATTTGGTGAAAAGGCTCGCGATGTTAAAAATACCTCCCTTAAAGTTCCTCCGGGTATTGAGGGAACCATTATTGATGTGAAGATGTTCAACCGTCGCTCAGGCGATAAGGACGATCGTACTCGCGCCATTGAAGCACATGATACAAAGGCTCTTGACCAAAAAGAGATGGATCATGTACGCGCCTTAACTGAACGTACAAAGGAAACTTTGCGCGAAACCATTATAGGTAAGCAACTTGCTAATTCCATAAGTGGTGGCAAAAAAGGTGAAGTCTTGGCAGAAGCTGGTGCTGTGCTTACTGAAGAAGTACTTGAAGTACTTCCAGTGAAAAAACTTTCTGGTCTTTTCAAAAGCAAGGAAGTTAATGAAGTTGTAGCTGAAGCCATTGACGCTTATGATGCTCGCATTGAATATCTAAAGCATATCTATGACACCAAGCGTGAAAAAGTTACCGAAGGTGATGATTTAGCACCAGGTGTTATTAAAACTGTTAAGGTATATATAGCCGTAAAAAGAAAGCTTGCAGTTGGTGACAAAATGGCTGGTCGTCACGGTAACAAGGGTGTTGTTTCCTGTATTTTACCGGAAGAAGACATGCCCTTCTTTGCCGACGGTCGTCCGGTTGACATTGTACTCAATCCACTTGGTGTGCCTTCACGTATGAATATTGGGCAAATCATGGAAACGCACCTTGGCTGGGCTGCTAAGGAACTTGGTCGTCAGCTCTCTGAGCTTTTAGACACAGGTGCTGCCCTCAATGTGGTGCGTAATGAAGTTAAAGACGTCTTTAAGTCCGATGATGTTAATGATCTTGTGGATGAAATGGACGATGATACCTTCATAAAATCTGTACAAAAACTTAAGAATGGTATCATCACCAAAACTCCAGTTTTTGACGGTGCTGCCGAATCTGAAATATGGAATTGGCTTGAGCGTGCTGGCCTTGATAATGATGGTAAAACCGTTCTTTATGATGGACGCACAGGCGATGCCTTTAAAAACCGTGTAACTACTGGTGTTATGTATATCTTGAAATTGCACCACTTAGTTGACGAAAAGATACATGCGCGTTCAACTGGCCCTTACTCGCTAGTAACGCAACAGCCCCTTGGCGGTAAGGCCCAATTTGGTGGTCAGCGCCTAGGAGAAATGGAAGTTTGGGCACTTGAGGCCTATGGCGCTGCCTATCTTTTACAAGAATTCCTCACCGTTAAGTCTGACGACGTGACGGGACGTGTGAAAATGTATGAAAAGATAGTCAAGGGTGATAACTTCCTAGAAGCCGGATTGCCAGAATCATTCAACGTGCTTGTAAAGGAACTTATGTCTCTTTGTCTTGACGTGACCTTGCACCAAGAAGAAGGCAAAAAACGCCCCAAGCGTACCGGTGCCTTGACAGAATTAGACAGTTAAGTAGCTAAATATTACACAGTCTTTTGTGAGCATGGGGGTTTTACCCCCATGCCCATCGCAAAAACATTATAGGCACTTGAAAAAAGTGCCAACATAGAAGGATATACCATGAGTTTGGACGACCTTTTCACCGCTCGCGGCACGTCTGCCAATGTGACGAATATCCGCAATCTCAAAGCCATTCAAATTTCCATAGCATCGCCTGAAAGCGTTCGCGAATGGAGTTATGGTGAAGTGAAAAAGCCGGAAACCATTAACTACCGTACTTTCAAACCTGAGAGAGACGGCCTTTTCTGTGCCAAAATATTTGGCCCTGTAAAGGATTATGAGTGTAACTGCGGAAAATATAAACGCATGAAACACCGCGGCATTGTATGCGAAAAGTGCGGTGTTGAAGTTATTGCTTCTAAAGTTCGCCGTGAGCGCATGGGTCATATTGAACTTGCTGCTCCTGTTGCTCATATTTGGTTTTTAAAAACCCTACCTTCCAAGATCGGCACCTTGCTTGACATGACCATGGCCGATTTGGAAAAAATCTTGTATTTTGACTCTTTTATCGTTGTGGATCCCGGCAGCACCAACCTTACCAAAATGCAGGTCATTTCCGAGGATCAATATCTTCAAATCATAGATCATTACGGCGAAGACGCCTTGCTTGTGGGCATGGGCGCCGAAGTTGTACGCAGCCTTTTAGAAGAATTAAATTTAGAAGAGCTTAAAGTTACGTTACGCGAAGAATCCCAATCTACGAAATCTCAAACAAAAAAGAAAAAGCTCACCAAACGCCTTAAAGTGGGGGAATCCTTCCTTGATTC
>CAYJOQ010000129.1:0-7709 GCA_964371825.1 uncultured Desulfovibrionaceae bacterium
GCATATTAAGTGTACAATTACAAATAGTTGTTTAGTTTTTCAGTGTCGACTATTTAAGCCCATGAATAAAACCACGTTCTCTGAGAGGAGTAAAATACCTATCTTCTTGCAGTTTAGCAAAATGTACTGTTTCTGGCATACAAAAAATTTCTACAATATCTTGCGTTTCCAACAAATAATTTTCTTGCCCATCAATAGATGCATACGTTTCATTAGAACATTGTAAAATAGTAGCACGCACAGGCATAGATGGCGGCAATACCATAGCAGGAAAATTACATAAGTATGGACAAATAGCCGTAACCATAAGCACATTATTGGCAGGATGTACCAAGGGGCCCCCTGCAGAAACAGCATAGCCAGTAGATCCTACCGGCGAGGAAAAAATAAGCCCATCTGCACGTAATGTACTAATATATTCTGTATCTACTTGTACTTCAAGAGAAATTACACGCGACAGCGCACCGCGACTTACCACAACATCGTTTATGGCATAGCCATGATGTAAAATTTTTCCTCTACGCCAAATACGCCATCCAAGGGCTGTTCTTTTGGCCAATTTAAATTGTCCGGCTAAAAGTTTTGCAAGATTTTCTTCCCAATCTTCAGCCTTCATTTCTGCTAAAAAACCAACACGTCCAAAATTACAAGCCACAAGAGGAACCGGTCGCTCAATAAAGGCTCTAGCTACAGCAAGCACTGTGCCGTCGCCCCCAAGCACTATCACAAGGTCAGGATGTGCATTTTGGTATGGATTTTCATGCAAACCATTAACACTCACCTGTACAGTATAGTCTCGTTGATGAAGCCAAGAAGATATTTCTTTAGCCAATGCGGCTGCTTCATTATGCTTTGCCTTAACTGCAATCAAAACATTCTTGAATTTATGTAAAGTTTCCATATCTAAGACCTACTGCAAAAAAGCATATATTTCAAGTTCATTATATGCAAAAAAGCAAAATCACTGTTCTCTGTAATACTTGTCAGCACTAACTATTTAGCGTATGAAGATAGACGTCATAGCGTTTGAAATGAGGCAATTTTGCCGTCATAAATATATGGGGAGATATATGGGGCAAGATAAAAAAATCGTATATAGCGCAAACATGCCCATATCTGCACTACATGGTTCTTGCGAAGAACAAACACCTTCTGCAGCTAGCATCGTGCAAGAATATGCCGCAGCAGGCCTTCATTTACGAGAATTTTTTTTTGCCACGCAAACACATCTTCTTGTAGATGCTGCTCGACATATGGCTTTAGCCCTAGCCCGAGGAAAAAAAATTTTGCTTTGTGGTAATGGGGGCAGTGCAGCAAATGCCCAGCATATTGCGTGCGAGTTTACAAACCGTTTTCTTATGGATAGGCCAGGGCTACCAGCCATAGCACTCACAAGCAATACCTCTACTCTTACGGCTATTGGGAATGACTTTGGATTTGAAAACATTTTTGTCAAACAAATACAAGCCATTGGTCAAAATGGCGATGTACTTATAGCCATATCTACTTCCGGTAGCAGTGAAAATATACTTAAGGCTGTTGTTGAAGCAAAAAAACTTGGCCTCAAAACCATTGGCCTTACTCAAGAAAGTGATACTACTGCTCATACAGAAAATATAACAAACCTTTGTGATACGGTTTTTGCTGTGCCCCAAAACATCACACCATTGATTCACGAAGTACATATGAGCATTGGAAATATGCTCTGTCGCTTGGTTGATTATTTTTTATTTGAAAATATAGTAGAACTTGGCCTTACAGATTAATACAGACTCGGAGATTTCATGCCTATTTATGAATTTATATGTGATCAATGCGAAAACGAATTTGAAGAACTTGTTTTTGGTAATGATATGCCCACATGCCCTCATTGCCAAAGCTCCCAATGTCAAAAATTAATTTCTCGCCCCTGTGTACACCATACAAGCTCCGCTGGCGGTGACTATCAACCTAAAGCGACCAGTAGTAGCAGTAAATGTGCAGGCTGTAGCGGAAAAAGCTGCGCCACTTGCCATTAATTTTCTGCAATATACATACAACGTTTAGCAACATTGTACCATGGCACAAAACTTGATGCCTTGTAGCTCATACATGCTATTTTTACTCTGTTGTTCCATGCAGCATAAGGAATATATATGAAAAAATTTACTATAGCCACCAGAGGTAGCCAATTAGCTCTTTGGCAAGCCAATCACATAAAAAATTGCCTTGAGCAAAAACATACAGATCTACAAGTTGAACTGCTCTGTATTAAAACTAAGGGCGATATCATTCTTGATGTTCCACTAGCTAAAGTTGGGGGAAAAGGGCTTTTTGTAAAAGAAATTGAAGAAGCTCTTCTCAATGGAACTGCAGATCTTGCTGTGCACAGTATGAAGGATGTACCCATGGAATTACCTGAGGGTTTATTCCTTTGTTGTATACCAGAACGAGAGATATGCGCTGATGTTATTCTTTCAATGAACTACGCAAGTATTGATGAACTACCACAAAATGCTCATGTAGGAACAAGCTCCTTGCGTCGTCAAGCTCAGCTATTACATATGCGCCCCGATTTACGTATTTCATCTTTACGAGGAAATGTAGATACACGACTAAAAAAACTTACGGATGGGCAGTATGATGCCATAGTGCTTGCTGGCGCAGGCTTAAAACGCCTTGGCCTGAGTGCACCACATATGTTTTATGTAGATACCAAGGCTTTTTTACCTGCAGCAGGACAAGGCGCCCTTGGCATTGAATGCAGCGCTGCACGTCAAGACGTTATAGACGCGCTTTCGTTTTTAGAACATGCGCCTACACGCATTTGCGTTGAAGCAGAAAGAGCCTTTTTAACTGGCCTTGAAGGTGGTTGCCAAGTGCCCATTGCCGCTCATGCAACTATGGAAGATCCAGAACATTTTGTTCTTGAAGGCCTTGTGGCTGAGGTGGACGGAAGCACCATTATTCGACAAAAAATCCGTGCCCATGCCAGTGAATCTATAACAACTGGTACTACCCTTGCTAAGGAACTCTTAGCCCGTGGAGCTCAAGAAATTTTACAAAAATTGTATACACATGCAGCTGATTAGTCGTCATTAAAAACACTATTACAGAAATTTTTGCACCTTACACAATGCGCCAGAGTGTACTTCTGTCGGCCGCAATGCGGCCTTTACATTGACAGTAATAATACCTATGCCTTGTTTAGATTCGATTACGTAAACTCTTTTGAGAGGTACAATACCATTATGAGCACTGTAAACGCCCTACCCCCAAGCAAATTACGCACGACAACAGATGACAAACTCATTCCTTGGGAAAAAAGTTCTGACATTCCAAGCCCTTCTATGCGCAGCGGCATTAAGCATATGTTACAGCCACGCGCCATACAAGCACTTGAATTAGGGTTAAGTATACAAGATAATGGGTATAATATTTATCTTTCCGGCGGTACGCACCTTGGGCGATCATTTATGGTGCAAGAATTTTTAGCACCACATGCAAGTAAGGCGGCGGTGCCTTCAGATATGCTGTATCTGAATAATTTTATCGATAGAGATAAACCTCTTTTACTGTGTCTTCCTGCTGGCCATGGACGCAAATTCAAAAAAGATTTGCAAGAGGCCATGGCCAAGGTACGTAAAGAAATGCCCATGCGTTTTGAAGCAGATTTTTTTATCAGTAGCAGAGCTAAAATTATTGATGCTTTTCAAGAAGAAAAGGCACAAATTCTTAAAAAAATGAACGCCATGGCTAAGGAGAAAGGTTTTAGCCTTGATGTAGACGATCAAGGGGGCTTAACGCTCTATCCCTTAGTAGAAGACAAGCGTTTAAGTGAAGATGATTTTGAAAATCTCGATGCAGAAATTCGCCAAAATTTTAAACGCAAAGCCGATGCCCTATTACATTCTATGGCTGGTCATATGCGCCGCCTTGCCCGTGCAGAGCAAGAATCACGTGATGCTGAGCGTGATCTTGAGCGCCAAGTGGCTATGCAAGCATTAGAAAATACAATGACTCCTTTCAAAAAAATATGCATGCGCACCTATACAACACCTGTGCTTGAAGCCTATTTTGATGCCCTAACCGAAGATATTTTAAGCAATCTTGATACCTTTCTTACCAGAGATTCTCATAATGCCAGCGGCACATCTATGCTTGCACCAATGCCTGAGGGCATGTTTGCTCCACAAAATATTGAACCAGATATGTCGCGCTATGATGTAAATCTTTTTGTAGATAATAGTGATAAAAAAGGTGCACCAGTTATCTTTGAGGATCATCCAACAGCCAATAATCTCTTAGGATGCATTGAACGTGAGTCAGAAATGGGTGCCCTTATTACCGATTTTAGACTTATTAAGGCAGGTTCTATACATAAGGCAAATGGTGGATACCTCATTATTCGCATTGAAGATATTTTGCAACATTTTCATGCTTGGGAAGGTATGCTAAGAGCCATGCGTACTGGTATTGCTCGTATTGAAGACATCGCCGATGGACAAGAAAGTTCTAGCAAAACTAAGGGCCTTGAACCGCAAACCATACCATTGCAAGTAAAGATTATTCTTATTGGCACAGAGGCTCTTTACGAAACCCTGCTCAATAGCGATGAACGTTTTGCCAAACTTTTTCATATTAAAGCGCATCTTTCAGAACAAACTCAACGCAATGCGCAAGGCATAAAATACTACCTACAAAGAATACAAAATATAGTGCATAAAAGTAATTTACTCCCCCTTGATAAGGGAGCCCTTGCGTGGATGGTAGATTATGGTTCAAGCCTCATAGAAGATCAGCGAAAACTCAGCTTAAAATTTCCGCTCTTACGAGAAATTCTTATTGAAGCTTCTGCCCTTGCCACCAAGAAAAAAGTAGAACTTTTAAGTGCTGATATATTAGAAAAAGCCCTTGAGCATAAAACCTATAGGGCCAACCTTGTAGAAGATCTTTTTATGGAAGAATACGACCGTGAATTTATTAAGGTTCGTACTTCCGGTTCAGCCATAGGTCAAGTTAATGGGCTTTCCGTAAGTTGGCATGGCGATTTTGAATTTGGGCTTCCACACCAAATTTCTTGCACGGTAGGCGTGGGCCATGGCGGTATTATTGACCTTGAGCGAGAAGCAGAACTTGGCGGCCCCATACACACCAAGGCTATGATGATATTAAAAAGCTACTTAGTTTCTTTATTTGCACGGCGCAGACCCATTGTTCTTACCGGCAGTTTATGCTTTGAGCAAAGTTATGCTGGCATTGAAGGTGATTCTGCTTCAGGCGCTGAGCTTGTAGCCTTACTTTCAGCCATTGCTGAAGTTCCTGTGCGTCTTGATTTAGCCTTTACGGGCGCGTTAAGTCAATCGGGGCAAATTATGGCTGTGGGCGGCGTAACACGAAAAATTGAAGGTTTTTTCAAAGTTTGCGCACGCCATGGTCTCACAGGAACCCAAGGAGTGCTTATTCCGCATGATAACGTTGAGCATCTTATGCTCTCACCACGTGTGGTAGAAGCTGTAAGCCAAGGTAAATTTGCCATCTATGCCATAAAACACATTGATCAAGCATTAGAATTACTTACTGGCATGCAAGTAGGTAAAAGAAATAAACGAGATGGCTATACCATAAACACTCTATATGATCTTGTAGATAAACGATTGCAAGCTTTGCATGATTATGCTCAAAAAAGCCCTTCTAAAGGACGTCGTTCTTGAGAAGGTTACGTAGTATAAACTCCATGCAGCTCAATACAAAAGAGCATCTTCTCTGGATTAACATACTTATTTATGGTTTAGCACTTGTGTGCGTCATAGGTGTCGCAAGTATTTTACCAGTGCTCCCACTTATAGCCCAAGAATTACACATACCTAATGAAAAATTAGGGCTTTTAATTTATAGTTTTACTCTTCCGGGTATTATATTTGCCCCTCTTGGTGGTATTTTGGCTGATCGCCTCGGACGCAAGGCTGTATTAATTCCTTGTCTAGTATGCTTTATTTTAGGTGGCCTTGGGGCTTCTTTTGCAACCACCTTAGAAACACTTATTGCATGGCGTTGTATACAAGGCATGGGGGCAGCGTGCCTTGGAGTTTTATATACTACCATTGCCGGTGATATATATACAGACAATACATCTCGCCTTACTATAATGGCGAAAGCTGCCACTGTGTTAAGTCTTGGTACAGCTATTTTTCCGGCTTTGGGTGGCATTTTGGGTGAAATAAGTTGGCAATGGAGCATGCGCATATCTCTCTTGGGTGTACCTGTGCTTATTGTAGCCTGCATAACTCCACTTCCTCCTCTTATGCCAAGCGACTTACAAAGCTATGCTAAGAACTTAAAAGGCATTTTAGTTCAACAAAAGACCATTTCCTATCTCTTACTTACCTTTTGTGCTTTTTCTATTTTATATGGCCCATTAGTGACGTATTTTCCTTTATTTTCTGATACTGTCTACCATACTTCACCTGCAACAATTGGATTTATCTTTGCGTTATCGTCCTTAGGTACTGTAGTTGCAACAATGCTCATACCACGTATTAGTCATAAAATTTCTACATATACAATGATATATATTGGCATTATACTCTATGCAATTTCTATGTTACTTCTTTGTTTTTGGTCATCTACACTTACATATTTTCTTTTAGCAATTCCTATTTTATTCTATGGCCTTGGACAAGGTTTTGTATATCCTGCCGTCATGAATTCTTTAAGTTCTTTAGCACCAAGTGAAGGCCGAGGAATTATCATGGCTGCCAATGGCACTGTTTTGCGCCTTTCGCAAAGTGTTGCTCCATTTATTTGCGGATATTTTTTTTATGGTGGAGGATTTATGGCAGTATTTTCTTTTGGTTTAGGTGTTTCTTTGTGTATGTTAGTGCTTATGCAAGGACTCAAAACCTCTGGAACTAAGGAACATCTTGACTTTTAAACCCAAGACACCTACAAAAAACCTAAAGTTTCTAAGAGAGAGTATTATGCAAAAATCAAAAAAAGACGCCCTGCTCACTGCAGCAAAAGAACTTTTTGGGGAGCTTGGGTATGTAGAGACCACGTTTAAAAAGATTTCTGAAAAAGCCGGAGTAGCTCTTGGATTATTAACGCACCATTACGGCAACAAAGAAAAACTATTTTTAGCAGCCGGCCTTGACGTTTTGGCTAATTTTCTAAACATTTTACGAGAAGCCACAGCCAAGGGTACAACGGGCTATGACTCAGTAATGCTTTTTTGTCAGGCCTATTTAGATTTTTCCATTGACAAAAATTCCAATTGGTTAGTTCTTGTACGCTGTTCTCCGTATAGTGACATGAAAACCACTATCGATCGCGAAATTATGACCAGCACCTTCCAACAAGTACCACAAGAGCTTGAAAAACAATTGATACGCGGCGTTAAAGATGGCTCTATTAAAGAATTGCACACCGCAGATACAGCTCAAGTGATTTTGTCACTTATGGTAGGTGTAAATAGAACCAGAGTGTTGACCCCGTATGCAGGTGAAGCTCTATATACTGAAGCCTTAGACTTTGTTTCACGAGCTATAAAAAATTAATACACATTTTTTGCATAGGGATTCAACAGTCAAACCCATATTATTGAGAGTTCTTACCTAAAGTAGTCGATGCTGAAAAACGCACTTCCATGCGTGTTTCAGAAAGGCACGCCCACTCTAAATACCCTTTTAGGGCCGCCAGAAGCAAGTTCTGGCTTATTTTACGTGGCGCAA
>CAYJOQ010000130.1:0-7673 GCA_964371825.1 uncultured Desulfovibrionaceae bacterium
AAAGAAGTGCGCAGTCCTGCAGACAGCAGGGCAAAGCAAGGAAGGAAGGTAAAGTACATAGTGTTGGACAAAGAATATTGACGTATACAAAAACATATCTTCAATACAAATATTCAGTTAATGCTTAATCTTGGTCGCTTCCAGCGGGGGCAATAGGGTTTGTGGGGCTTACCGCCCCGGCAACCCTTTGCAATCCCGCCCCCCCGTTTGGCTGTGCCCTACGCTGGCCTTCCCTACGGGGCTGTTTGCTGCGCATAGGCTTTTAATTAATTTTATATTTCGTAGCACATACCATATTCACCGTAGGCAAGCGAAGGCTTACTTCTCACAGTCCTATCGTTGCTTACGTGATCGCACATATGAATACCCCCACACACCTAGCACTCCAGCACTACCTATAAGCACAAGAGATAATTGCGGTGCAAAAACAAGTACTCCGCAAACAGCTAAAATACTACGCAATGGCAAGGCTATGGTATCATACGCATACCCTACCCAAAAAGCTGAAAGAGCCATAACACCCATAATAGCACTAAAAATAGCTAATATGTTTTCTGTATTTCCACCAAGCATTAATAGACCCGGATCATAGCAAAAAGCAATGGGTACTAAAAATCCAATACACCCAAGCTTCATAGCTTGAAAACCTGTTTTATTAGGCGGTGATCCGGCTATAGAACTTGCAGCATATGCAGCTAACGCCACAGGAGGAGTGATATTAGAAATAATAGCATAATAAAATACAAACATATGCGCCGAAAGAGGCTCAAATCCAAGCTTTACCAATACTGGTGCTCCAAGAGCAGAGGCCAAAATATATGCTCCAGTCGTTGGCAAACCCATGCCTAGCACTAAGGAAACTATCATTATTAACACGAGCGCTAAAAATGGAGTATCTCCTGCTAAAGAAATAACAAACCCGACTAACTTTCCGCCAATACCTGTAAGAGCTACTGCCCCAAGCACAATGCCTGCAGAAGCACAAGCAACACACACAAGAGGAATACTCTTGGTTCCTTCATAAATGGCATCTAAAATATCCTTGGGCCCCATACGCCTTTTAGGATCTGGCAACGAAACAAGCCAACAAAGCACAATACCCAATAAACCTGCCTTCATAGGTGAGGCACCATCAAGTAGGGTATATACCACACCTACAATGGGAATAAGCAAGTAAATATTTTTTAACGCATCTTTAAGCTTTGGTAATTCTTCAGGATCAAGACCACGCATGCCCGAGCTATATGCCGTTAATCGCACCATGAGCAACAATGCACCATAATACATAAGAGCAGGCAAAATAGCACTTATCATGATATCTTTAAATTGAATGCCAAGAAATGATGCCATGAGAAAAGCCCCTGCACCCATAACAGGAGGCATGATTTGCCCACCAGTACTGGCGGCAGCTTCTACAGCACCAGAAAAAGTAGGACTATACCCTATACGCTTCATAAGCGGTATGGTAAAAGAACCTGTACCATACACATTGGCTACGGCAGAACCACTAATGGAACCAAAAAGACACGAGCTGACCACAGCAATTTGCGCAGGGCCGCCGGGCTTTGTACCCATGAGTGCTCTGGCAAGATCCATAAAATAATCCCCTGCCCCACTTTTTTCTAAAAATCCACCAAATATTAAAAACACAATAACAAAGGTGGCAGATACACCCAAGGGCATGGAAAAAATACCTTCATCGGTGAGATACAGCTGTTCAATAATTTCCGGATATGACAAAGAAAGCCCTTGCAAAATACCAGGTAAATGACTGCCAAAATGCATGTACGCGGCAAAAAGACCGGCAATGATAGAAAGGGGTAAACCTACTACCCTGCGAGAACCTTCAAGCAATAAAAATACAAGCATAGCCCCGCAAACGACTTGAGCAGTAGTTAAAGGGTCTACCTGTTGAATACGATTCACAATATCTTGATAATAAAGAATCCCATATATACCTGGAATTGTAGAAATAAACCCCAAACACCAATCATACCACGGCACAGCATCCTTGGGAGCCTTAGAAGATATGGGAAACAAAATATAGGTTAATGGCAGTATGAGGGTAAGATGTATGGTTCTTTGTAAATACGCTTCAAAACTTCCTGTTGCTGCAGTATATAGATGAAAAATACCCACACATAGAATGTATACATAAAGAATTTTTTGTTGCCAACCGGTGAGGGTTCTCATAAGCGCTCCCTTAAATGAAATGTACCAATACTTTACATAAGAAAATACACACATATAGCATACACAATACATTCTAAAAAAACATAGTACATGCAGTTGTGGCAAATATACTGCACTGCTTATAGTGTTATATACAGAAATTACAAGAATTTTACAAATATTGTCATAGCAATGCACAATACAAAGCATATACACATACTGTGCAAGAAAGGTAGTTATTATAGAATATGCCGGAACCTTAATAGGTTCCGGCAATAATCACATTATTTTGCTTCTACGCTTTTCCAAAACTTCACAGCCCCTGGGTGCGAAGGCACACCACTTGGAATGGCAGTTTTAGGTGAAAGTTCTTGCACATCCTTTACGGCATTGGCAAGGGTAGCCTTATTTTCCCACATGACTTTGCTTAAATTAAAAACAAACTCTTCGGGTAAATCTTTGCGAATAACAATACTTGTGTAGTCACCAACGGTTTTCACAGGTTCAGTAACACTCTTATATGTGCCTGGATTGATGGTGTGTGTTGTTGTACCATAGGCCTTGGTTACAGCATCAAGGGCTTCTTGCTCAACACTTAAAACACGTACAGGAACACGACTTTCAATGTTCATAACGATAGAAGCTACTTGACCTACAGAAAATGCAAATACATCTATGTGATTATCTGCCAAAAGGTCTGCGCCGCCATCATAGGATGCGTATTGAATGCCCCAATCTTTTTTATTTTGTAATGTATCAAAATCGGTATTAAAACCCTTGGAAAAGAGCACCTTTACTAAGAACTGAGACGCAGTGCCTGGCTTTAACGTGGCAAAGCGCACAGGAATGTTCTTTTCTAAAAGTTGTCCTACAGTGGTAATGCCATGCTTTTTAGCAAAATCTTCACGTATTACAAAGTATGCCACCTGTGTATACATATTGGCAAAGACCACGGCATTATCAATTTTTTTTCCGCGGAAATCTTCTTCACCAGCAACGGCTGCACCAATAAAGGAGGTTACCGTAAAACCAAGATCACCTTTGCGAAAATTTGCATTAATGATGTTTGATACCCCGCCACCAGTGCTGTTGGTGGTTTGTACAAAATTTTTAGTCCACATTTCAGAAAGAGCTGTACCAAGAGCAAACCAGTTACCCCCCGGAGGGCCCGCCATAAAGCGTAAATGGTCCGGAGCTTTAGCTTCTTCAGCATGAGCAAAAGGAGTAGAGACAAATAAGGCACAAGCTAAACACACAAAACAAAAACTAAGCAAGCGTTTCATTTCAAATCTCCTTATCAAACTATAAAATGGATTTAGACTACAAAAGTACATAATATCTTTTTAAAAATCAAGAGCATTACTCCATGCCCCTTATTTCATAAACACGTTCTTTTACTTTACAGCAAGAGGCAGTAGCGTTATAGTAAGTGTGGCTTTATTCAAAAACTATAACTACACAGCAATTAAGGTATAATGTATGTCTATGATGTATACTTTCAGCGTATTTGTACATATGGTATATGCGCCACGTCATGGCAAAACTTGTTTATTTTCCCCTCAATAGGGGTTTTTTTTTGTCAACCCCCCTAAGAGAACTTACTAATTGAAGGGTATTTTATGGAACAAACACACTATCAATGGACACATAAAGACTTACTCGATGTGACACAACTTTCTAAAGAAGATGTACAACACATACTCGATCTTGCAGCTAGCTTTCATGAGGTAAACCAACGCCCCATCAAAAAGGTTCCCACCCTTAAGGGAAAAAGTGTGGTGTTGTTTTTTTCTGAAGACAGTACTCGCACAAAAACTTCTTTTGACATGGCTGGTAAACGCCTTTCTGCAGACACTTTTGCCCTTGGCAAAAGCGGTTCAAGCATTGCCAAGGGAGAAAGCCTTAAAGACACAGGCCTTACCTTGCAAGCCATGAACCCCGATGTGATTGTTATTCGTCACTCAAGCAGCGGTGCTGCTCAATATTTGGCAGAAATGCTCCCTTGTGGCATAGTCAACGGCGGTGATGGCTGGCATGCCCACCCTACTCAGGCCTTACTTGACTGCTTAGCCTTGCGTAGCGCCTGGGGAAAAGATTTTAGTGGCAAAACCTTGCTTATCCTTGGCGACATTGCCCATAGTCGCGTAGCTAGATCTAACATTAATTTACTTCATTTATTAGGCGTTAAAGTACGCGTTTGCGCTCCGCGAACGCTTTTACCAACGGGCATAGGCATGTGGCCTGTGGAAGTATATAACGACATTACTACCGCAAGCGATGGCGTTGATGCTATTATGTGCCTTCGTCTACAGCTAGAACGCCAACAAGCAGGACTATTACCTTCTGTGGCAGAATATTCTCGTCGCTTTTGCCTAAGCCCTCAACACCTTGAACGCGCCAACGAAGGGGTAAAAGTGTTACACCCCGGGCCCATGAACCGAGGCCTTGAAATTTCTGCAGAGGTAGCCGACGCTCCTGAGTCTTTAATTCTTGATCAAGTGGCTGCAGGTGTTGCCACACGTATGGCCATTCTCTACCTTTTAGCACATCGCAAAGATACCTAACGTACCTAGGAGATATTATGGATTCTTCCATCACATGTATAAAAAATGCCAATTATTTAGAGGCATATGTTGATGTTTATGTGGAAAATGGCCGCATTCGCACCATGGTTCCAACGGGAAAACCCATTCCCCCTGATGCCGAAATTTTTGACGCCACAGGACTATTGCTTTTTCCAAGTTTTATAGACGCACATGTACACTTACGTGAGCCTGGATTTGAATATAAAGAAGACGTGGCTTCTGGTCTTAACGCAGCAGCTCACGGGGGCTTTGGTGCAGTTATGTGCATGGCAAATACGCGTCCGGTAAATGATAACGCTGCCGTAACACGATTTATTAAAGAACAAGCACAAAAAGCCTTTCCGCACGGGCCTCACGTATATCCCATTGGAGCCGCCACTGTGGGGCTTTTGGGGAAGGAACTTGCTCCCTTAGCAGAGCTTAAAGAGGCTGGATGCGTTGCCATATCTAATGATGGCCACTCTATGGAAAATAGCGAGCTTATGCGCAGACTTATGGAATACGCTTCTGACCTTGACCTTATTATTATTGACCATTGCGAAGATGCTTCTCTTGCCAAGGGCACCCATATGAATGATGGTGTTACTAGCGGACGCATTGGAGTTAAGGGGCAACCTGATGTGGGTGAAGCTATGCAAGTGGCGCGCGATGTGCTCCTTGCCGAGTACCTCAATTTGCCTGTGCATATTGCGCATGTTTCGTGCAAAAGTGCCGTAGACCTTATTGCATGGGCCAAAGCAAGAGGCGTACAAGTTACAGCAGAAACATGCCCACATTATCTTTTTCTCGACGATACGGCCCTTGAAGGCTATGGTACAAATGCTAAGGTAAACCCACCATTACGCACACCAAAGGATAGAGATGCATTGCGTCAAGCCATTAAAGACGGCACCATTGATATGCTCGTCACTGACCATGCACCTCATGCTCCCCATGAAAAAGATTGTCCCCTTGACGAAGCTCCTTGCGGATTTACAGGACTTGATGTAGCTGTAAGCCTTACATGGCGCCTTGTACAAGAAGGCATTATTACAGCGGCAGAAATGCAAAAACTGTGGTGCCATAAACCTGGAGCAATTTTTAAGTTACCTGTTAATGCCTTTGCTCCTGACGATAGAGCAGATTTTTTCCTTTTTGACCCCAAGATTACGTGGACTGTAGATGCCAAAAGCCTACATTCTAAGAGTCATAATACCCCATTTTTGCATCAAGAATTGCAAGGCAAAGTAGTGGCTCATTGGCTCAGCGGACAAAGAATAATTTAATACTGATATTGGAGATTTTATGCGCACCATAGTTACAATTTTTTGCTGCATCTTGCTTGCTGCAACTTCAGTTCACGCAGCTGAAACTGGCGCAGCAATGAATACACAATCAGATCTACTACTACCTGCCATGCCACATACTGTAGTTATGAACAGGCAAAATGCTCATGTTTTTGCCACCACAACATTGCCCATTGTTATTACCAAAGGACGTAAACTTGTAGTTTTACCCTTGCCTAAGCAAGCTGTAGATGTACAAGTATCCTTACCAAAAATAAAGGGAAACAGCCAAGGAGAACTTATTTCTTGGACTACAGAATGGGCCATGCCCTTTGCCCCGCAAGGCAGCCTAGAAAAACAGCGTGTGACGTATGAATCCATGCATGATTCTTTGCAAGGCGCATTAGCAACCCTTGAAGCCGAAGAAGCTGCCCTTATTAAAAATATTGAAAATGCCATCACAAATTCTTCTGCAGAAGGAGAAAAGACTCTTGAACAATTACGCCCGCGCCTTGCCCTTGTGGGGACTAAAATTTCTTCCGCAAAACGCGAAATAGCCTATGCTGCACAAAGAATAAAAGCATTGCGTGATAATTATCCACAAAGTAAGCAATTGGTACTGCATGTGGATACAACGCGCAATCAGGGCCAAACCCTCACCATTGATTATACCTTTGTGCTGGCAGATGCCTATTGGAACCCTGAATACGCCATTAATGTTGATACGAAAAACAACACCATAAATGTTTCACTCAAGGCAAACATTGTACAAAATAGTGATTTAGATTGGGAAAATGTGCGCCTTGAATTATCTACAGCCGAAGGTAATGCTCAAAGCCCTCAAGCCCTTCGTCCATGGATTGTGTCTAAAGCAGGCGCAGCACATCCGTATGCCCGCATGGAAATGGCAGATGCTGCCCCTATGATGCTTGCTAAAAGCGCCAACGGCATGAGTTCTAAATCAGAAAGACCATACTTTGATGACAGCAGTACAATAGCTCACTTTGTGGTAGAAAAAGCTTCAAAAATTGCAGAAGGCAATACTATCCTTAATCTTGCAGAATATACATGGAAAAGCCCGTTAATGCGTATAGCGCGTCCTGCACAAGATCAGAGCACCGTGTGGATAAGCGCAAAGCATACTCTAGACGGTAGTTTTTTACCAATTGGTGAAGCTGTGTTTATGCTTGACGGTGTTACCGTTGGTAAAGACATACTTAAGGCCAAGGGCAATGAACTTACCATGTACTTTGGTGCTGACCCACTCATAAGCGTTGTTACACAAAAAGACACTCGCCAAAGTGACGAAAAGGGCATCATTAACAAAGAACAAAGCTATAACTTTGCGTGGACATATACCGTAGTAAATCAGCGTAATGAAGAAGTGCTCGTTCGCATAGAAGAACCCATAACAGAACTTGCTGATGCCGCCATGAAGGTGGTATATGCCGATACCCCCAAAGCCCAAGAAGGCCCCAACAAAAGCTTTTATTGGAACGTAGAGGTTCCGGCAAAGGGCGAAGCTAAGGTTACCCGTAAGGTGACTGTGACTGCACCGGCAAATATGACCATTTGGCCCGGTAGATAGTTAGCACGTGCTTCTGGCGGCCGCAAAGCGGCATTTGGAGTGGGCGTGCCTTTCTGAAACACG
>CAYJOQ010000131.1:0-7597 GCA_964371825.1 uncultured Desulfovibrionaceae bacterium
CTTTTTTACAATTTTCACAAAATTATACTGAAAAAGTAATTGTGCAGGACTCTTCCTTTTTGAAGCCGCTAGATGCATGTTCTAGCGGCACGCAAAAACAACCTCTTTGAATGATAAAAATCACCAGAAAAGCGTAGTACATGCTCTTGCTTCTGGTGATTTTTTTATTGTAACTATAAAAAATTTTAATGCTTAAATGAACGTTGCCCCGTAAATACCATGCCTACTTGCGGGCTATGTTCGTTACATGCCATAATAATTTCATGGTCGCGCATGGAGCCTCCGGGCTGTCCAATGGCGGTAATACCTTCAGCAATAGCTACATCAACACCGTCGCGGAAGGGAAAGAAGCCGTCTGAAATCAACACGGATCCAGGTAAACCGCCCTTAGCTTCCTTCGTGCGTTCTTCAATGCTTTGCACCTTAGCAGCAGCGCTAGCATCTGTTACTGCTTGAAGTTTTAAGTCATATAAAGGCATGTTGTTTTCATTAAAGCATAATGTATCAGCATACTTAGTGTATGCTTTGTGAATGGCAAGCTCAACACAGCCCACACGATCTTGTTCACCGGTGCCTATAGCAACCGTAGCGCCATTACGGGCAAAAATAACAGAATTTGAAGTAACACCTGCCTCAATAGCCCATGCAAAATGCAAATCTTCAATTTCTTGGGGGCTTGGTTTACGCGCAGTAACGGTTGTACCTTCTTTGTCTGTTGCAGAAGCTGGCAAAAAGTCGCAAGGTGTAAGGATTCGATTTACAAAAGATTTTTGTAAAACTATGCCGCCATCGGCAAGGCTTTTAATATCAAGAAAGGCAGATTCAGTGAGCTCATCTAAACGCGCAAGACCTGGTAATTGAATAATGCGTAAATTCTTGCGTGTCTTTAAGAGCTCAAGCACACCGTCTGCAAAAGATGGGGCCGCCACCACTTCAAAATAATTTTTGGCTATAAGCTCTGCAGATTGTATATCCAATTGACGGTTAACAACAACAGCACCGCCAAAGGCAGCAATGCGATCACACCAAAAGGCTTTTTCAAGCGCATCACCAATACTTTTTCGTGACCATGCAGCACCACAAGGATTGTTATGTTTTAAAATAATGGCAGCAGCATGGGCAGTAAGGTATTGCAAAATATTAGCACCATTATCAACGTCAGTAAGATTGGTTTTGCCGGGGTGTTTACCAGCTTGTAGCATATGTTTTTCAGTCATGGCTGAGACTATGCCATTATCTGGGCCGCGCCATTTTAGGCCGCCACAAGTAATGTTTCCTTCAACCATTTGGTATAAAGCGGCTGGTTGGTCAGGATTTTCTCCATAACGAAGACCCTTTTCTTCATTATCAATATTCCATACACGCTTCTTATACACCAAGGTTTCATCTCCAAGGGTAATGGTCATGGTATCAGGAAAAGCGTCCTTATGTACTTTTTTGTACATATCTTTCAAATCACTCATGGGCGACCTCTTTCAAAATTGTTTATGCTGCTTAGAACGGTGAAAACACCTAATGCACATCTTTTACCGTGATAGGTAATAAGATATTGACGTAGAATAATAGACAAAATTTAAAAAAAAATAAACCCAGAAAATGGCCAAAAACGCAGCATAAAAAATCATGTAAAATTAAATATTTTGATAATATTTTCGTGCTGTTCAACGGTGTTTATTGCATGTCATGTAAAGCATTTTAGGCTTATCGCAAGTTTAGATAGTCAGCATTAAAAGATTACGAATAATTTTTATTTGAAGACTATAGCCTTTTATCGTATGGTGAATTTCTGGTCATAGTTAACGCCTTTGTGCAAACAATATTGTAAAATATTGCGAGAGTGTTGACAAAGTCAACACGACCGATAAATCAAGAGTAGGCGCAATTTATTTGCGTCGTTAAACGATTGATTTTCGTGCCTTTCCGCTTGGCAGCTTTGCTGACAATAGCGGTGCAAACGCCACAAAGTGGGGTTTGTCATCAGTCTGACAATATTGTAAAATATTGCGTTACTTGTGACTTGCTAAAAAATATTTTTTAACTGTAGCTTAAGTAGGTTAGCATGGAACAACAATTGTTAAAATTGGCTCGCCAGTTGGATGCGCTAGATGAAGCATCGCTCATGTCCTTATGGGATAAATATGCTGATACGGTAAATCGATTTGAACCCACAAAACGCTGGGAAGAAGCTGCTATTGTTTTTTCACTCATTCAGGCTAAACGCTGGAAAAATCAACTTTTTAACTACCATTGGGCACAGCAAGTACGCCCAGAACATGCAAATGTTCCTCATTCAGCGTTTAAGTTAGAGTCTAGTTTTCAAGAAAAATCTGAAGCCAAGACACAAAAAGCTACACAAATTTCTTTTTCCAGCAAAAAGCAAGATTAAAAACGCAACTTATTCAACAGACATTTGACATGTTAACCAGAGCATTGTAAGAAAAAATGATTTTTTAGGGCATAATGGAAAAAATGCACTGGATTTCTATGCCAAAGTGTTCAAAATGAAAAAGGCTAAATACAATAAATTAGGTGGAATGTATGTCAAATGTAGTTGTAGTTGGGGCCCAATGGGGTGATGAAGGCAAGGGTAAGCTTGTTGACTTACTTAGTGGCGAACTCGATGTTATTGTGCGCTTTCAGGGCGGTAATAATGCTGGACACACCATAAAAGTAGGCGATGAACAAACAATTTTGCACTTAATTCCTTCAGGTATTTTGCACGAAAATAAATTATGCTGCATTGGCAATGGTGTTGTATGTGACTTTTTTGTACTTTTGCAAGAAATAGATAAACTTTTGGCCAAGGGCATAGATGTTTCGCCCAGTCGCTTAAAAATTAGCAAGAAAGCACATTTAATTTTGCCCTACCATAAAGCCCTTGATGCTGCTCGCGAAAATCATAAAGATGATAACAAAATAGGCACTACAGGTCGTGGCATTGGTCCTTGTTATGAAGATAAAATGTCACGCATTGGCATTCGCGCTGCTGACCTTGCTAATCCGGAGTTATTACGTGCAAAAATTGTGGCTGCTCTTGAAGAAAAAAATGTTTTGCTAACCAAGCTTTATAATGCCGAACCCCTTGATGCAGAAGAAGTTTTTGCGCAAATGATGTCCATTGCACCACGTATAATACCTCACTTGGCAGATATATCATCTGAACTTGATGCTGCGTGGGCGCAAGGCAAGCACGTGCTTTTTGAAGGTGCTCAAGGCACACATCTTGATATAGATCATGGTACCTATCCTTTTGTTACTTCGTCTAATACTGTTGCAGGTAATGCTGCTGCAGGTGGCGGTGCATCTACGCGTTCACTTCACAAAATTATTGGTATTGTAAAGGCCTATACCACAAGAGTTGGCGCAGGCCCCTTTCCAACTGAGCTTGAAGACAGCGTTGGTGAGCATTTGCGTTCTAAAGGGCATGAATTTGGTGCTACAACTGGTCGTGCTCGTCGTTGTGGTTGGTTGGACATAGCTATTTTGCGAGAAAGTATTCGTTTAAACGGCCTTACAGATATTGCCCTTACAAAACTTGATGTATTACAAGGTTTACCGCAATTAGAAATTTGTGTTGGCTATATGCATAATGGCGAAAGAGTGGATTTTCCGCCGCAAGAAGAAGGGGCTCTTGGTCTTGTAACACCTATTTATGAAACCGTTGCCGGTTTTGTAGAAGACATTACAGGTTGTACCACTTGGGAAAGTTTGCCTGTGAATGTAAAAAACTATATTAAGCGTATTGAAGAATTGTGCAAGGTTCCGGTAACGCTTATTTCTGTTGGCCCAGAGAGAGATCAAACCATCACATTATAATACAGTATATGGTAAAGAAAATAAAAGATTTAGAGCAGGGCCCTTCAATTGAAGAGGCCCGCTCTCGTTTACAAGGTGCGGAAAAAGAGCACCTTGCCCCCATGCGTAACCTATTGCAGCGTCTTAAGGATCAGCCCCCTCAGGTACTTCTTTTAGAAGGCGGGCTTGAAGATGAACGCAGTGCCATGGCGCATTGGTGGGCTGCTTTGCAGCATTGTGAAGCTATGGGCGCAAAGCCGTGTACTGAGTGCGCTTCATGCATACAAATAGGTGCACAAATTCACTCAGATGTATTGCTATACGACGGACGTATTTCTAATACGCAAGATGAAGAAAACCCTGGGCCGGTGCGCGCTCTTAATAAAGAAAATACCAATGCACTCAAGGCGCGAATTGGTGATACCTCTCGTAGTGGAAAGAAAAGAATTGTTATTATTGGGGGTATAGAGCTTGGACGAAGCTCTGCTGCCAATGCTCTTTTAAAGGTGCTTGAAGAGCCTTCTCCTACTTCTATTTTCGTGCTTTTAAGTCCACAGCGTGAACAGCTTTTGCCAACACTTGTGTCTCGCTCGTGGGTAATGACTTTGCCTTGGCCCAATTCAAGGGTTGTGGCTGCAAACATACTTCCATGGGAAGAAGCCCTTGCAAGCTTTATAGCTAAAGGGCGCGGGCTTTGGGCTATGACCTCGGCTAAAGGAGCCATGGACCATGCCCTTGTGATGCAAATAATAGTATTGTGTCAAAAGCGCTTGTTACCGGTTCTTGCTGAAGAAGGTAAGGATGGGCAGGCGGCCAATGGTGGACCATTGAGTGCACATTTTTTTGCATGCAATCTCACAGCCCAAGGGGAAATTTTAAACCTTATAGATGATGCTCAAGAGGCATTGCTCTATGCTGTAAATCCGGTACGCGTATTTGAAGCATTTGCTGCAAAATTATATGTTATATGCAAAAAAAGATAATGTTGCAGAAAATGAAATGTGCTTGAATTGAAAATACTTTTTGAGCAAGTGTGATACGTATAATGTGTTTTGATTGTAACTAGCTATAATTTAAATTTTTATCATTATCATCTATACAGCGAAAATGATAATCAATTGATAATGATATATAAGGCTCTGCACAAAATGCTGTTAGGCGTTATGTGCAGAGCTTCTGGCTTATTTTACTGCTTGCTGGCAGATGCCAACAACTAATTGGCAAATGTTTTCTAGGTGCTCAAGAGTAATAAACTCATGGGTGGTATGCACCTTAGACATACCTGTTCCAAGGGGTATTGAAGGTATGCCAAAGGTGTTAAACACATTGGCGTCACTGCCGCCCCCAGATGAAAGAATTTCAACCGCAAAACCTAAATTTTCGCACGCCTGCTGTACTAAGGTAATAATGGGCGCATTATGATCAAAGTTATAAGCTTCACAGCTTGTTGTGGTCACAATGTTAATGTCTGCACCGCCTTCTTTTGCTGCTTGGGTAAAGGCGTTAACAATATCTTGGCTAATCTTGATAAAAGCATCTGTATTAAGGCTACGAGCTTCGCATGTAAGGTTTACATGATCGGCAACAATGTTCACAGCAGTACCTCCACTAATGAGGCCTACATTACAGGTGGTAACAGCATCAATGCGTCCTTGAGGGCAGGCAGCAAGGGCTTTACCGGCTATGGTGATGGCGTTAATTCCTAACTCTGGGGCAATGCCTGCATGAGCAGACTTTCCTGTGATGGTGATGTCAAAAGAATTTATGCCAGGTGCTGCATTGATAATGGTGCCAGGTGCTCCTGTGCAATCAAGCACATAGCCAAAATCTGCTTTGATTTTGCTTTTGTCCACATACTTTGCACCGCTGATGCTATCTTCTTCAACAACGGTAAAGATAACTTGAATATTTCCGTGAGCAATAGCATCTTCCTTAAGGCGGCGAAGTCCTTCTAATATGGCAAGAATACCAGACTTATCATCACTGCCAAGAATGGTATTGCCCTTAGAGGTAATGACACCGTCTACAAGCTGCGGTTCAATACCTATGCAGGGGTTTACGCAGTCCATGTGCGCACAAAACATAATGGTGGGGTAGTCGTGAGCGTTGGAAACAGTTCCGGGGAAATATCCATAAATATTGTGGGCATTACTGCCAACCATATCACCGGCAGTATCTTCGCTAATATCTTTGCAGCCAAGTTCTTGCAGGGCATGTTTAATATGTTCTGCCATAGCTGCTTCGTTTTTAGAGGGGCTGTCAATTTTTACAAGGGTAAAAAAATCTTCCACTATTCTTTTTTGTCTTTGCATAGTTTGTCCGTAATATACGTATGTTAAAATAATTGTGTAGAATTTTTTATTTTGTTGCTTGAGTAACCAAGGACACTACGATTTCACAAATTTGCTCAAGATGTGCAACGCTAAAGCATTCGTCAGTAGTATGCACTTTTGTAGAGCCAATGCTCAGGGGTACCGAAGGAACTCCGTACTGATTAAAGTTATTGGCATCGCTAGCACCGCCAACAGCACCAATGCTCACAGTGAGACCCGTAGCTTCAATGGCTTTTTTGGCCAATAGAATAACAGGATCATTTGGATTGATGTTATATGACTTATAGCCTTCATAAACTATAAGGTCTAGTTGTGCATTGTGCTCCTTGGCAGCATCTTCAAAAGCCGTAACAATTTGTGCGCTGATTTTTTCTAATGATTCTGGATTTAAGCTTCGTGCCTCACATACTACTTCTGCATATTCAGCCACAATGTTGGTGGCATTACCGCCCGTTATGGTACCAACATTGGCGGTAGTTTCTGCATCTAAACGTCCTTGAGGAAATTTTGTTATGGCATATGCTGCGGTAACAATAGCATTAATACCCGCTTCGGGGGCAACACCTGCATGTGCAGCCTTACCGGTAATTTTTGCGGTAAACTTTTTAAAGCTAGGTGCGGCATTAATGATTTTTCCGGGAGGACCACCGGCATCTAAAATATATCCTAAATCAGCTTTTATCTTACTTTGATCCATATTTTTTGAGCCATTAAGGTAATCTTCTTCAGATACAGTAAAGATAATTTGTATATTTGCGTGAGGAATATTATCTTCTTTGATTCTGCGTAAACCTTCTAATATTGCAATAACTCCGGCTTTATCATCACCCCCAAGAATGGTATCTCCCTTGGATGTAATAATGCCGTCAATAATTTGAGGTTCGATATTTTCGCAAGGCGGCACGCAGTCCATATGTGCACTTAGTAATAACGTGGGGTATGTATCTGCATTTTCAATGGTGCCAGGAAGGTAAGCAAATATATTGTTTGCTGTGCCACCAATGTTTGCGCTTACGTTGTCTTCGGTAATGTCAGTAATGCCAAGTTCTTGTAGTTTGCTTTTTAAAAGGGCTGCAACCTCATGCTCTCCGCCAGTGGGGCAGTATATTTTTACAAGTTCAAAAAAGCCTTCAATAAGCCTTTGCTGTCTATCCATTATTTAGCTCTCCTTTTGATGCATGAACATTTGTATGTACAAGTCTTGATACATTATTTTATTGCGCAAATGCTAGGTGTACTTGAGTAAGGGACTTTGTAAGCATGCACGACAAGAAATATAGCTAATTAGTTACATCAGAACAATACATTTTTAGGTGTTTTTTACTATCGACGAAATCATAATCTGCACAAAGGCGTTTATGCACATGTGCATGCATTTTTCTGAATAAAGACTCCTGCACAATTCATTGTGCGTAGTCTTATGGAGCGTTGACAGCAGTCAATGCGACCGATAAATCAAGAGTAGGCGC
>CAYJOQ010000132.1:0-7488 GCA_964371825.1 uncultured Desulfovibrionaceae bacterium
ATTGACTATTTTTGTGCCTCTTTTTCTACCCTTGGTACAAGCTTTTGATATCGACCTTGTGCACTTTGGAGTGCTTGTAACAGTAAACCTTACCATCGGTATGTGTACCCCCCCTCTTGGGGTTTGCCTTTTTGTTTCTGCAGGCATAGCAAAAATCACTTTGCGTGATATGCTACGTGACCTTATGTGGCTACTTATTCCTCTTTTTATAGTCTTGGGCCTTGTGACCTATTTACCAGAAACAGTAACATTTCTACCAGATATGCTTAATCTATAAATATATATTCCCCTTTTAGCATTCTTTACTAAAAGGGGAATCATTGAAAAATCATAATGCCATTGTATACAACTACAAGCATAGTAACACATATTCCATACTGGAGTTTTTATGGTTAAATCCATTTCAGGACATCACCATAAACAAAGGGTCTACGATATTTTAAAGCGCGCCATTTCAACGCGAGAATTACGCCCTGGTGATAAAATCAGTGAACGTACACTTGCAGAGCGGCTGAAGATGAGCAGAACCCCTGTACGAGAAGCTATTCACGCATTACGTGATGAAGGTTGGCTTATTGTTACACCATGGCAAGGCTCTATTGTTAAACCTGTCACCAAGAGTGAAATTAACGAAATTATGCACTTACGCATGGCCATTGAACCCTATGCAATGGAGCTTGTGCTACAATACCTCACGCCCAAGGATCTTGAGCATCTTGATGCATTGATTGAAACGCAAACGAACATGACAAGCCAAGATTCTGCCAGTACATTTATTGAAGTGGATAAGGAATTCCATTTATATTTAGCAAAAATCACAAAGAATAGTAAGATTGTACGCGTCATGCAAGAGATAAGTGATGTATATCTGCGCCTTGGTGTTGAAGTTATGCAACTTAAGCAGCGTTATGCAGGCACCTTGCAAGAGCACCAAAACATTGTACAAGCACTACGAGAAAAAGATACGCAAAAAGCTGCTGATGCCATGCGCCATCATGTACGCAATACAATGGAAGCCTTACTTAAATGCCTTGCCATGGCCAAGGATACAACGCCTTTATAGATAGGCATAAAAATTAGGAATGTTACTCTCACCAAAATACAAGAAAAATATATTGCCTGTTGTAGTATGAGTATATTTAGTCGACACTGAAAAACTAAACAACTATTTGTAATTGTACACTTAATATGCAGGAGCAACCTAGGAAAATTGCCATAAACAAAGCATGTAATGCGATTTTTTGGCAATTTATCGACATTATTGCACCTGTTTTTCACGTGTTGACTAACAAAATTTTTCTGTAAGAAAAATTTTGCGCCACGTAAAATAAGCCAGAACTTGCTTCTGGCGGCCCTAAAAGGGTATTTGGAGTAGGCGTGCCTTTCTGAAACACGCATGAAAATGCGTTTTTCAGCATCGACTATTTATAAGTGCGAGTAAAATCATTTTCTTCAGTCTGTATAATGTAGTATAATACAGTGTGCATAGGGGCTATATAGTGCAATAAACGCTGTTTGCAGCATAACACAAAGGTTAGGATACAAATATGAAGGTTGCATCACTCCAGTTAGAACTTAACGACACAAGAAATAAGGAAGAAGTGGTAGCCTATGCTTTGTCTATGATGGACAAATGCCAAGGTTACGATTTTTTACTGCTTCCTGAACTTTGGAATGTGGGCTTTGTTAATTATGACAACTATCATAAGGAAAGCGAAGCTATTGATGGATATACCGTCAACGCTCTCAGCGCCAAGGCTAAAGAGCTTAATGCCTATGTGCATGGGGGCAGTTTTGTAGAAAAACGCAACGATGCGTATTATAACACCAGCGTGCTCTTTGACCGTACCGGTAAACTTATTGCTACCTATAGCAAGATGCACCTTTTTACCTTTCAGTCTAGAGAACCAGAGTTATTAAGTCCTGGTACAAGCTTAAGCGTTGTAGACACAGAATTTGGCAAAATGGCTCTTTCTACTTGCTATGATTTACGTTTTCCAGAATTCTATCGCAAATTGGTAGACATTGGCATGGACTTTATCTTAGTGCCTGCTTGCTGGCCTTATCCACGTCAAGAACCTTGGGAAGTTCTTAATCAAGCACGAGCCCTTGAAAATACCTGCTACCTTATCTCTTGTAATGCAGTGGGAACGCAAAAAGGAACCCTCTACATGGGCCACAGCAAAATTGTAGACCCGTGGGGAACAGTGGTTGCAGGCACAAGCTTTAGAGAAAGCATTTTAACAGCTACCATTGACCCAACCCTTGTACAAACAGTGCGCAAAATATTCCCTGTACTGAACGATAGAATTTTTACCTTCGACAAATAATTGCAAACACATAAAAACCTATCCTTGGAGGAATAAAATTGAACTACGATGTAACTACTCTTCGCGCCAATGGCACCATTACCAAGCAACAATTTAGCTGGGATTCTTGTGTACTTATTGGCTATGCCGGACGTGACCAAGAAAGCGTTATTGCTCATGTAGAAGAACTCAAAGCCATTGGTGTGCCTGCACCACAAAGTGTGCCGAGCATGTATTGGGCCAGCCCCATGTGCATCTCTTCTGCCACCAGTATTTCTGTGGTGGGCGACGGTTGTTCTGGTGAAGTGGAATTTTTTGCTGTTTTTGATGCAGACGGCAAAATGCATTTTACTGTGGCTAGTGACCATACCGACAGAAAATTAGAAACCGTATCAGTTTCTAAGGCAAAGCAAGCTTGCCCCAAGGTAATTGGCAATGTGTTTTGGCATTATGACGATGTGAAAGACCATTGGGATAGCATTGAACTGCGCTCTTGGGTAACGGAACCTGGCAAAGCTGAAAGAATATACCAAGATGCCACCTTGGCAAAGCTCCTTACACCTGAAGAGCTTTACGAAAAAGCCAAAAGCGATTTAAGCGCACTTGGCATTGGTCAATCCTTTGTATTTTGTAGCGGAACTATTCCTTTAGCTGGTGCAATTTCCTATAAAGGATCCTTCCGCATGGAGCTACGTGACCCTGTATTACAACGCAGCATTGAACATGCGTATACAGTTATTGAGTTACCTGACCGTAATTAGCGCATTTTTCAGCATCAACTATACAAACTCTTGTAATTACAGATATTCACACCTTAAAAGGTAAAGATTAAAAAAAAATAAGCGAAGCTTTGCTTCGCTTATTTTTGAGAGTGTTGACAAAGTCAATACGATCGATAAATCAAGAGTAGGCGCAATTTATTTGCGCCGTTAAACGATTGATTTTCGTGCCTTTCCGCTTGGCAGCTATGCTGACAATAGCGGCACAAACGCCACAAAGTGGGGTTTGTCATCAGTCTGAAATAAGCGAAGCTTTGCTTCGCTTATTTTTGTTTTTTTTGCTTGCTTTGACTAACGTCAACACTCCTTGAGATCTCTGCATAATACACTTTGCAAAAAACGTATGGTGCAGCATAGCTTATTTTTAGTATTTGCACCGAAAGGTCTATACATATGTATATTACGCTATATTTTAATATAAACCATGTTTTATTTGCTCATAAGGATATGTTTGTTTTTTTGCCTAAAGACATGGTAAACATTCTATTTTGCGAGGCTGTTCAAGCTGCGAAAATGTAAAAAAAATCAAGCAAATAGCTTTTTCCAAAAAATGCATCATCTAATCACAAGTACATATGAATCACATTGCCATATGTTACAAAAAAACAACTTTAAATACAATATGTTATCTTAATGTTGACGAAACGGATGTATTTTTTCTACAGCCTGTTACGGTTACAAAGGATTTTATATGAAATACCTTCCTCACCCCATAGATTTTCGAGCCAGAATGTTTTTACAAAAAACCTTCCAAGGGCATAAGGCAGCCATTTGTGCTTGGAATAAAGAAGGCTACGTTCTTTACTCTTCACCATCTTTTTTGGAAATATTTAATGCACAATCTGAAGAAGATATTATGGCAAATTTTCATAAGTACAATCCTGAAAAACAGCCCAATGGTGAATTTTCTGCACAAGGAAAAAAGAACTTCATTCAAAAAACACTCGAAGAAAGCTATACACGCATATACTGGCTGCATACCCCTCCAAATAATGGTAATAAACGCGTAGAATATACTCTTACCACACTACAATTTGAGGATATGGAAATTGTCGTGGGCTTTATGCATAATGCTAAAAGTAGTGAATTCAAATATTCCACAGATGGTAATATTAAAACCGTTCTTGATGCTTCTCCAACAGCCATGTGTTTATGGAATACAGATTTTACACTTGTTGATTGCAATACAAGTTTTCTTGAGCTGTTTAATATTCAAAAAGTAGAAGATTATCATTTAAATCCGGAAAAATACTACCCCGAAGTACAGCCCAATGGCAAAACATCCACTGAATACTCCAAAGAAGAGCTACATAATGCTTTTACCCACGGCCAAAGAACACTTGAATGGGAGTGGTATGACTGCAACGGTGATACCTTTCCAACGCAAACGGTTTTGCGCAAATTTACCTATGACGGCGCTGATTTTATAGCAGAGTATATTTATGACTTACGTGAAATTAGAGCCTCTGAAAAAATTGCCAAAGAAGCTGACGAACGGGTAAAAATCATGCTTGATAGCATGCCACTTGGTTCTAATGTATTTAATAAAGAATTACAAACAACAGATTGTAACCTCGCAGTCCAACAGCTTTTTGGCTATGACAATAAAGAAGAATACCTTGCAAATTTTCGTAACCTTTCACCAGAGCATCAACCCGACGGAAGATTAAGCCTTGAATACATTGAAAAAAATCTATTGCTAGCCTTTGACGAAGGGTACTATCGCTTTGAATGGCTACATATAGATCGCAATCGAAACTTTATTCCTACTGAAATAACCCTTGTACGCTCAACCTATAAAAATGAAGAAATTATTCTCGCTTATACAAGAGATTTGCGCGAAATCAAAGCATCACAAGCTATAGCCTTAGAAGCAGAACTGCGTAATCAAGCTATACTTGATTCTATGCCCATTGGCGTACATTATTGGAACGAGTCAGCAAACCTCATCTATTGTAATTCTGCCGGTTCCAAACTTTTTGGCTTTGACAATAAAGATCAATACTTACAAGAATACATATTAACAATACCAGAAAAACAAGCCAATGGTGAAACTTCTTATCATATATTGCAAGATAGCTTAGAAAAAGGCTTTACCATAGGCAATCATCAATTGGAATTTTCTTGCATTAATCCCTTTACCAATGAATATGTCCCATTAGAAATAACCTTGCGTAAGGCAGAATATCAAAACAATGTAGGCCTTATAGCCTATCTTAGAGATTTACGCAGTGAAAAAGCCATGCTTGCAGAAATACATAAAACCGAAGAAGATCTTCGCCTAGCTAAAGACCTAGCTGAAAAAAATGCTCAAGCTAAAAGTGAATTTTTGGCCAATATGAGTCATGAAATTCGCACCCCCATGAATGGCATACTTGGACTTTTGCACTTATTAGAACACACTGATTTAAAAAACAATCAACTCTACTATGTACAAAAATCTCTTCTTTCTGCCAATAATCTCATGCGCATAATTAACGATATTTTAGACTTTTCAAAAATTGAAGCCAGAAAATTAGAAATGGAGATTGCTCCTTTCACTTTACGTGAATTGTGTACAGAAATTTATGAACTCTATGAACCTTTAAGTAGCAAAAAAGGTATTAAATTCTATATTGAAAAAGGTGCACACCCCTTTACCGTCATTTTAGGCGACGCTTTACGCTTAAAACAAATTCTCTTCAACCTTGTAAGCAATGCCATTAAATTTACAGAAGAAGGCACAGTTACACTGAGCATTGAAAAAACAACACACATTCAAGAAAAACTTCACTGTTTATTCAGCGTAAAGGATACAGGCATAGGCCTTTCACAAGAACAAGTTGACAAATTGTTTTCTGCCTTTTCTCAGGCAGACTCTTCGGTAACACGTAAATTTGGCGGTACAGGTCTTGGACTTGTAATCTCACGCAGTATCGCGAATATGATGGAAGGCGATATATGGGTTGAAAGTACCGAAGGCCAGGGGTCAACATTTTATTGCTCGGCTATATTTGGTATAAGTCCCAAACAAGAACTTATTGAAACATTAGAAGAATCCCCCTTTGATTACTCAAAAATGCCTGCAGGTGATGGACAAATACTTCTTGTAGAAGACAATGAAATTAATCAACTTATTGCCGAAGAGCTTTTACAAAAATGTGGCTACACTGTACACATAGCCAATGATGGACAAGAAGCATTAGATATACTTACGAGCAATACTTTTGACCTCATACTCATGGATATCCAAATGCCCATTATGGATGGCCTTACAGCCACACGAAAAATACGCGAGCAAAAACAATTTGCCACCCTACCCATCATTGCCATGTCTGCCCATGCCATGTCTGGCGATAAGGAAAAAAGCCTAGCTTCTGGCATGAACGATCACCTGACAAAACCCATTGATCCAGAACTTTTATATAAAACATTATATCAATGGATAGGAGCCAAAAAGAACACTTAATGTATTGTTGATGCTGAAAAACAAATACACATCTTAAAATATTTAGTCGATGCTGAACAACACATTTTCATGTGTTGTTCAGCGTGTACTATAAATTTGAGAGTCCTACATAATTATTTTCCAATTTTATTTTTGTGCTTTTGCAATAAATTTCCTTAAGTTTGAAAATTTACTTGTGCAGGGCAAAAGGACAAAAATCAATCGCTTAACTGCGCAAGTGAATTGTGCAGGAGTCTTAATTTTTTTTACATCGACAATATGTCCATATATCGCCTATGCCTGAACCTCTTCCTCAGACAGTACATCTTGTGCTGCATCATGCGCCCCTCCCTCAGCAAGACTTGCCGCCACAAGGGCATCACCAACATTTTGTTTAAAAGCAAGGCTAATATTTTTCATAATAGCATCAATTCCTTTCATATCCGCAGGGTCAACACTTTTTTGCAAATATGAAAAAGCCCCATGCTTAAGAACAGCTTCTTTATGTGCATTATCTTCATCATCACCAAGAACTATTACCTTAGTAAGAGGGCTGGCTGCTTGAATGGCATCAAGCACAGCATATGCATCAGGGCATTCTTTTACACAAGACGTTAAGATTACCACATCTGGCTTTGGTTTTTGCTGCATTTTTTGTAAAGCTACGGCAACAGTATACGCAACTTGCACCTGCATACCGCGTGCTTGTAAACGAATGGCAAGGGCATCCACATAATCGTACTCTTCACTCACCAAGAGAATATGTACATGTTCCATATAACCTCCTATTTTTGTATACAACATCCCATAAGGGACACCACAAATACAATATCTTTTTACTATCTAGTCGACACTGAAAAACTAAACAACTATTTGTAATTGTACATTTAATATGCAAGGGGTAACCTAGAAAAATTACCAAAAACCAAGCATGAAATGCGACTTTTTCGGCAAGTTTTTGCCACTAGCGCAC
>CAYJOQ010000133.1:0-3609 GCA_964371825.1 uncultured Desulfovibrionaceae bacterium
TAGCAGCCTGTTGAAAAAGTCTATTTCAAAAAAATTTTCTGAAAAAATGTCATTTCCAGCGCAGGCGACGCTTGCGATAGCTTGTGTGCTACAGGACGTAGCACCAAGCGTTATCTAGACTGTTCAAAAAGTGTAAGATGCTAGGAAGACAAAGTTTTTTTGCGAAGTGGAGCGTATCAAGACATACGTGACCGAAGCAAAAAACGAGTCTGACAACGCAGATTGCACTTTTTCAACAGCCTGATAGATGAATACTTTTTTGCTTGAGTTGTAGTGGTATTACTGTAGTTAATGCTGAACAACACATGAAATGTGTTGTTCAGCAAGGCATGTTGCCTCCAAAAATCCCTTCGGGGACGCCAGAAGCAAATTATGGCGTATTTTACGGCACGCAAAATTTTTCTTCCAGAAAAATTTTTTATAAAAAATAAGTATTTTTTAAGACGTGTATTTGTTGTTCAACGTCAACTAGTGGGTTTTACTTGTTAACGAACTACTATTTTTTTACATACCTGAAAGTAGTTCTTTGTGTATTAAGATTGTAATGTCATCCCCATCTATATTCTTTGAAAATTCTGTATAGCCATTGCTATCAAAACTATTTGAAGTATTCATTGACCAACCGTTGGCCTCTGGATCAAAAGAATGACCATCTTTAATGTTTAGATTTTCAAGCACTTCATCTACGCTAGTGCCGTTAATGTCGCCTCCTGCTATAATAATTTCAACATTTTCAATTTTTCCATTTTCAAGCATCTTTTTAGCTGCTTCAATACCGTCTACACCTGCTAAAAATACATCTAATGAATCATCATTGTCTGAGCCGCCATCTATGTGTAAGGCATCTTGTATAATTTCACCAAGGGTAGAAAGGTCGACTTTAATAAGGTCATTACCAGAGCCGCCCGTGATTTGTGTGTCATGTATATCACCAAGTATAAAATCGTCTCCGCTACCACCGTGAAGTTCATCCTTGCCTAATCCTCCATAGATAATATCATCGCCTTCATCTCCATAGATACTATCATCACCTGAACCACCACGTAAGCCATCATTGCCAGTGCCTCCATGAATGACGTCATTACCACTACCACCAAAAATAAGATCTATGCCTTCTTCTCCATGAATAGTATCATTACCAGCGCCACCATGCCCCATGTCTACATAGGGTGCACTTTGCTTAGTAATCGCATCGGCAAAGAAACTATTTTCGTTGTGCGCATCTTGTAAAATAGCACCGTCTTCTTGAATGGTTCCGTGAGTATTAGAACCAAACATAAAGTTTTCTAGAGTTTTTTGTGCTGTTTCTTGCAGCTGCACAGTATTTGCATGGGTATCCTGTTCTTCCACATGGCTTTCGCCTAAATAAATAATATCATTATAGCTTCCTAGTTGCACAACATCATTACCTACACCTGTATCTACGACAAATCCGTCTTTATTATATTCAACAGATGTATGAATTTCTTGTGGTGGTAGTGGAAGGCCTGCTATTGCTGCTGAGCCAGACCAAATAACGCTGTTAAATCCATCAAGGAATGTGATGTTATCAATGAGTTTTCCCGTAGAGTCTATGTCTTTATCAGGTTCTACCGGTGGTGTAGGGGGATCAGGTGTAGGAGGTGGTGCATCGTTGGCGCCATTAATGGTAACACTAACCACTTCAGAGCGCCATGCGCCATGCTCATCTTGTACATAAATGGTGAAGTCTTCTGTGAGGCTTTCATCCTTACCAAGATGTTGTATGGAATCATTATTGACTGTATAGGTGTAATTGCCTTCAGCATCAATGCTAAAGGTTCCGTATTCGCCTTGAAGTGTAGTGCCTTCAGCCGTAAGGGTGCTTGTATCAAGAGCTGCATTTTCTTCCACATCATCAGCGCCGCCATCTCCCTTTGCCACAAAGAAGGTTTCTAAAGCGCCATGGTCAGCATCTTCGCTTGTGGCCTTACCGGACACCACAAGGTTACCGTCAGTATCTACATATGTGTCTTCAGTGACAGAAAGTGTGGTGTGTCCAAGGCTGAGCGTTGGTGTATCATTGGTGCCTACGACATTTACGGTAAGCTGCGCAGGAGGGGAAGTTACGTTATTGTTATCTGTTGTATATACGTTAAAGCTGTCAGGTGTAGTTGTGCCTTGAGCTAAGGCATTGGTGGCATCGCTCGCATTATCAAGCTGATAAATATATTCTCCGGTGGCAGAATTCAGATAGAGGTCGCCATAGTCACCTTTAACTACCACATCATAATTGATATCACCGAAGGTAACATTGGTGCTTTTACCACCTTCAACAGAATATGTATGTGTGTCATTGCTGTCAGCATCGCTGGTATGCAGCTCGCCAGTAATGGACGGTCTGCCGCTTTCTGTGATGTTGCCGTCTTTTACTCCTGCTTCTTGTACAGAGACGGTAAGGTCTGAGGGAGGAATGGGCGCGTCAGGATCAACAGGTATATCAGGGTCAACGGGAGTATCAGGGTCAACGGGAGTATCGGGGTCTACAGGCACATCAGGGTCAACGGGTGTACTTGGTTCTGGCGTAATGTGTGGTGCATCGTTGGCGCCATTAATGGTAACGCTGACCACTTCAGAGCGCCATGCGCCATGCTCATCTTGTACATAAATGGTGAAGTCTTCTGTGAGGCTTTCATCCTTACCAAGATGTTGTATGGAATCATTATTGACTGTATAGGTGTAATTGCCTTCAGCATCAATGCTAAAGGTTCCGTATTCGCCTTGAAGTGTAGTGCCTTCAGCCGTAAGGGTGCTTGTATCAAGAGCTGCATTTTCTTCCACATCATCAGCGCCGCCATCTCCCTTTGCCACAAAGAAGGTTTCTAAAGCGCCATGGTCAGCATCTTCGCTTGTGGCCTTACCGGACACCACAAGGTTACCGTCAGTATCTACATATGTGTCTTCAGTGACAGAAAGTGTGGTGTGTCCAAGGCTGAGCGTTGGTGTATCATTGGTGCCTGAAACATTGACAACAATTGTAGTGGTGGTAAATCCACCTTTTCCATCGCTCACTTCAACTTCAAATGATTCTTGTACGTTTTGATTTTGAGCCAGAGTATCAGGTCCTGTTCCGTAGAGGGTATATGTGAATTCCCCTGTTTCTGCATCTAAAATAATAGAACCATATTGACCTTGTCCATTGCCAACAAGGGTATATGTTAGCGTATCATTGTCAGCGTCTGTGGCAATGATTTGTCCTGAAGTATCAAGGTCTCCCTCATACTCTGTATTGGGTGATTGTGGAAGATAGCCATTTTCATCACGGCCTACACCTGCCTCTTCAACACCTACATGTGCATGACTGCCTTCCGGCGGATTAAAATTGTCGGTTGAAGTAACGTCTGTAATAATAGGGTCTTTATTGATATCTTCCGGCGGATCAGGCGTAATTGGCGGATCCGGTGTAATTGGCGGATCCGGTGTAATCGGTGGATCCGGTGTAATTGGCGGATCCGGTGTAATCGGTGGATCTGGTGTAATCGGTGGGTCAGTTGTAGTCGGCGGATCTGGCGTAGCCGGTGGATCTGGCGTAATTGGTGGATCTGGTGTAGTCGGCGGATCTGGTGTAGCTGGTGGATCTGGCGTAATTGG
>CAYJOQ010000133.1:3709-7463 GCA_964371825.1 uncultured Desulfovibrionaceae bacterium
GGTGGATCTGGCGTAATTGGTGGATTAGTTGAAGTTGGTAGCGTCACAGGAATTACAGGAGCAGAAGGTTCTGTAAAATCTCCTAACGCTCCTTCTTCAGGAACAAGAGCTGCAGGTGTGATTACGTCCACAGCAGTTTCAAGGTCTGTAACTCCAGTCCTCAGTTCAAACTCAATAGCATCATTGCTGTGTATTTTTTGATCAAGGCGGCCAAGTCTATCAATACCATCAAGTAACGTTCCTGTAAAAGCATCTACCGTGCTTCCGCCACCTAATACATCATTACTTGCAAAACCTGCAGCTGGCATAAGTGATGCATCAAGGGCTGCAAAAAACTGCTCTCCGTCAATCTCTTCATTTTCAATAAGGAGAGTTGGTAGGTTTTCTAGTGTATACACATCATAAAAATTTTCTAAAATAATGCTAGATCCATCATAAAAGGTAAGCATAAGAGATTCACCTTCTCTTGTAAGGCTAGCATTTTGTATGTCAAAACTAAAAGCTATACGGGATTCTTCTTCCGGTGTAATATATACGCTTTGCCCTGCTTGAGGCTTTTGTAATAGTAGGTCAGCCATATTATTATCCTTTTTAATGATGATTACCCACGATATCACTACGTAAGCGTATACAGTTCTTTTGCTGTAAAAGAACATCCGTAAGCTTACAAGGAGCAGAGTAATCTAATGGAAAGGGTATAACACGAAAAATTGTGTTGGAGGCAGAAAACCTCTCGTTTACAAAGTGCGACTTTGCAAACCACAAGCACCTTGAAAGAATGGGAATTATGCAGGAATCTAGAGACTCAAGGCTTGTTGACTTTACCGAATGATTAAAGCATAAACATGCTAGCTGTATAGCAGGCTGCTGAAAAACTGTAATCTACGTCGTCAGAATCGTTTTTTTGCTTTAGTCGAGTATCAAGAGAGTATACTCCCTTCGCAAAAAATTTCACCTTTCTCGTATCGTACACTTTTTGAACAGCCTAAATAAAAATGGTATAAACATTTTTTTACAGACTTTTTCAACAGGCTGTATAGTATATGAAAATAGTTTTTCTCGTTTCTGAAAGAGGAAATAAGATTTTGTGAATTAATGTCAATATTTTTTATGTATAAATATAAGAGTAGGATTGTTATACGGTTTTTGTCTGTATCGAGTGTCAGAGGTTGTTTTAGCTAATAATTAAGAATTTTCTAGTATATTGTAGCAAAATTATCCAAAAATGCAGTACTTTTGTTGTGGAAAAATTTTGAATTATTAGGTGTGTTCATCGCATTTTTCTAAAAGTATGGAGTGCGTGTTTTTTACCTTTTCCATTACAAAAATATACTTTAACCATTACTTTTGCACTGTAAAAACTCTATATATGCGTATGTTACTGTATTACAATATTTATTATAAAAGCGTGCAAAGTTTTGCAATATAATTGGGGTGTTTATGTCTTTGTCTCTTTCTGGTCGTATTGCCAAAGAATATTCTTTTGAAGAAAAATATATTGAAAAAACCATTGCGTTATTAGACGAAGGGGCAACTATTCCTTTTCTAGCACGTTATCGTAAAGAAGTTACTGGTGGCCTTGACGAAATGGAATTGACAAAGGTGCGAGATTATCTTGAGCGCTTACGTGCTTTAGATGCGCGCCGTACTGCTATACTCTCGGCCATGCGAGAGCGAGAGCAGTTAACTGTAGAGATAGAAAAGGCTCTTATGGATGCTGTAAGCGTAAGTGCCTTGGAAGATATTTATTTGCCCTATAGGCCAAAGCGAGTCACGCGCGCAGCAAAAGCAAAAGAGCGCGGCTTGTTGCCACTTGCTATGAACATTTTGAAGCAAGGTTCAGATACAAAAGAGTATAAAGATCTTGAAAAAATGGCTCAAGGCTTTGTGAATATAGCTAAAGATGCTGCCCATATGGTTGCAGATGTAGAAAGTGCTTTGGCAGGTGCGCGAGATATTTTAGCTGAGCATATGGCTGAAGATTTGAAAACACGGAAAAGCTTACGTAATCTATTTGTGCGCAACGCTTCACTACATACTAAGGTAAGTAAAGGAAAGGAAGAAGAGGGCGTTACCTACAAAGATTATTTTGATCGAAAAGAACAAGCTGCCATCATGCCGGCACATAGGCTTTTAGCTGCTTTGCGCGGTGAACGTGAAGGTTTTTTATCCATTAAGGTGCGCCCAGACGATGCGGCAGCTTTATCTCTTATAGAAAGGCAGTGGCTGACAGCAACTGTGCATGCCGGCATGCAAGAGGTGCAACAAGCAGCAAAGGATGCATGGCAACGCTTACTTGCACCATCCTTAGAAAATGAATACCGCATTGTTTTGCGCGAAAGGGCAGAAAAAGAAGCCACCTTTGTTTTTAGTGCCAATTTACGAAAGCTTTTATTGGCATCACCCTTAGGGCCAAAGCGTATTTTAGCACTTGACCCAGGTTGGCGCACAGGGGCAAAACTTGTGTGTCTTGATGCTCATGGTAATCTTTTGCATAATGAGGTTATTTATCCTCTTACAGGGCAAGAGCAAGGCTTTAAAGCAGGGGAAACATTACGAAAACTTTGCGCTCAATACGCTATCGAAGCCATTGCCATTGGCAATGGTACTGCTGGGCGCGAAACAGAAGCCTTTGTAAAAAAATTGCAGTTACCGTCAACTATTGCGATTATCTTGGTAGATGAACGCGGAGCATCAGTATATTCGGCATCTTCTGTTGCCAGAGAAGAATTTCCAGACCAAGATGTTACTGTGCGCGGGGCTGTGTCTATTGGGCGTAGATTAATGGATCCTTTAGCTGAGCTTGTGAAGGTTACCCCTGCATCGCTTGGGGTTGGGCAATATCAGCATGATGTGAATCAAACAGCTTTAGAAGAGGCTCTTGCTGAGGTTGTTGCTTCTTGTGTGAACGCCGTTGGTGTGGATATGAATACCGCCAGTGGTGAATTACTTAGTTATGTTTCAGGTATTGGGCCAGCTTTAGCCAAAAATATTATCACTTGGCGTTGTGAACATGGAGCCTTTACCACAAGACGTGATCTTTTACAGGTGCCTCGCCTTGGCCCTAAGGCCTTTGAACTTGCAGCAGGTTTTTTGCGTATTCCTCATGGAAAGGAACCCCTAGATGGCAGTGCTGTGCATCCTGAGCGATACACACTTGTAAAGCGTATGGCTAAGGATGTGGGGTGCTCGGTGACAGAACTTTTGCAAGATGCTAACGCTAGAGAACGCATTAATCTTCATGAATATATTGATGAAAACATAGGCTTACCAACGCTTCAAGATATTATGGCAGAATTGGCAAGGCCCGGGCGCGATCCTCGGGCACCTTTTGAAGTATTTTCTTTTGATGAAGAGGTAACGGCTATAGAGCATCTTAGAGAAGGCATGGAATTACAAGGCATTGTAACCAATGTAACACAATTTGGAGCCTTTGTAGATCTTGGGGTACATCGTGATGGACTTGTGCATATTAGTCAACTTGCCAATACCTTTGTAAAAAATCCTCATGACGTTGTAAGTGCAGGACAAAAGGTGCGAGTAAAGGTATTAGATGTAGATGTAGCTCGCGGACGCATTAATTTATCTATGAAGGATATTCAAGAAAACAAAGTAGAGCAAGAATACTATAGAATTGTATAATTGATAGTCAAAATAAAAGCCCCTACACAAATATTGTGTAGGGTTTTTAGATTTATGACAAACCCCACTTTGTGGTGTTTGCGCCGCTATTGTCAGCAAAGCTGCCAAGCGG
>CAYJOQ010000134.1:0-7376 GCA_964371825.1 uncultured Desulfovibrionaceae bacterium
CTGCTGTCAACGCTCCATAAGACTCCGCACAATGAATTGTGCAGGAGTCTTAAAGGGGTATTTGAAGTGGGCGTGCCTTTCTGAACAATACATGAAAATGTGTTGTTCATTGTCAACTATGTACTTGACAATGTAGACTTTCTCACTTTCCTTTTGAGACATTAATAGTAAATTTGACCTATTTTTTTGAAATGAAGATATACGTTTCAAATTATGACAAAATATATCCTGTATATACACTAACATAATTTACCAAACAAAATATAAATAAAGCTTGTGTTTTCTAAATAATACACCTACTATTAGGAAGCACTCTTAACAAGAACAAAGAATTACCATTCTAACTCGATCTCGTGGAGGTAATATGGATGTTGTCTTGCTATCACGGTTACAATTTGCAGTAGCCGTTTTTTTTCACTTTGTATTTGTACCACTAACATTAGGACTTTCTGTGTTTCTTGCTTGGATGGAAACACGTTATGTGCGTACAGGGGATGTGTTTTGGAAACGCCAAACACAATTTTGGGGTAAACTCTTTGTTATTAACTTTACCCTAGGTGTTGTGACAGGTATTACACTTGAATTCCAATTTGGCACCAACTGGTCACGCTATTCAGAGTACGTGGGTGATATTTTTGGTTCGCTCCTTGCTGTTGAAGCCACGGTGGCCTTCTTTCTTGAATCTACCTTTCTTGCGGTATGGGTTTTCGGCTGGAAAAAGGTTAGTAAAAAAGTACACCTTTTTGCCATATATATGGTAGCCATTGCTGGTAATATTTCAGCTTTTTGGATTATTATTGCCAATGGTTTTATGCAAAATCCTGTTGGCTATGTGCTACGCAATGGCCGTGCAGAACTTGACAATTTTTTTACTGTCATTTCAAATCCATACGCAATTGGACAGTATTTTCATACGGTTATCTCAACTTGGATGCTTGGTGGTTTTTTCATACTTGGCGTAAGCGCTTGGCATCTTTTACGTAAAAATGAGATAGACTTTTTTGGCCGCGCCTTTCGCATGGCTGCTCCATTTACGCTTATTACGGCCATCTTAGTTGGCGTTGGTGGCCACCACCAAGGTCAAATTGTTGCTAAGTATCAGCCTAGTAAATTTGCCGCCATGGAAGCTCTTTGGGAAACAGAAAGCAATGCACCTATGCATATGCTCGCGCTTCCTAACGCTGAAAAAGAAGAAAATAGCATTCAGGCATTTAGTATTCCAGGTCTTACCTCTTGGCTTGCCTTTGGCGATACACAAGCCGAAGTAAAAGGCCTTAAAGCCTTTGCAAAGGAAGATAGGCCACCAATATTACTAACATTTTTATCATTTCGCGTTATGGTAGGTCTTGGCGGACTATTTCTTGTGCTTTCCTTAATGGCCTTTATCTTACGAAAAAAACAAGATGCTATGCCCCCTTGGTTATTGCGTGCCCTTGTGTGGACAATCCCCCTACCCTACATAGCCATCATGCTAGGCTGGGCCGTTGCAGAAGTAGGGCGGCAGCCATGGATTGTGTATGGTCTTATGCGTACTGCTGATGCTGTATCACCTGTTCCTGGCAGCAACGTTGCCATTTCCTTAGTAGCATTTATCGTAGTATATAGCATGCTTGGATTGATTGATATTTATCTGTTGCGCAAATATGCCTGTAAAGGCCCAAAACCTATTAAGGCTTAAGGAGGCACTATGCTAGAAACTACTTGGTTTGTACTTTGGGGTCTTTTATGGGCTGTGTATTTTATTTTGGACGGTTTTGACCTTGGCCTTGGCACGCTTTTGCCATTTTTAGCTAAGGATGAACATGAAACAAGGGTAATTATCAACGCTGCCGGCCCCTTTTGGGATGGTAATGAAGTATGGCTTATTACAGCTGGCGGAGTAACATTTGCAGCTTTTCCAAAAGCCTATGCAGTTATGTTTAGCGCATTGTATGCTCCTCTATTAATTATCCTTTTTGCACTTATCTTTCGTGCGGTGTCTTTTGAATTTCGTAATAAAGAAGATCATCCACTTTGGACAGCCTTTTGGGATAAAGTGCACTTTATATCTAATGTAATACCGGCTATACTTTTTGGTGTAGCTTTTGCGAATCTTTTTATGGGCATTCCCATCGATCAAGATGGTGTATATCATGGCAACCTTTTATTGTTGCTTAATCCTTATGGCATAGCTGGCGGCATATTTTTTCTATGTATGTTTTCTATGCACGGTGCCCTATGGCTAAGTATCAAATCTGAAGATGCCTTGCATCTTAGAGCACTAAGTACTACCATGGTACTTTGGTATGCGGTGTTCATTCTTTTATTGGTATTTCTTGGAATGACACCATTTTATACCAAACTTTTTGATAATTACTTAGCTATGCCGGCTCTTTTTATCTTACCAATTATTGCATTGGCAGGCCTCATAGGAGTGCGCATAATGCTTCGAGCTGGTAAGCTTGTATATGCATGGGCATGTAGTGGCGTATTTATTTTAGGTGTCACCTTCTTTGGCGTAATGGGCATGTTCCCTGGTATTGTCATGTCTAGCCTAAATCCTGAATGGAGCATCACCGCCTTTAACGCAGCTTCAAGCCCCCTCACGCTTAAAATTATGCTTGGTGTAGCTCTTGTATGCGTACCCATAGTACTTGCTTATCAAGCATGGATGTATGTGGTATTTTCCGGCAAGGTTACTGCTGAAGACTTAGAAGACGAACACGCATATTAAAACGGCAACCTGTAATAACAAAAATAGGTTAACAGCATAAATAAAAATGCCAGAAGAACACAGTAGATGTGAACTTCTGGCATTTTTATCTTAATAAAACACCATTGTCATATGCTGACTAGCAACATTGAGACGGCACAACACGTTTTCACCCATTGTTCAGAAAGGTACATTGGCTTCAAATACCCCATTGGGACCGCCAAAAGCACGTTTTGACGTATATAGGCCACGCAACATGTTCTTCACAGAAAATGTTATTAGTCGTCACGTGAAAAGCAACCTCCTTGTATGACAAAAATACACCAGGATCTAGTCCTGGTATCTTTTTAGGGAATTTCGAGTGCCCCCCTCCTTAAAAGAGTATTTAAGGTATACAAAATGTGCTTGCTCAGCAGTGTTGTTTAACGTCATTGAGATAAATGGAGTCTGATACCCGAAAGGGGAAAACACACACAGCTCTGGTATAACAAATGTCAAAGACAAAAAAAGAGGCCGCTGCTATTAGCGGCTTTTGCTATTTAGGGCAACCTGCGCTGTTTTTTTGCTACTTGTCTGCGTTATTTCTGTTTTCTTATTTGCTGTTTTGTTTTTTGATTTAGCTTGAGTTTTTGTGACTTTTGTACTTTTTTTGCTGCTCTTTTTCTTCTTTGCAGTAATTTTTTTCTTTACAGCCTTACTTTTTTTTAGCTTCGCTTGGGTGATTTTTTCCTCATAAGATGCCAACAGTTTTTGCGCAGCTCCCTCTTCAGTTGCTTTTAAATCTGCAACACGTCGTGCCCCCAAGAAGGATTTACTAAAATATCCCTCAGAAAGTGTGTCTAATTTAATAACAGTGTTGCGGCGTGGACTATGAATAAATTGTCCTTCCCCCACATAAATTCCTGTGTGGTATCCGCGGCGAGGATGTTTAAACGCTACAATATCACCAACTTCTATAGATTTTTTATCCTTAATCGCCTTACCAACACGTGATTGTTCCACAGCCTTGCGAGGCAATTTAATACCTGCATGACTATAAACCCATTGTACAAAACCTGAGCAATCAAAGCCATTAATCGTAGTTCCTCCATACTTATATGGAGTGCCAAGAGCTTTTTCAGCTGTAGGTATAATGACGGGTTTTTTTTGCTCTTGAACAGAATCTTCAGGCTTTTTCTGTAAAGTCGCATATGTAGAAGATGGAGGCTTAGCTGCACAACCAAGGCTTAACAACAGCAAGAAGCACAAACTTACACGTACAAGATGAGATGACAAGCGAGTATTCATAGCCAAGGACTATATATCTAAAAATTTTTCCTGTCAATAATGTTGAAAACATTTATCAACAAAAATCGTACCAAAATTCTTCAAAATTTATTGTATTTTAACCCATTACTAAAATATTTATTATTTGAAAAAAAATTCATTTAATAAGCATTTTTTACTTTACAAAGAATAAGAAACTCTTTAATAAGAATCATTCGCAATTAACAACGACTTTTTAGGAGAAAAAAATGTCAAAAACTCATGATAATTTAATGGCTGCTTTTGCTGGTGAATCTCAAGCTAATCGTAAATACCTTGCTTTTGCAGACGCTGCAGATAAAGAAGGCTTACCTGCTGTAGCTAAATTATTTCGTGCAGCAGCTGCTGCAGAAACCATTCATGCCCATGCGCATTTACGTCTTGCTGGCCATATTGGCAACACCGAAGAAAATTTAAAAACTGCCATTGAAGGCGAAAGTTATGAATTCACTTCTATGTATCCTGATATGATTAAGGATGCAGAAGCAGAAGGTGAAACTGCTATAGCTAAGTACCTTTCACATGTTAATGCCGTTGAAGAAGTACACGCTAACCTATACAAAAAAGCTCTTGCTAACCCTGCAGCATATGCAGATGTTGATTACTATTTGTGTAAAGTATGTGGTTACACACACGAAGGTGAATGTGATAGCTGTCCTGTATGTAAAGCTGGAAAAGCGGCGTTCTTTAACGCAAGTGCTTGCTGTAAGTAATTCTTTGTTGTTTTGAGTGCTATAAGGGACAAACCCAAGGGGTTTGTCCCTTGAGAGTGTTGACAAAGTCAACACGACCGATAAATCAAAAGTAGGCGCAATTTATTTGCGCTGTTAAACGATTGATTTTCGTGCCTTTCCGCTTGGCAGCTTTGCTGACAATAGCGGCGCAAACGCCACAAAGTGGGGTTTGTCATTAGTCTGAAGGACAATCCCAAGGGGTTTGTCCCTTTTTTATTTCCCTTTTATGCTTCTTTACCGTATATACATATAAAATATGCACAAAGTGAGAGAAACATGAACGGCTTAAAGATAAAGCAAGAAAGCACAATAGAATTAGCTACTGACAATACAGACTTTTCGCTACGCATTAATGATATACTAAAAAATACTGACCTTCATGATGCATCCATACATATGACCTATGGTGCACGAGTCATGCACGATATTTCACGTTTTTCACATGATTTTTTACTACGGGCTCAAGCCCAAGAAAAAGATCATGTACACCAAAGCTTGCAAAAACTTATAGATGTACTCAATAAGGTTCACATTAACGATTTATACAATAAGCCTAACATCTTACAGAGACTACCATTTATAGGACATTTTTTTTCAACACATTATGCAACACTTTTATATTGTGAAGAGGCCACAAAGCACATTTCGCTCATGGGAGATATGCTAGAAAAAGCCATGCGTAACCTTCTGCGCCATGTGGCCTTATTAGACCAATTATACAAACATAACCAAGAATTTTATCAAGAAATTACTCTATATATAGAAGCAGGAAAAAAAATACTGCAAAAGGCAGAAACAGACATTTTACCTAAGCTAACACGTAATGCGCAAGATAGTCCCCACAGTTTTGCCGCTCAAGAGCTTAAAGACTTTGCAGAACGTTTGCACAATTTTTCTATACGTATACATGACCTTGAAATTTCACGCACCATAACCATGCAAATGACAGCACAAATTCGACTTATACAAGCTACTGATAATGCTCTTATACAAAAAATTCAAACAAGTATGCTTACTACCCTTCCCCTATGGAAAAATCATATGGCTTTAGCCTTAACCTTGCACGGCCAACGCATGGCAAATACAATACATCAAAAAGTGAGTGAAAGTACTGCGCAAATGCTTAAAGAAAGCACTGAAGCTTTAGGGCATAGCGTAACAGAAACAGCAAAAACATTGAACACACAATCTCTAGCACCAGACACCTTGCATAAGATACATGAAAAGCTTATTTCTACCATTAGAGCCACAATGGATGTGGTGCAAGAAGGGCAAAAACAATGCGATAAAGCTGAAAAAGAACTTCAAGCCCTAACAGTACAACAAAAAAATTAACGCACAGTATATAAGGAATATTATGGCTTTTGACGCACATTCCCCAGAATTACAAAGTTTTTTCTCTAAGCTCAAAACGAGAATCAAAGGTTTTGGTACTCGAGTATTAGTGCACTCATGCGCACTAGCTTCTGCCTTTGTCGTATCAAGCCTAGTACCTGCAACCCATGGGCAAGATTTTGCTTTTTTGGGAACCTATATAGGCATTATTTGTTTAGTAGCACGCGATATGGCCAGGCATGCATCTTGGTTTGTGCCCACAATTTTAGGCTTTTTACAAATGCTTTTTTGCTTTTCTCTTGGTTTTCCCCTTCATCAAGGCATTTTTTGGGGTGGCTTTCAAAGCTATATCCAGCGTCTTTTTGCTAAAAATTTTGCTATGGGTAGTGAATGGATTATGCCACTTTTTCTTGTGCCTTTATCCTTTAGTCTTGGTGCATATATTCATACATCATGGCTATGGTTTGGTACTAGTTTTGCTATTTTTATCACTCTTGGCTGGATGTATTTTACCGCTTCACGCTATAAAGAAAAACAAAAAGCTCGCTATGAGCAACTGCATTCAGAAAACAAAGAACCAGCTAAAGAAGAAGTTACAACTACAAGCCCAGAAGATCCATTTAAAGAATTTCATACATCTATTGCTAAATTACGCATGAAACTTATTTTCTTGCCAGAAAACCTAAAAAAATCAGTACAAAGTGTTATTAATTCAGCAGAATCTATAGTGTTATGCATGGCAGAAGATGAACGCGATACCGAAGCTGGCAGGCGCTTTTTACATCGTTACTTACCAGCAGTACACTCAGTTCTTGATAAATATCAACGTCTTTCTCTTGAAAAAACCACAGTGAACGTTCACGAAGCCTTAGAGCAAAGTGTTGAAATTTTAGTGCGACTTGAAAAAGCGTTTATTCAAGAACATGAAAATTTATTACAAAACAACGTAGATGATTTTTCAGCTGAGCTACAAATGCTAGATACATTGTTAAAAATGGAAGGAAAATAATGAAAACTATTGGAATGATAGGCGGTATGAGCTATGAGAGTACCATTGTCTATTATCAAATTATAAATGAAGAAGTTAAAAAGCACCTTGGAGGCTTGCACTCAGCAAAAATTCTCCTCCATAGCGTAGACTTTGCAGAAATTGGCCTGCTTGTGCAAGAAAATGATAGCCCCCTACCCCTTTTTGATACATGCCTCATTCATGCCAAAGCAGCCGTAAAAGCCGCTTTATACACAGACAAAAAACAGTAGACACAGTCAACATTGAAGAACAAATTAATCTATTAAAATAATAATTTTTT
>CAYJOQ010000135.1:0-7375 GCA_964371825.1 uncultured Desulfovibrionaceae bacterium
ACAGGTGCAATAGTGTCGATAAATTGCCCAAAAATCGCATTACATGCTTTGTTTATGGCAATTTTTCTGTGAACGCTTAATATGTGAGTGTTTGTAATTGCAATAGGTTGCATGGCTTTTCAGTGCTGACTAGATACCTGTATAGTTTTTCAGCATTGACTAAGTCATTAAATGATGCGTGTGCAAAAGATGCATTATAGCTTTAGCGCATTCTTCCGGACTCATATCATCCACATCTAAAATACACGAAGAATATTCTGTATATAATGCAGAACGCTCAGTAAATAAATCTTCAATAGTTTGCCCAGGAGCAATGGCTATGCCCCTTTGCGGGTTTCTTGCAATGCGCTCTAAAATAAGCGGTAAAGGAGAGCGTAAAAACACTATGGGCCCAAGAGATTGCAAATGTTTCATAGCTTTTTGACGATACACAACGCTCCCACCAGTGGCAATGACAGTTCTAAATAATCGTAATGAAGCTACAACATCCATTTCCACATCCAAAAATTCTTCCTTACTCATAACATCAGTCACTTGTTGTAAGGGAACACCATACAAAGATTCAATAATATAATCTGAGTCTACAAAAGCCCACTGCAATTGCAAAGCAAGGGCAGTGCCCACCGTAGACTTGCCTACACCCGGCATACCAATCAAACTAATACATGGAATTTTATGTGTTTTTGCAGGCACAGGCACAAAGTTTTCTGACATATTCTCTTCCTTAGTAATTATTTATGGTAGGGACAACTTGCGTACCTTGGTTAGTGTGAATGGACCATCTTTCCAAATCAAGGTTCCTAATTTTTCTAGTTCTGGCCTATCATCAGGATTACGGCTTAAAATATAGTCCGCACCAGATTGTATACCTAATTCCATATAAGCTTTTGGCGATTGTGCCAAGGCTTTTTGCATAGTATACCATTCTTGTAATTTAGGCACATTTTTTGAGTAATAATATATACTTGGATCCTTAAAGCTATACACCAAAGGACGCAAAGCCTTGTATCTAATTGCTCTATCGCCGGCAGGGTCAAAAATTCGCGCATCTTTTTCTGTATATTGCATAATAGCTTCAAGCATTTCTTTACGACGCAGAGCAACTCCATAAGCTTGCGCATAACGCGTAGCGTCAGCTTTATTCCAAAACCACAACGCACTTTCATACACAAGCTGATTCTTTCCGCCAAGAAAAATACCTATCCACAAGGCAGCCCAACAAAGAGCAACACATATGGGCAAAGGGCGCAACAAAACTTTTTCTACATACATCTGCTGTGTTGTACGCCATAAAGCGTTAAAACCCATAAAGGCTACACACATGGCAAAAAATACCCAAAACCGTAGTGCTCGAATCAGGTCAAATTCCAAAGGATGCCGATGAAGCATACGCGCAAATTCTTGATCTGCAAAATACAAAATAGCGCATATACCAACCCCAAGCCCCCATATTACAATGAGTCTAGATTGATATTTTTCTTGCACACTTCCGTGAGTTTGCATGTATATATATGCCCAAATAGCTACCGGCAATACAAGTATCCCGAAAGGACTGAGAAAAAACTCTGCTAAACCAGCCCAATAATGTGTATAGTCAATATTATACCGCAGCGTCAAAATTTCTTGCAATAGTGTTACATCTTGCGCACGCAAAAAAACATCTGCTCGTAAAAACTGTATAACAAAGGGCAAGGCAGGAAGCAAAAAGCATGCACCGCTCAGGCACGTCCAAGACACATGCCGCATAACAGACGTAGATAAGGGTTTGCTGCATAAAAAACCTAAGCCAAAACCCACAGCTGCCGGTAATGCACTGATGGAGTGGATATATACCATGGCTCCCATGGCAAACATAAATAAAGGCCACCACAAAGGTTTTCGCGTAATATGCAATGCCCATATAACCAAGGGTGCATACAAAGTCGCAAAAGTGCTACGAGGTACATAATCTAAAAAACCATTACCCCAAAAAGTTCCCCAGGGAATCCAATATGTTTGACCCATAATGATGGTAAAAAGTATTGCTTGCCAAGGTTTTTGCAGCAACACCTTCCCTAAAAAATAAAAAAATATGCTGTGAAAAAAAAACTGCACACCCGTCAACTGCACATAGGCAAGGCCAAAGTTTTCTCCCTTAGCCAGCCAGCACACTATATGCGTCATGATAGTGGCATGCACACCATATTCGTTAGCCGCGCTATAGGCAAAATCTTGTGCAAAAGTATCAGGGTGCGCCATGGCCGCAGCCATACTTGCATAATTTTCTACATCAGTCGTCACGACTACACCATCGTGAGAAAGTCCCACTCTGCCTACATGCACAAAAACTGCAAGGCAGAGAATTACAACACAAACGACTATATCAATCCGATAATGTTTCATTGGTAGTGGTGTTGGTTATAGTGTTTGTATACAGCACATCTTTGCTTATTGTTACTAGTAAACTAAAAAAAGAATATATTTATGCCTTATTAGATAATGTTTACCGCATGTTTACAGGTTGCGCGTAAAGCCATACACACTTTTCTATCCTGCGCTTAGACATAGCAAGCTAAAGCTTATTGACCTTTTTGCAAAGCCTACGTAATACTTGCAAAGCATAAAAGCACATTTTTTTCCACCATGGACAAAGGTATGCACTATTTTAATACGTATCAAGTAATTTCTTTCCTTTGCGTCTAACCAGGAGGCATTTGTGCATAATTTGCAAGCAACCCTTACTGCCTTAACACCCCGCATGACAAAGTGGCGACGAAATATACATACGTATCCTGAGGCTGCATGGCTTGAATACCGTACGGCTGCCATAATTATTTCAGAATTACAAAAGCTTGGATATACCATAACCCTTGGTGAAGCCGCAGTTTGTGCCGATTCTCGCTATAATCCACCCCATGAAGAAAAATACGCCCGCGAAAAAGCGCGTGCCATATTACAAGGAGCCGAACCAAGCATTGTACATCGCTTAGGCAACGGACTTACCGGCCTTTGGGTAGATATGCATTTTCCCTCAGAACAGACGCATCACCTGAAAAAAACTGCTCCCCAAGATCCTATTATAGCCTTGCGCTTTGATATGGATGCCAACGAACTTATAGAATGCAATGAAACAACACACAAACCGCAGACATTGGAATTTCGTTCGCAAAATAATGGCCTAATGCACGCATGCGGTCATGACGGACATGTGGCCATAGGTATTGGCCTTGCGCATGCTTTACATAGCATACGTAATGATCTTTACGGCACCGTACGCCTTATATTCCAACCGGCGGAAGAAGTGGGACAAGGTGCTAAGGCCATGCTTGATGCCGGAGCCATGCGCAATGTTCATGAAGTGATTGGTTTACATCTTGGCGTACAAGCAGAAAAATCCGGCAAAATTATTTGCGGCACAAATCATTTTTTAGCTACCACCTCATTTGAAGTGCACATAGAAGGCGCTGCTGCACATGCCGGCTATGCACCACAAAAAGGGCGCAATGCGCTGCTTGCTGCAGCAAATGCTGTACAGGCCATTCATGCCATATCACGTCATGGAGAAGGAAATACCAGAGTCAATGTGGGGCAATTGCGCGTAGATGGCGCTCCCAATGTTGTGCCTGCCAAGGCTTGGTTTGCCGGTGAAACACGCGGTGCCAACTCAGATATTGATGCATGGATGATAGACGAAGTAAAACGCATAAGCCAAGGCGCTGCGCTCATGTATGGGTGTACTAGCCATTTTAAACGCACAGGCCTTTGCCTTAGCGGGTATTCTGATGCAGTATTGGCTAAGGAAGTCTATGCCATTGCCCAACAAATGCCCTATTTTACTGATATTGTTTTACATGAAAAATTTATGGCTTCAGAAGATTTCACGTGGTTTCTTGGAGAAGTACAAAAAAATGGCGGGCAAGGAACCTTTATTCAATTGGGCATGAATCGTAATTCTGATCATCATACCGAAAAATTTGATTTTGATGAAGAAGTGCTCATTCATGGCGTGGAGCTATTAACACGCCTTATACATAGCAAGCTTCAGCGTGCCACAACGCCGTAAAGCAGTCGACTACCTAGTCAACGCTGAACAATAGAAAACGTGTTGTCCAGAAAGGCACGCCTACTCCAAATACCGCTTTGCGGCCGCCAGAATCACGTTTTGGCTTATTTTATGGCACGCAAAATATCATATGCTGCTTCAGTACCAACTGTTTATTTGTTAGCCAAATATTCCTGTCCCATGTGGTTGCGACGTACTGTGTAGCCAAAGCTTTGCACCACAGTGAGCAAGGGACGCCCAAGCAAGAAAATTAATTCTTTGGCATGTACACCGCCCTTTTCAATGCATGCTTCTCGAAAAGAAATATCATACCGTATTTTCTGGATAATATCTTTTTGCACTGCACTGTCTACGGGAGCATTTTGTGTGTTTTTTAACACATCTGCCCACGAGGATATGCTGCATTCTGCCTCATGCGCTTCCACAAGAGCTTGCCCATGCCCTTGAAAGAGCGCAGGTAAGGCTGCAAACACATGGCTACGAGTAAGCCTTTCTGTATGGTACATGGCTTGTAATGCCTTAGTATCTGTACAGTACAATGCTGCACATTGAGCTGGGCGCAAAGGGTGCAAAGCGCAGCCTACTGAGGAGTGTAGCACGCAATGCCAAGGAAACTGCCTTTCCCCTGTGCCAGCAAGCTTAACAACTTCGGTTTCTAAGGCAAGCACGCGCCCTTGAACGGGGTCGTGCACCAATTCTCCTGCACGTAATGTGAGAAGATGTGTTAAAGAAAGCTGCCCATCTTTCAAAAGCACCACATCATCAATATGCAATAGAGGACCGTCATTACGACAACATTGCCCACATTGAGTACAGGTATTTTGCGATAATGGCATATATCTATTTTTTTAGCATATAGCACGCATGGAGAAGCAGAACACTTCTCCATGGTAGATTTTTTAGCCGCCGCACTTTGTATAGCTGCATGCTTGGCACAAATAGCACCCTTCTTGGAATACCAACTCTTCGCCGCATTCTGGGCACATTTGTCCAATGATGGGTTGTGTACTGTCACAATTTTTTACATCACCAAGATAACGATGCTCTAAAACCCAGGCTATGGCATCAGGAATGGAAAGCAAAAGCCCCTTACCTCTAAATACGGGATGCTCTCCACCAATGCCTTTAATTTGATTTACAATATCTCGAACACTTACACCTGAGCGCAATGCTAAAGACACAAGACGCCCTATGGCCTCAGCCTTGGCGGTAATGGATCTTCCGGATTTACCGATGGTGGCAAAGACCTCAAAGGGGCGTCCGTCAATTTCATTCACTGTCAAATACATAAAGCCAAGTCCTGTTTGTACTTTATGCGTAAAGCCTTGCACAACGTCTGGTCTTTTACGCACCATACCCGAATCTGCCACGGGGGCTTGAGTTCCTTGCGCATCTTGCTTTTTTTGTCCTTCACCTGTGGCAAGTACCTGAATAGATTTACAGCCATCACGATACACGGTAACGCCCTTGCAGCCTTCTTTATAGGCCATTTGGTAAATGCCATATATATCTTCAATGGTGGCAGAATTTGGTAAGTTTACTGTTTTAGATACGGCATTATCAGTATGCTTTTGAAAAGCTGCCTGCATTTTTAAGTGCCATACTGGGGCAATATCCATGGCGGTTACAAATACATGACGCATTTTTTCCGGCAAAAATTCCATATGCTTAATGCTACCCTTGGCCACAACAGTTTCCATCAATTCAGGGCTATACACACCTTCAAGGCTCAAAGCTCGTTCAAAGTATGGGTTTACCTCTACAAGCTTTTCCCCTTCTAAAATATTGCGTGTAAAGCACAATGCAAACAGTGGTTCTACTCCGGAAGAACAACCGGCAATAATAGACAATGTTCCCGTGGGGGCAATAGTTGTTACTGTGGCATTACGATACGGCCCTTGCTGGCGCTTAGCAAACATAGACGTGCCATACGCAGGAAATGGCCCGCGTTCCTTTGCCAGTTCTGCAGAAGCCTTATGCCCCTCATCATTCACAAAGCCCATGACCTTTTCTCCCAAGGCTAGGCCTTCTTGAGAGTCATAAGCAATACCAAGCTGAAAAAGCATATCAGCAAAACCCATAACCCCAAGGCCTATTTTACGGTTTTGCATAACTTTTTCTGTAATTCTTTCCAGTGGAAAACGCGAGGCATCAACAACATTATCCAAAAAGCGCACACCAAGGTGAATTATGCGTGCAAGCTCTTTCCAGTCAATGCATTGTTCTGCACTGGTAGCCTTAGCCTTGCCCACATGCACAAATTGCGCAAGGTTAATAGAACCAAGGTTACACGCCTCATAGGGCAGCAAGGGTTGCTCTCCACACGGATTGGTAGACTCTATTTCACCTTGATCAGGTGTGGGGTTATCTCTGTTAATACGATCAAGAAACACAATACCAGGATCACCAGAAGCCCATGCTTTTTGCACCAAAAGATCAAAAATTTCACGAGCTTTTAAACGGCTATGCTCTTCTCCGGTATGTGGCATAATGAGGGAATATTCTGCATCTTCTTCCACAGCCTGCATAAATGCTTCGGTAAGCCCCACAGAAAGATTAAAATTATTAAATTCGCCTTCTTCTTCTTTGGCGCGAATAAAATCCACAATATCGGGATGGTCTATGCGCAAAATGCCCATATTGGCACCGCGACGCGTGCCCCCTTGTTTAATTTGCTCTGTCGCCGTATTAAAAATGCGCAAAAAAGATACCGGACCGGATGCCACACCACCAGTAGATCCAACACGGCTTTGCTGCGGACGCAAACGTGTAAAGGAAAAGCCTGTACCTCCACCTGACTTATGAATCATGGCGGCATATTTAACGGCATCAAAGATTTCTTCGATAGAATCACCCACAGGAAGCACAAAACAAGCTGAAAGCTGGCCAAGGTTTGTTCCTGCATTCATCAATGTTGGAGAATTTGGTAAAAACTTCCACTGAGTCATGGCATCATAAAAATCACGTGCTAATGCATCAGCCTTTACTGTAGATGCAGAGTATTTATTTTCTTCTGCTGCAATGCTTGAAGCTACACGCCAAAAAAGGTCTCGTGCGTCTTCTGAATGTCCAGTTTCTAAGTTCACATGGTAATATCGTTTTTTTAAAACAACTTCGGTATTGGCCGATATTGAAGGATACGGTAAATTTTCTGGCATATTCATTGGCATTGACCTTATTATTTCCTTTGTATAATAATACGTATTGGGTATAAGATAATATGATGTGCATCACACAAGCACACTGCATCTAAACAAAAAAACGTACATTTCGCAAGTAAGACTCCTGCACAATTCATTGTGCGGAGTTTTTTGGAGCACTGGCGCTAGCCAT
>CAYJOQ010000136.1:0-7356 GCA_964371825.1 uncultured Desulfovibrionaceae bacterium
TTTTTTTCTTACAAAAGCTTATGCAAGGCTCTAAAGAGAGCTCGCTTTGCCTGTGGTGATGTTTCATTTTTTGCTTTTACTAACAATTCTTTGATATTTGCAGCGTGCTGTGGCCATGGCTCTAGGAGTGTGTCTACCTCTGCAGCGCTTGCTGTCAACAGTCTTTCGCGCAAGCGTTCCGCATGATGCAACGTTGCTGTTTGTTTGCCATGCCCTTGTTTAATGGCATCAAGCGCTTCTTGAATAGGGGCAACGTCAACATCACGCATGAGCTTACCTATATATTGCATTTGTCTGCGTCGACCTTCATGATCAGTAATTTTGGCTACAAGCTTTAATGCTTCTTGCAAATCATCATTTAGCGGGATTTTTTTTAATGAACCTGGCCCAATGGAGACAAGGTCTTCTCCAAGTTTTTGCAAAGCTGTGCTGTTACGTTTTTTTTGTGAGCGACTAACCCAAGAGTCTTCATTTTCCTCTAATGTATGCTCTGTGTGTTCTTCGAGCTCTTCCATAAGAAATCTATTTCTTTTACGTGCCATAGAGTATCTCTCTTTTAGATATATATTCCTAAAATAACACCCACAAAAACGACGATGGAAACAATGCCGTTGAGGGTAAAAAAAGCCATATTGACCTTAGTAAGGTCTTGGGCATTAATGCATTGATGTTCCCAAAAAAGTAGTCCGCTAATGACTATCCACACTATATACCATGCAAAAGAAAGATCAGCACTTATGCCCCCTAATAAAAAAAAGATAGCTGTATTTACGTGAGAAAAAGCAGCTATCAGTAGGGCTTTATCAAGGCCAAAATGCGCCGGTACGGAGTAAAGGTTATGCTCCTTGTCAAAATCAGCATCTTGACAGGAATAAAAAATATCAAAACCTGCCACCCAAAATACTACGCCTAGAGCAAAAAAAAGCGGACTCAAATGAAAGGCCGGATTAACGCTAATCCACCCAGCAAGAGGGGCAAGGCCAAGGGTTGCACCAAGAACAAAGTGACAAAGCCAGGTAAAGCGCTTGGTATAACTATAGCCTGCGGCCAATAAAAGGGCAGGAACTGAAAGGGCAAGACAAAGGGTATTTAAAAATCCACATGCTATAATAAAAGCCGTAGCCATAAAGGCACAAAAATACCATGTTTGCCGAGGGCTAATTTCTCCTGCAACCAAGGGTCTTTTGCTGGTGCGAGGATTTACCTTGTCAAAAGGAAGGTCTACAACTCTATTAAAGGCCATGGCAAAAGATCGCACACTTACCATCGCAATGGTTAAAGGCACAAGTACTTGCCATGAAGGTAGGCCTTGTGCAGCTAAAAATGCGCCTGTATATGCAAAGGGCAGAGCAAAAATTGAATGCTCAATCTTTATCATGCGGCAAATGGCCGCAAAATTTTTAAAAAGGGCATTCATATGCTCTCCTTAATATATGTATTGGCGGCGCAATCGCTGGTGTCTCCGTGTAATTTTTCAAGAGCGTGAGCTAAGGCAGGTAAGATTGCGCTAAGGTTTTCTGTAACAGCCTTGTGGCTTCCGGGTAAATTTATGCAAATACTATTGCCAATGGTGCCGGCAACGGCTCGTGAAATGGCACCGTTAGGTGTTTTGCTAAGACTTGCTTGCATCATGCACTGTTCAAAACCTGGTAAACGTTTATCAATAACCGCAAGCGTTGCCTCTGGGGTTACATCTCTTGGACCAAGACCTGTACCACCTGTGGTACAAATAATGTCATAGCCTTGACCTAAGGCCAGTTCTGTCAATAATGCCCGCAGTGCATTGCCCTCATCCGGTAATACAAAGCCTTGTACGTGATTTAATGGCAGTGTTTCATGCATAAGTTTTTCAATGGCCGGCCCGCTGGTATCAACTCTGTCACCAATAAAGCCTTTATCAGAAAGCGTTATCCAAGCAAGAGACCAACCTTGGCGTTGTTTTTCTAAATACAGCTCTTGATTTGTTAAAGAATTATGGGACATTATAAGAGGGCAGCAATGTGCATAACCTTGCGCAGTGGGTATAATACTTCGCCCAACTACTGTAAAAAGGTGCGCTTGCTTTTGTGGGCAATAGAGTTGTGTGCCTACAGGTAACATCAACCATTCGTGCGAAGACATAGTATGTGCAGGAGTGTTAAGCTTCCAAGAATGTAATGTTAAAGGCAATACTGCTTGTGCCTCACAAGATTCAATAAATACGTGCATAGTGTTTCCTTGTGTGTCTTGTATACTGTAAGTGGGGTTTTTTGCCAACAGCTAGAAAGACATGAAAAACATTTTTTATGTCTTCTTAGCAAGATTATTTGCCACTCATGAGCGCTTTTTCTGGTTGGATCTACAATACAAAAGCCATTGCCATTGTATGAAAATATCATTATGTAGGAAACAGTGTTGCCCAATATAAACACACGAGTATATAACTACAAAATTATTACGAGGTTTATCATGTCAATAAGTAAAAGTCAGGATCAAACAGAGCATTTGCGTAATTTAGGCACAGGAAAAATGCCTAGCCTTAATGGTGCTCCTGGCCTTGCTCAATTAGAAGCTTTTCCCAATTGTTACGCAGATCGAGATTACATGATTCATATACGTTATCCGGAATTTACATCTCTTTGTCCTGTAACAGGGCAACCGGATTTTGGTACCATTGTAATGGACTATATTCCAGATGCTAAATGTGTAGAGTCAAAAAGTTTTAAATTATATATGTTTGCATATAGGAATCATCAATCCTTTATGGAAACTATTACTAACAATGTGCTAGACCATATGTGGGAACTTTTAGAACCGCGCTGGTGCCGCGTAAAGGGATTGTTTTTACCTCGTGGTGCAACACATATACATGTGTTTGCCGAGCGCTATAAAGATGATTTAGATGAGGAGAAAAAAGTAGCGTTACAGCAATTGGTGCGGGAGTGGAAGCAAGAACCTTGCACCTATGGAATATAAAAAATCATTGTCAGCGAAAAAGTGTGTGGCCAAAATTTTTCTGTTGATTTATCGGTCGTGTTGACTTTGTCAACACTCTCGCTGAACAACACATTTTTATGTGTTACTCCCAGACTGATGACAAACCCCACTTTGTGGCGTTTGCGCCGCTATTGTCAGCAAAGCTGCCAAGCGGAAAGGCACGAAAATCAATCGCTTAACGGCGCAAATAAATTGCGCCTACTTTTGATTTATCGGTCGTGTTAACTTTGTCAACACTCTCGCTGAACAACACATTTTTATGTGTTGTTCAGCATCAACTATGAAAAGTGGTCAAAGCCTTGAATGTGGTTAGCATTTTCTCCATTGAGCACAATGTCGTTACCTTCTATAATAGTGCCAATGCTTTTTAATTGCGGCAAGGTTGCATGTAAGATTGGGAGCAACTTAGGGGCGCATGCACCCAAAAGTCCATAATCTTCACCGCCAAGCCACGCTTCATGCACAGAGCTTCGCCCATATTGCTTAGCATGAGAAATAACTTCTTTATGTAAAAACGCTTCAGGTAAAAGCACTTGCGCTCCAAGGCCATGCGAATGTTTCATATCTTCATGCGAATTTTTTATACCATGTTTATGAAGCCCCAAAAGCCGCGGAAGATCACGGGCAAGACCGTCTGAAATATCCATAAGTACTGGTGGGCGTGAATTCATGGCTGCACGTGCAATAATAAGTCCCGCATCAACTTGTGGTTGTGGTTGCAAATGTGCTTCGCAAGCTGCGGGCCATGTGCTTTGAGCTGCCAAACCGTTTTTTTCTAGTTCTTCTAAGCCGATTCGAGCAAGTCCAATATTGCCGATAATAAATAGTGCATCACCGGGCATGGCCCCGCCTCTGCTTAAGTAGTCTCCTGTGCCCTGAGGGAAAATTCCTCCAAATCCTTCACCCCAAATGCTGATGCTGATGCATAGATGAGGGGCACGAGAAAGATCACCACCGGCAAGTACCATGTTGTGTGCTGTGGCAAGTTTGCTCATGCCGCTAAAAAAAGCATTAAGCCAAATATTATCAATGTCTTCCGGTATGGCTAAGGCCAGCGTAAAACCAAGTGGCTTTACGCCCATGGCTGCAATGTCGCTAATATTCACCGCTAGGGCTTTATGCCCCACTTGTTCAGGGCTAAAATATGCACGTCTAAAATGAATGTTTTCTATAAACAAATCGGTACTTATACATAAAGCACCTTGACTGCGTAACACTGCGCAATCGTCTCCGCGTCCAAGGAGCAATGACGCATTTGTATAAGGAAAATGTTTGTGGATACTATCTAAGATATGGTCTTCAGAAAGAAATGACATACTAGGGCTCCAAGGTTAAAAAGTCTTTTAAAATAACCTTAAGTCCAAATCCTAAGAAATTAACTTGATATTTATCAGGTGGTAAAAATTTAATCATTTTACCACGACCAAAGATTTTATGATGGCAGTAGCCAAGGGGCATGGATTGCTCTGTTGCGTTTGCTGTTGCGGTGCTTGCGCTTTTAGAAATAGTGTCTATGTCTTGATGTTTTTCTTTTTTGGGAGGGGGGAGCAAGCGAGAGGTAAACATATTTGTTGTGCCACCCATTGCGTTTACGCCTTGCTTTGCGCTTTCATTGTTATTGTGTAAGTAGCCTTCGTAGCGTTCTGTCCATACATCGCAAAGAGTTTCGCCTTTGTTTTGCATAAGCTCACGAATAAAAGGGCTAGGAATAGTGGGCATGCTGCCGCTACCCTTATTATACACCGTTGCAGGAACAAAAAGATCAAGATGCAAGCGAGCCCTTGTACACGCCACATACATAAGGCGACGTTCTTCTTCAAAGCTTTCTGCATCTGCGAGGGCATGGCGTGAAGGAAAGCGCTCTTCCACAAGGTCAATGAGTAGCACTGCATTCCATTCAAGGCCCTTAGCTGAATGTATGGTCGAAAGGGTAATATTGCCTTCAACGTCTTCGTCTTCCTCTGGTGATTCAAGTACAAGATCTGCAATAAAAAGATCTAATTCTGTATGGCGCTCTGCCATGTTTTGCACTTCATCAAGGCCTTGTCGCCTGCGTGGCCAGTCGTCTGGATAATGAGCTTCAAGGTGTTCTTGATAATGCTCAATGATGCTTTGTATGTTTTCACCAGGACGTAACGTTTGTACACGATGCCTATCTAAAAAACGCATGTCATCTAAAAATTTGGGAAATTTAGCAAAGGCTTTTTCGGTGGCTTCTCCATTGCCAGCTATGGCCACAGCATATAACTTTTGCATGGTTTTTGAACCAATACCCTTGTGCAGCATAGCTACTCTTTCAAAAGCAGACATGTCTAAAGGGTTTAAGAGTAGTTTTGCATACGCAAGCACATCTTTAACATGCGCAGCCTCAGCAAAGCGTAATCCGCCATATTTGCGAAAACGTATTCCGGCTCTGTTTAGAGCTACTTCAACATTATATGAATGAAAACCTGCACGAAATAAAATAGCTACTTCATGCGGAAGATGATTTTGTAAATGCTCTTGTACTCGCCGCACCACAAGATTTGCTTGGCTCATGTCACTTAAAGGGCGTACATGGCGCACCAATTCACCACCCTCACGGGAGGTGAAAAGTGTTTTATCGTAAGATTGCTGCGCATTAGCAAGTAAGGTATTGGCAATATTGAGAATGGGCTGCATAGAGCGATAGTTCTCTTCAAGTCGAATGATCGTTGTTTGCGGAAAAAATCGAGGAAAATCTAAAATATTTTGAATGTTTGCGCCGCGAAAAGCATAAATGGACTGTGCATCGTCGCCTACTGCCATAACATTTCCATGCCCACCATGCTCTTTTGATGCTAAAAGGCGAACAATACGTGCCTGTACAAGGTTGGTGTCTTGGTATTCATCAACCATAATATACTGAAAACGTTGCTTTAATCTTTGTACTTCTGGCCTGTCTTCACGTAGTAACGTTTCAAGTTCAAACAATAAGTCATCATAATCAAGTACGCCTTGGCTGCGACGAAAGTCTGTATAGGCTTGCTGTAAAGCACATAAACTTTCAGTATGCGGCAACAAATGTTGTGCTTCGCGCCTAAGAATTTCTTCAAGGGTAACTTCTTTATTTCTAGCCTTACTTAAGAGGCCGACAATGGTTTGAGTTTTGGGAAAAGATCTATCACCCTTTCCAAGACTCAATGTTTCTTTGCAATGGCGTATTGCAGCAGCTATATCTGCACCGTCAAGCACGGAAAAGTGTTGTCCTTCAAGCCAACTAGGCCGATATTGACGTAATGTGGCATAGGCGAAGGCGTGAAAGGTGCCTCCTTGTACGCGCAAGAGTTCATGGTCAAGGAGTTGTGCTGCTCTATGTAACATTTCTTGCGCAGCTTTACGCGTAAAGGTTAATAATAGCATGGAAGAAGGATCAACACCTTGTTCGTACAGCCATGCTAAGCGATAGACTATGGTGCGTGTTTTACCGCTTCCTGCGCCGGCAATAACAAGCACAGGTCCATCTTGGGCAGTGGTGGCGGCATATTGCGCCGCATTGAGACTTTGTTTATAATCAATCATGTTTTTCACTTTACTGAGATGTATTGACGTAGGCAAGTCCTAGAGAGTAAAGTTTTTGCGTAAGTTTTGTTGTAGCTGTGTTTATAGCTTACAGAAGTATATATAAAATGTTGCGATATTGTACAGAGCTTTGTAAAGGAGAATTTTAATGTCACAGGTTCCTTCAGCTTTTACTAAGGGTGTGGAAAGCGTCCTTGAAGCGTGTATGTTTGAAAATTGGTTACGCTTTTATTTCATTAGCGAAAAAGTAAATGTAGATAATGTGTTATATGTTTCTGTTCCTGAGCAAGGTATGGAAAGAATCAAAGAACTATATCCGCATTTATATCCTCTTGCTGAAAGTATGAATGGGCAAGAGGTCAGTTTTGAATCTTCTCAAAGTGCTGTGTGTACTTTTGTGGCTGTTGAGCTTGATGGCAAGCGCATAGCACAGAATATGTCTGAAGTTGTTTTTGATAGCAGCACCTTCCAAGTGGAATTGCAGCTTTTTAATATGTGGGTTCAGTCGCATGAGGAACAATTAGATCAGAGTTTTGTAGAGTTTGGCGCGTGGAGAAATTATTTTTCTCAGTGGCGCGCAATGGATAGCGTCAAGGAATGGGCTTTAAAAATGCATAGCGCAAGTACTATGGTGCAATCAGAAAATAAGGAAGAAACTGTGCAATAAGCACCATGACGAGTATCATGGCAAAAAAGAAAAGCTTGTAAGGATTTTGGACAGTTTTTTGTGCAGCAGCCTTACAAGCTTTATTTAGTCGATGCTGAAAAACGCATTTCCATGCGTTTTTCAGAAAGGCACGCCCACTCCAAATCCCCTTTTAGGGCCGCCAGAAGCAAGTT
>CAYJOQ010000137.1:0-7334 GCA_964371825.1 uncultured Desulfovibrionaceae bacterium
AAAATTTTTTTGAAATAGACTTTTTCAACAGGCTGTTAAGAGGTCACAGAAAAATCACCAGAAACAAGAGCATAAAATGCGCATTTCTGGTGATTTTTGTTATACAAAGAGGCTGTTTTTTATTGCCGATAAAATATATTTTGCAATGTTATTAAAACTCTGATGGCATTTCCAGCATATGTTCGTAGCTAAATACCGGCCCATCAATGCACACATAATGTGGACCAATTTTGCAATGACCGCATTTACCAACCCCGCAACGCATATTAGTTTCCATGGCGGTATAAATATCATTGGCCTGCATGCCAAGATCTAAGAGATCTTTAGCGACGGCTTTTATTCTACGTGCAGAAGCACAAATAAGTGCCGAGGTTTCATGCCACGCAATGCCCATATCTTGTTCTAGTCCAGGCAAAAGATCATTAATATATCCAATATGCGCATTCACAAGATCTGTAGGTTTAGCCAAAGCATAAAGAACATGCACATTGGGCACTTTTTGCCAACGAACAAAATCTTCTTTTAGCATAAGCTCTTCGTATCGCAGTGCGCTAGCAATAATGATAATTTTTTTAAATTCTGAATAATTTTCTATGGCACGTACAAGAGGTGCACGCACAGGAGCATAGCCAACCCCTGAGCCTATGACTAAAAGATTGCGTCCTGTAAAAGCATCATAGGGAAAGGGCACCCCATAGGGGCCACGAATACCCAACATATCTCCAACCTTCTTAGTAAACAGGCTTGCTGTAACTTTCCCAACTTTTTTGATATAAAAAGTAAGCTCATGCTCTACCCTATCACTAAATGGAATGGAAATGGCTACCTCTCCCTTGCCAAAATCAGTAAGCATATAAAATTGTCCATGCAATGCCGGCCTATATGATGCTTGTGCATCCTTTTTCTGAGTATCTATAAGGCGTACAGTGAAACGACGAATGCTTGCAGCTTCATCATAAAGATCTATAATTTCTGCAACTTGTGGTGTATACAATTGTGGATCTGTAGGGCGATCATAGCGTACGAAAGGAATTTTTTGGCTTTCTAATACTACATTTTGTGAAGCATAATCTTGCAAAAGCTTATCAGCGATACTTGCCATATTTATGGCTGCAGGGCACGTGGCAGAACAGCGTCCACAACCGGTGCACCCCTTCATGCCAAAGCGCTCTTCAATATAATGCAATTTATCATATATGCGATAACGCACCATGCTTGTCCAATCACGCGGATTATGCCAGCCGGCATTACGTGTAAATCCAGCAGATTGACAAGAATCCCAACAGCGAATTCTTTGACCTGCAGCATCTGCGCTATATTCTTCATGAGTAGTAAAACAAGTGCACGTACTACACACTCGTGTACATCCTGAGCAGGCAATACACCTAGGCGCCATTTCTTCCCAAATGGGATGTGTAAAAGCATGTTGTAATGTGGCACGTAGAGAAGTAAAGTCACGTTTTTTAGTAAACTTTGTTAAAACTTGGGTATATATTTTTTCTCGGCGTGCATCACTTGCATCACTTGTATACAAAACTAACAAGTGTTTAATAATTGCCAGCAGCCACTGCCCTTTTTCTCCATGACAATGAACCCAATAGCCATGATTTTCTGTATCTGGTGTTAAGCTTATATCACAGCCCACGTTCTCATTATTGTGTGTAGTTAGGGGAACAAAGGGCCCTGTAACACCGCCATTGGCATTACAAAAACACCAAGCCCCAGGAGCGGTGCAATTAAGGCTAATAACAAAAAGATGCTTTTGTCTTTGTGCATGATATACATCTTGATACTCACGTGCAAAAAAATGTTGCATATAGGCTAGACCATAGGCATCACACGGACGCACCCCAAAAAGAATGTTCTTCTCAGCAGTACATGGAGTTGTAAGCGTAAATATTTTTTCCTTACCTTCCCAATGGAAAAGGGGCTCAGCATCGGCAAAAACAAAATCCTTAGGCGGCATAACTGTATTCACATAACCTTCAGGAATAGCAACAAAGGCCTTGGTATTTTCATTTTTTACAGGTACATATGGAGCAAAATGTGAATCGCGAGCCGTGCCTTGCGGCGTAAACAGCTGAGCTTTTTGCCCCCAAGCATATAAGGCTTCTGCCAATGATTTTTCAGGTAAAAAAAACATACCTTTTCCCCTAGGCTTCTGTAATATTCACAGCACTTACTTTAAACTCAGGAATTTTTACAAAAGGATCAAGATATTTATGACTTGTAAGAATATTGGCCGCACTTTCCACAAAGTGAAAAGGCAAAAACACATGCCCACGTGTAATATTTTTTGTTATATGCACTTGAGCATATACAAAACCATGAGCTGAGCTCACCTTAACTGTCCACGTATCTTTAACACCAATATTTTTAGCATCCTCCGGATGCATTTCTAATTGCGCCACTGGAGCTTCGCGCTCAAGAGCCCAAGAACGCCTAGTCATAGAACCTGTATGATATTGATGCGCAAGACGCCCTGTAACCAATATAAAAGGAAATTCCTCAGAGCATTGTTGCCCACGCACAGCAAAGTCATTTTTAGTAAAAAGTCCCTTACCTCGAGTAAAGGTTGTTTGATGCAAGATGGGCGTTCCTGGATGATCTAAGCTTGGGCAAGGCCAACACAAACCTTGTTCGTCCCTTAGACGTGCATACGTCATGCCAGCATAGGCAGGAATAAGGGTACGCATTTCTTCAAACACATCTTCTGGGCTCGCATATGTGTGTTCATGCCCAAGAGCCTGCATAAGATCTAGTAAAATACGCCAATCTGGCCGTGACTCACCAAGAGGCATTAAGGCTTTATCAATAAGCTGCACGCGCCTATCAGTATTCGTAAACGTGCCTTCTTTTTCCAAGTAGCTGGCAGCAGGCAATACCACGTGAGCAAGGCGCGCTGTTTCTGTCATAAATAAGTCTTGAACAACTAAAAAATCTAAAGATTGTAAGGCCTTTGTGGTGCTATGCGTATCAGCATCGGAAAGAGCTGGATTTTCTCCCATGATATACAAGCTTTTAATGCGTTCTGCACAATTTTCATGAAGCATACTGGCAAGCATCTCTGTAAGGGGTTTTCCACATGTATTGGCAAATGTGCCCCACAAAGGTGTAAAACGTTCTTTAGCAAGAGCACTTCCTGCCGGCACATACCCAGGTAAACTTTCAGGTAACGCACCCATATCACAAGAACCTTGCACATTATTTTGCCCTCGCAAAGGCAAAAGACCAGTAAAGGGACGCCCAACCATACCACAAAGCATACTCAAATTAGCTAAAGCTCTACACGTTTCTGTACTGGTTACATGCTGTGTAACCCCCATGCAATACAGTATCATGGCATTGTTTGCTGTGGCATAAAGTCTTGCCATGCGTTCAATTTCTGTTGCTTCAAGTCCGGTAATTTCAGCCGCCCATGCAGGAGTACAATATTTCACAGATTCTGCCATGGCAGAAAAATTTTCAGTACGCATTGCAATAAAATCAGAATCATAAAGATGTTCTTGAAGTATTACATGCAATACAGCATTGATAAGTGCAAGGTTAGTGCCCGGCTGTATGGGTAGGTATTGTGTAGCAAGTTTTGCCACAGGAGTTGTACGAGGGTCAACGACCATAAGCGTAGCCCCTTTATGCACCGCATCCACAATTCGAGCATAGGCTAAAGGGTGCTGCGATGAAGTATTTGAACCTATAACGACAATACAATCAGCATGGCGAATATCTTCTAGAGGATTCGTTGCAGCTCCTGAACCAAATGATGTGACAAGACCTGCCACAGTAGGACTGTGTCAAAGGCGTGCACAATGATCAATATGCGGCGTTTGCATCACAGAGCGTGCTAATTTTGTTGCTAAATAATTTTCTTCATTGGTGCAACGGGCGGAGCTAAATACAGCAAAGCTTTGTGGTTCATATGTGCGTGTTTCCAACCACTTTTTTGCAATTACATCTATGGCAAAATCCCATGTAACATCCTTAAAAGTTCCATCTTTTAGGCGAATCTTAGGGCAGCGCAAGCGATCATAATGATGCACAAAACCATGCCCAAGCCATCCCTTGGCACAGAGCATGCCAAGACTTACAGGGTGGTCTGGCTTTGGCAAAATACCTATAATACGCTCATCATGCACTTTCACATAAAAATTACACCCACAACCACAATACCCACAAGTGGTAAGTACTGATTTCATACCACACTCCAAAATCTCAAGTATCATATTTTGAATGACGAGCAAAATAGTCGAATCTGAAAAACGCCGTTTCACGTATTTTTCTCAAGACACACTCGCACAAAATTTTCGCCCATGCCCTCCTTAAAAGGCTTTGCTCTTCGCATATACACAAACAATCTTCTGCTACTTCCCGCAACAAAACGTTTGTTGAAACATCTGTTCAAAAATTGTTTTAATTCACTCACATACATGTGTACACTATAAAAAAACGTGACAAGCGAAACAAATAGACTTTTCCAGCAAATGGTTCTTTTGCAATGGTCAGGTATTATATTTTTCGTGCTATATACATGCCATATCCATAATATGATTGATATTTTTTATATAACTCCATTTCTTTATGCTGTTCTGCCACAAGGGCTTGAGCCTCAGCAGTATAATTATGACTTTCTAAAAAAGCGCTAAAATTTGCCTCTATAGGATTGTAATAATTATCAATCCATGAAGAGTTCGGTAAAACAAAATAGCCTTCGGGACTATAACCGGCTTGTTCCAATTGCTGTAACTTTGTAGAAGCAAGGTCAATTTCAGGATAGTTATTGTGCCAATATTCTTCTACCTCTGTGGGCCGTTCAGAAGTAAGCCACGTAATTTCTGAAACAACGAGCATTCCACCTTTTTTCAAAAAAGGATACCAGGCCTTAATTCCTGCGGCAAAACCCATATTATATATGGCCCCTTCCGACCAAAGAACATCATACGTAAAAGGTTTGAAAGGCAAAGCCTCCATGCTCGCGTGTAATGACGTTATACGTTTACTAAGCCCAGCAGCCATAACACGTTCATAAAGTACGTCTAAAAAGTCGTGTAAAAAATCCACTGCAGTTATTTTAGCATCAAAATTCTTAGCTAATGTCATGGTGCTTGCTCCAGTACCACAACCAATATCTGCAATCTTTATATCTGATACATTTTCTAAACCTGCCATTTGCGCTGCACGTAAGGTTTCAGCCTCACCCCCGGGTCCTTGGCGTTGTAAATTTTTATAAAAATCAATTATATTTCTTAACTCATCCATACATATACTCCAAACATTTACTCATTATTCTTTTCTAACAATTGTGCATAATATTTATCAATAATCATACCTAAAGGCACAGTACATATAATAGCAAGCACAGCCATACTTAACATGCTTTGCCCCCCAGCAAGACCCATTGCCAAGGGCAGCGAACCAAGAGCAGCTTGTATCGTAGCTTTGGGCCAATAAGCCATGACGCAAAATACACGTTCCTTCATGGTTAGCAATGTTCCCCAAAGACACATAAAAACACCCACGGAGCGAAAAAATAGAGATATTATCAACATAAATATAGCAATAAAGCCTAGTTCCATAGTTGCATTCACATTCACCGCAGCCCCTACCAATACAAAAAGTAACACCTCAGCTACTTGCCAAAGTTTACTCAAATTATGCGAGATGTGCTGTATATACTCCCCCTCTTGCCAAGATTTCTGCACAACTAAATATCGCATGGCTATGCCCATGGTCATAATGGCTAAAATACCTGAAAAAATTATCCATTTTGCTAATATTGCTTCTAAACTTAACAATAAAAAAGCGACGCAAAGAACAAATATGGTTTTATACATGCTGCTACATGCTGTGCCCATATATATAAAAATTTTATATAAAATATACGCCACTAAAACCCCAGTGCCTATGCCAAGCACAATAGATTCAAATATACGTATAAAAATTCCAAGCCCGTCACCTTCACCTTGTGTAAGGCTTAGTAATGCCGAAAAAAATACTACCACATATACTCCATCACACGATGCACCCGTTAAGAGCATTTGCGGTATTTTTTTATTAACTCCATAGCCTTTTTCCATAAGTTTCACCATGGTAGGCACGACAACTGCAGGAGAAACTGCCGCCACCAAAGCACCCATAAGTGCAGATTGCAAAAGCGTCAATTCTAAAAAAATTGGGCCCATGCACATAAAGGCTAAAATTTCGCAACTTGCAGGAATAAAGGACAAAAGAAATGCCGGTTTTCCAATTTTGCGCATATCTTCCACCTGTAAGGAAAAGCCAGCTTTGAGCAAAATAATAACAAAAGCCATTTGACGTAACTCAGAAGAAATAAGCAATATACTAGAATCTAAAACATTAGCCATATGCGGCCCAAGAGCAATACCCACCATAAGCATACCTATAATGCGTGGAATTACAAACTTTTCACAAATATGTGCAGCTGCAAAACCAAGGAGAAATATTATTGCTACTGAGCCTAACATACTATGCCTTTATAGTATTTATCACAAAAAATTAAACATTATAAGAGCATATTCCTAATTTCATAATGTAACCACACTCTTTTCTACAAAATTTTTGCCATACAGAAGGTTAAAACATATTTCTAACGGCCACTTTAATGATATTTGAAGCAACCCTACCTTAAAAAACACACGAACATGCATTTTCTATATTTTGGTACATACGTACATTGTATTTCCAACAGCACCTTGTAGGTCATACACCATATAAATTCAACATTTAAATACAACTGAAGCCCAAGAGACACCTTTGACAAAAAGTAAATAATTACAAATTATTATAGCAAAAACACAATAAAAAACACATTTTTACTCAAAAAAAGATTAAGAGTACTGTATTTTTTGTATCATCAACACACCTCTAATGCAGAATATACTATTTTTTATATCTCCATAGCAGCCTGTTGAAAAACCCGTTTCAAAAAAATTTGACAATAAACGCAAGGACGTGTTTTTGGCGGTGCCGATGAGGTAGAAGAGGTATTTGGGGTCGACGTGCCTTACCAAACAATACATGAACACGTGTTTTTTGCACATCTATTAAATAGTTATAATTTCAAATAAATACTACAAAAAAATATCTCAGTAATATGTTTTAGAAAAAAAAATCAAAAAAATTTTATAAAAATTCATTGACAGCAATGCCCCTTTCCGTATAGACAATCATTCACCCGAGGGCAGTAAGTTCAGATGACAGAACATGCTTTCACACGAAGAGGCACAGGTGTAAACCTATTTGCCACAACGTAAGGGCCACTATGGAGCGGTAGTTAAGACGGTTATAACGCCGGCCTGTCACGCCGGAGGCCGAGG
>CAYJOQ010000138.1:0-7319 GCA_964371825.1 uncultured Desulfovibrionaceae bacterium
TCGCATTGACTACTGTCAACGCTCCATAAGACTCCGCACAATGAATTGTGCAGGAGTCTTAAAGTAGCATTTCAAATAATATTTTGACATTTGAGGGCAATTACATGGCTTTACTTACCTATATTCATGCGGCAGATTTACATTTAGATGCAGCCTTTATAGGCATAAGCAATGAGGCGCAAACAAAGGACCTTGGAGAAAGGCTTTGCCATGCAACCTTTACAGCATTAGATAATTTAGTAGCCTTATGCTTACAAGAAAAACCGCATTTTTTAGTACTTGCCGGAGATATTTATAATGCAAAAGATCAAAGCCTTAAAGCACAATTAGCCTTGCGTGATGCCTGCCAAACCCTCGATCAGCATAATATTATGGTGTATATAGTACATGGCAATCATGACCCCCTCTCCTCACGCTTACAAATGCTTACTTGGCCAAAAAATGTACATACCTTTGGAGAACATACAGAAAGCAAAATTTTTGAGCATCAAGGTCAAGCCCTCGCTGTCATCCATGGTATAAGCTATATACAGCAATGCGAAGAGCGTAACCTTGCAAAAACATTTACCCGCCTGCAAGAATACAAACACCTTTTTCAACTAGGCCTTTTGCATTGCACCCTTGAGGGAAGTCCTCATAGTGAACGATATGCACCATGTACCTTGGCAGACCTACACAATACACAGCTTGACGCCTTTGCCCTTGGGCACGTACATGAAAAGCGCATACTACAAGAGCAACACCCCCTTGTTCTCTATAGCGGCAACACCCAAGGATTGCATATCAATGAAGAAGGACCAAGGGGATGTTATCGTATTACCGTTAACGAACAAGCACAGGGAAAATTTCATACCGAACATACCTTTCATCCCTTAGGTCCTGTTCAATGGCAAAAATGCACAGTACACATTGAAGGCGTCGAACAATTTGACATAGTAATGCAATATGTTCTGGAACATATCGAACATCTCAAAAACACTTTGCCTGCACTATGTACCGGACTCATTATACGCCTTATTTTCACAGGACATACCAGCCTTGACAGCCCCTTGCGCAACATACAGCAAGGAACTGAATTTTTACAAAATTTACGAGACCATATACAAAACAGCCACCATATACACCCCACCTCAAACAATGAAATACTTATAAGCATCAAGGATATGCGCATAGAAACAAGTCCTGTACTCAATTTTGAAACATTACGTGAACAAGATGATTTGCTTGGTGAAACTCTACGCTTTGCTCAAACATTACAGCAAGATCCAGCAACGGCTGATGATTTTGTTCGCAATGCTCTGGCGCCCTTATACATGCATACTAAAGCAAAAAATATTCTATCAAGTACTCTTTTTGATAATCCACAAGAAATTCAAGAAATGCTTAAAGATGCCGAGCGCCTTTGCGCAGACAGCATGGAGGTACGCTAATGCATATCACATCCTTTCATATTGATGCCTTTGGCAAACTCAACAATGTGGGTGTACGCGATTTAGCGCCTGGTTTAAGTATTTTTTTAGGTAATAATGAAGCAGGAAAATCTACCTGCCTTGAATTTTTCCGTACCATGCTCACGGGTTATGGAAGTCACAAAAAAGATATATTTACCCCTCTTGCCCCTGCAGAACAAAAAGCCGGTGGTTCTCTTGATTTGCAAACTAAAGACCATGGCCTTATACGCTTAACCCGAAGGCCCGGAAAGGGACAAGGCCTGTTATGGTTGCATGATGCCCATGGAGAAGTGCTTGAAAATGCCCTGTTAGATAAGATTCTTTCTGGAGTAACCCGTGACGTTTACCGTAATGTCTTTGGCTTTAGTTTAAGCGAATTGCAAATTCTTGAATCTTTAAGCAGTGACGAAGTGCGTCATGCTCTTTATGGTGCAAGCTTTGGTATGCATTTACGTTCCCCAAGTACTGTGCTCAAAGAACTCACTGCGCAAATGGAAAAACGTTTTAAAAACCGCGGCACAACACCTACGCTAAATGTCGCCATAAAAACTTGGGAAGATATACAAAAACAATTACGCCTTGCGCAAAGTCAATGCGCCCAATTTGACAGCATAAGCCTGAAAAAAAATACCTTAGAAAGTGACCTTGTGGATTTACGACAAGAAAAACATAGTCTCGAGCAACAAAGGCGCCAAACAGAACGTCAACTTGGCGTGTGGAAACAATGGGATGAGTGGCGCAACACAGAACAGCGATTACAAAGACTTGACCCCATAGAAGAGTCCTTTCCGCAAGATGGGCCTGCGCGACTTGAAAAAGCCACACATCTAGCCCTTGAAGCAAAGCGCCGCATACAAACCCAAGAGGATCGTTGCAAAAAAATTCAAGAAATACTTGCACACCTCCCTGTACATCAAGACCTTATACAAAAACGGCCGGAATTACAAAGTCTCAGCGAACGCAAAACCTCCTTCAGGCAAGCACAAAGCGCCCTTGCCCCTTTAAGCGCACGTATTGAACGCAACAAAACATTACTACAAGAACGATTGCGTGACCTTGGCCCTCAATGGAATTGTGCGCGTATTCATAGTATGGATCGTTCTCTCTTTATCCGCAGTGAACTTGAAAAATGCGCTTCGCAAATCCAAGCCACAGAGGGTGCATATACCACCGCAAGCAGCGGGCTTGAAAAAGCTAATGCCAATGTAGAAGCGGCCTTGCATGCAGTAGAAATTGCACAAACAGCTCTTGATGCCATTGCGCAACCAGACCATGTTCCTGCCCATGAAGAGCGAGAAGACATTCGCCGTAGCTTGGCACTCATGGAAAATGCTCAAATATCTTTGCAGGAAAAAGAACTAAGTTTACGCCAAGCAAGACAAACACTTTTCCGAACCTTAACCCCTTTGCATATACAACAAAATACTGATAACGATACACAATTTTCAAAAGGCACAACAACAAAACACGATGTACTTGCCAAGCTTGAAGGCCTCACGCAAGCACGCACACAAGGTCTAGCGCTGGCAAACGATGCCATGGAAGCTCGCAAATACACTCACGAAGCAGAACTTTGTGTCCGTAAAGCTCAGGAAGAAGAAGATACTCTTCGCGCACGCATAGATCGCATACGCAAACATAAGCTCGAAGCAGCCCCAGCCTCCCCTAAGCATCTTGATACTAGGGCGCAAGCTGTGCGCACATTACGGCATCTACAACATACCTTGGCATTAGAGCAAGAACGCCTAAAAGATATGATGGAGCGCCATGCACAAGCCATTGCCCCTGCTCCAGTGAAAAGTGTACCCCTCATGATTATAGGAATTATCATAGTGACCGCAGGCCTTGGAGGTCTGATATTGCCCATATATTTCAACATACATGAGCTACAAATAAGCGCAAAACACGTATTGCCCCTATCACAACTCACAAGCTACCTCGTGGTGGTAGCAGGGGCCGCCTTTCTTGCAGGAGGTTTGCCGCGCTCTGGGCCAGAAACCTTACGCTTTAAACATGAACAAGGTGTGCTTGAAGAACGTATCAGCGCCGTGCGTATTCGGCTTATGGAGTTGGAAGGGCGCATTCAAGAGCAATGTGTTATTGCAGAAACTCTTGACGCAAACCCCATCACTCTTGATGCAGTAGAAGTACTCTTAGAACGTGAACGACAAAAATGCGCCCATGATGAACGCATAACCCTTGAATTAGAACAATTGGAAAAAGAATTTACCGAACTATGTAGCAAAACGCATATGCAAAGACAGAGCTTCGTTAAAGCACAAAGAACAGAACAAGAAGCCTTGCTTAAATGGCACGATTTGTTACATACTCATCATGTGGATGTTATACCTTCAGCTGAAGGAGCAGAGGCTTTTTTTGCCCGCAGCGAAGCAGCGCTCATGGCCCAAGAAGCATTACTAGCACTGCTTCAAGAAATGGAGCAGCTTGAAGAACAAATACAAACTCACATGAAAAAACTCCTCAATATTAAACCTATAGTAAATATTCTTTCCTCTGCGCAGTCTACAAGAGCCCATGAACAAAACACAAAAGGCTCTACACAACAAAAATACAATGATGCAAACCTTCAAAACGAAGCTCTCATTACAGCAGATACGCCCCAAGAGCCATGCAAAGCCACACCTTCAGTGCAAATACAAGACATTATTTTTGCAGCTCAACGCGTTCTTGATGCTTGTAAGTCAGCTGATGAAATAGAAGCAACACGTTTTAAAGCCCTGACAGCACTTGAAAATGCCCAGCATACCAGAGGCATGGCGCGCAATACACAGCGTGAAGCGGCTACTGTTTTACAACAATGCACAGAAAATCTCAGTAAGGCCCATGCGCTTTGGAAAGAAAATTTGCAAAAATTGGGCATGGAAACAGACATGGAACCAACCATGCTACGAGCAGCTCTTGAGTGTATGGAGGCATGCCTTGCCATAGAATCAGAAATTCTTAAGCTCGAAGAAGAGTTTCAACGCTGCATACATGAATGCACTGCTCTCATTCTTCCCTTACAAACCTTGCTCAAAGAGCTTCATTTGCCCTTGCCAAACGAAGCACAAGAAGATTTCCAGCCTAATGCTTACCCTACAACAACACATATAGCATACCAAGAAAACTGGATAGCGGCCTTAGATGTAGCGTTGCATGCTGCCCAAGAAGCATTAGAAAACAAACAAAACCATGAACAATATACGCAACAACTTCAAACATATGAAGAAGAATTACGCGAAGCACAAAGAGCCTTTGACGATGCACAGCATGCGCAGGCTGAACTTTTACGCTTAGGCAAAGCTCATAATGCAGAGCAGTTTTTGCGCCTTGCTGCCATAGGCAAACAACGTGAAGAATTCTTACAGCGGAAAGCCGACCTTGAAGATGCCTTACGCCTTGCTGCAGGTGAACAAGATTTTGCCATGTTCTTACAATCGTTTACCGAAACTGATCAAGAAGAGCGCCAAGAGCAGCTTATACACCTACAAAAAGCACTTCAAGAGTGCGTACATAAAGAAGAAAATATAGTAACAGAACTTGCACAGGCAAATACATTGTTACATAGCCTCAGCAGTAGCAATGAAAGGGCTGAGCTACGTCAGCAAGAACTTAATATACAAGAAAGTTTTCAGCAAGAAGCAAAAGAATGGGCTCGCTATGCGCTGGCAAAACAACTTATTTTGCAAGCAAAGCAAAATTTTGAACGCGAACGTCAACCACAAGTTATTCGGCTAGCCTCTGAAATATTTTCTGCCATTACTGAGCAACGCTGGCAAGGTATTAACGCATCACTTGAAGACGCAAGCTTGCATGTATTACCCCCCTTTGGCGAGCCGGTCTCACCCAATGTTTTAAGCCGTGGCACGCAAGAGCAACTGTATTTATCCCTACGTTTGGCCTATATTCGCAATCATGCAGAACACGCCACGCCCCTGCCCATTATTATGGATGATGTGCTTGTTAACTTTGACCCGCATCGCGCACAACGCACAGCCTCAGCCCTACTGCACCTTTGTCAAGAACCGCGTGCCCATCAAGTGCTCTTTTTTACCTGCCATCCTCATGTGGCAGATATGTTGCAAAAACACATAGAACACAGTAACACATACATTGTGGAAGACGGCACTATTTATACAATCTAATTGTAATATAACTAGTCGGCACTGAAAAACTAAACAATTATTTGTAATTGTACACTTAAAATGCAAGGGTTAACCTAGAAAAATTGCCAAAAACCAAGCATGAAATGCGACTTTTTCGGCAAATTTTCGCCACTAGCGCACTTGTTTTTTAAGTGCCGACTAACGAAATTTTTCTGTAAGAAAAATTTTGCGCCACGTAAAATAAGCCAGAACTTGCTTCTGGCGGCCCTAAAGGGGCATTTGGAGTGGGCGTGTTTTTCTGAAACACGCATGGAAATGCGTTTTTCAGCATCGACTAACTATGAGATATAATTATATGAAAAAAATACATATTATAAGTACAGGCGGAACCATTGCCAGTAAGCAAAGTCCACAAACGGGGCTTTTTACTTCAGGTGCCATGAATGCAGAAGAACTCATTGACCGCAGCAAATTACAGTTAGATGCAGAACTTGTGGTGGAAACTTTTTCACAAATTCCTAGCAATGCACAAACTTTTGAATATTTACTCGCGTTAAAAGAGCGTATTGACGTAATATTTTCCGATACAAATGTGCTTGGCATTATTATTACTCACGGCACAGACACCTTAGAAGAAAGCTCTTACTTTTTGAGCCTTTGCGTAAAAGATACTCGCCCTGTCATTCTTACAGGAGCGCAGCGCACAACACAAGAAGAGGGCACAGATGCATACTGCAATATACAAGATGCTATTGTCGCAATACATAGCCCAAAATGCGCAGATATGGGGGTTATGTTACTCTTTAACGAGCATTTACACGCACCTCGTTATGTGCATAAGGAGCATACCTTTAATACCGACGCCTTTACCTCGCATATGTATGGCGTTTTAGGTTTTATTGATGGAAATGTGGTACATATAGCACAGCGCCCTGCGTATAAAGAATATTATCTTCCACAAAAGGATATGCCTTGGATAGAAATAATTTCTTGCTCCCTTGGAAGCAATGGCGTCTTTATTGATGCAGCTACACAAGCCGGCATTAAAGGGCTTATTTTAGAAGGCTTTGGACGAGGGCATACCACCCCTTTTGCTTGCGATGCCATTGACAGAGCCATCAAGGCCGGTATGCATATTGTAATTACCTCAGATTGTGCCAATGGTAGAGTACACCCTGTGTACGATTTTATAGGTGGAGTGCAGGATTTGGAAAAGAGAGGCGTTCTTCAGGGTTTTGATTATGCAGCCAAAAAAGCACGCATTAAACTTATGGTGTTATTAGCTTCAGGGGTAGACGATACTGAAAGTTTGCGGCACGCTTTTATGCAATAGCCTTTTTAAGATTCTTGCATAATTCATAATGCAGAGCCTTTTAAAGCGTCGACTGCACAGCATATAAAGGATGAACCCTTGCCCATTATATATTGTACTTGCGCAAAGGCCTAAAAAAGCAAATCCTACTTCTAACACGCAAAATTTTATATACGAAAACGCCTCTGCAAAAACAGAGGCGTTTTAGACGGGAGAGGCCGGCGCACTCATGTGCCAAAACCTTTGTGACGGCAAAGGTCTGCCAAGCTCCATAGGCTGTACTTATATAGCTTTTCGGCCTATCCCAAAATTTCTTTATCCCTTATGGCAATTTTTTTTTACGCCAACATATATTGTAAATGTTTTAAAGGCCTTTGCACAATAAAAAGAATAATAATAGTCAGCACTGAAAAACTAAACAACTATTTGTAATTGTACACTTAACATGCA
>CAYJOQ010000139.1:0-7289 GCA_964371825.1 uncultured Desulfovibrionaceae bacterium
TAGCTACTGACTTATAGCTGTAAGCTTTTTAGAACCTCCCGCCTAGCGGGAGGTTCTCTTTTCCACAAAAAACCGGAGGAAAGCCTACTAAGCTTCCTCCGGTTTTGTGCATGTTCTATGATAATGCTTTTATGCGCGCTTATGTTTAAGACTCACACCCGTATAAATAAAATACGTATGTTCAGCAAGATTCATGGCTCTACGCCATACGCGATTAAGAGAGCGGCTTATGAGAGACACAAACATGACAAGTTGTGGATCTATGCCGCTGGAAAGCTGATGCGTTAATTTGTGCATGATGCGCATATCTAATAAAGCAGCGCGGTCTTCATGGTGTAACACTTCAAGGGCTTTTTCTGGGTCTGCTTCACGAAAAGCAGCAATGGCGTCTTGATATATGGTACTTGAAACATTCATAAGCTCTTCTAGTTCTTCTAACACAGCGCTATTTATGTCTAGGCCTTCCATAAGTAATGTACGTTCAGCCATGCTTGCAGCTTCATCGGCAATGCGCTCAAGATCAATAACCATGCGTAAAGAGCTTACCACAAGGCGTAAGTCGCAAGCCACAGGCTGCGTGCGCGCAAGTAAAGAAAGAGCCTTGGCATCGATTTCGTTTTCTAAATCATTAATGGCTTTGTCACCATCGATAACGGCGCTGGCACGGCCCACATCGCTTTCGCGAAGAGCCTTGCAGGCATCATCAAGGGCAAGGCCCACCATGGCTGACATAACAAGTAAGCGTGTACGCAAGGTCACGAGCATTTGTTGTAATTGACTTTCATGGGCAGTCATTAACCGAACCTCCCTGTAATATAATCTTCTGTTTGTTTAATAGATGGGCGCGTGAATATGGTGTCAGTGATATCATGTTCAATGAGTTTGCCCATATAGAAAAAGGCCGTATAGTCAGAAACACGCGCAGCTTGTTGCATATTGTGAGTAACAATAATAATGGTGAGCTGATGCTTAAGCTCGTGAATGCCTTCTTCAATTTTTTGTGTGGCTATGGGGTCAAGGGCTGAAGCTGGCTCATCCATGAGTAACACTTCTGGGCCTACAGCAAGGGCGCGAGCAATACACAAACGTTGCTGTTGCCCACCTGAAAGGCCAAGTGCTGAAGTATGTAAACGATCTTTTACTTCTTCAAATATGGCTGCACGGCGCAATGCTTCTTCTACGCTGTCAGCAATGAGCCCTTCATCCTTAATGCCGTTAACACGTAGGCCATAGGCTACATTTTCAAAAATAGTTTTAGGAAAGGGGTTTGGTTTTTGAAAAACCATGCCCACTTTACGACGTAAGGCTACCACATCTGATTGTGCGGCATTAATATCTTTGCCATCAAGAGTTATGGAACCTTTGACCTTGGTTCCAGGGATAAGGTCATTCATACGATTTAAACAGCGCAAAAAGGTACTTTTGCCGCAACCGGACGGACCTATGAGGGCAGTTACTTTGTTTATTGGAAAACTCAAGCTTATGTCATGTAATGCTTGTGCCGCACCATAAAAAAAATCCACATTGGCTGCTGTGAGCTTATGTTGTTCTGTCACTGGATTCTCCAAAGGCAGTAGGTATAGTAAAATAAAAACCTGTAGAATGATCTTTTGTGGGGCTTTCTACCCAAATTTGTCCCCCAAGACCTTCTACAGTATGCTTACATATGGCAAGGCCAAGCCCTGTGGAGGCATGGCTTCTATGTTTTTCTACGCGATAAAATCTTTCAAAAATTCTGTCTTTATCGGCTTGTGGAATACCCGGGCCATTATCGCATACTGCAAAGCGTGTCATTGCGTGCATAGTATTATCTTTTTGCGCTTTAATGTAAACCGTGCTGCTTTGCGATGCGTATCGTGCGGCATTTTCCAATAAATTTCTAAATATTTGTGTGATATGTTGCAAATCTGCCATAATCAAAATATTTTCATCAATGTCTACTTGAATGTGCATATTGCGCATTTCAAATTGCTGACGGCAAAGGCCAATGGCAGCTTGTACACCTTCAATGGCCTTTATGGAAGATACTTGTATGGGGGTATCAGCATTTTCAAGGCGGGCAAGGGCAAGAAGCTCTTCAACCATTTTTGCTAAATATGCGCCATTTTTGCGAATAATTTCAGCAAATCGGCGGCAATCTTCCGGCATATCTTCAAGGTCAGCCAAGGTTTCTGCATACCCTTGGATGGCAGTTAAGGGGGTGCGCAGTTCATGAGAAACATTGGCCACAAAATCGCGTCGCACTCTCTCAAGGCGCATAATGGGGCTTATGTCGTGGAATACGGCTACAGCACCAAGATTAATATCAGTACTGCCGGCACGGGTTAAGTGTATGGCAAAAAATCTTCCTGGAGCAAGTTCCAGATGCAAGGGATTTTCTTTAATGGTTGTAATTACATTTGCTGTGTTTTCGGCGTCAGCGGGAATTTGTAATATATCTTCAACAGCCTGCTGCAATGCCGGTGTGGGAATAACTTCTACAACTTGTTTGCCAAGAGCTTTGTCTGTATTTGGAAACATATTGCGCAAGGCTTTATTGCAACTTCTAATATCTCCTTGATGATCAAACACAAGCACTCCTTCATTCATGGTATCAAGAATGCTTTGGAGCTGTTCTTTTTGATCTGTCATGGTGCTAATATGTTCAGAAATATTTATGGCCATACGATTTACAGCTTCAGCAAGGGGAGCAAATTCTTCACCCGGATAAAATCGTAAGCGACGATAATAATGTCCTAGTGAAATGGCTTCTATAACACGCATCATTTGCGCTAAATCACGTTTTAATAGGCCTGAAAGTGCATATGAAATGAGAAGAGATAAAATTGATGAAGCTAGAAGAATTAAGATAAATGTTTTTCCTAACTCTTCTATTTGTGGCTGAAAACCAGAAAAAGGCCTACCTATGCGTAAAATATTTCCGTCTGCTAGGGGCAAAGCTGAATATAAAATAATAGTGTGTTCGGTATTTGAATAGCGAATATCAAAACCTTGGCCAAGGGAAAGAGCAGTATGCACTTCTGGATGTAAGGGCTCGCTTTCAGCATTGGCATGTTGCTGCGTGAGTGTACTTTCCATAATACGCTTACCGTCTTTTGAAAAAATGGTAAGTTGCGTTTGCGAGGTGGCAAGTTCATTAAGATATTTTTGCCTATCTTGAATACTAGGTAATGCATTCATAAGGTGTGATATAAGGCGAGCTTCACGCAAAGCCTCAGCCTTAGTTTCTTCTAAAAGGAAATCTTGTACAGTTAAGCGCGCATAAAGTAGGGGAATAGCAAGAGCAATCAGTGTTCCCATAAGTACCGCAAAAAAAATTTTCTTTCGAAAAGACATAATTATCCTTTGAAGCGATAGCCTACACCACGTACGGTTTCTAAATTGTCAGCATAAGAGCCAAGCTTAGCCCTTAGGCGGCGCACATGTGTATCTACAGTGCGTGCATAGCCTTCAAATTGATAACCCCAGACGGTATTAAGCAGTTGTTCACGCGTGCGAACAGTGCCAGCATGGCGCATAATATCTTCAAGAAGGCGAAATTCAGTAGCTGTTAAATCTACAGCTTCTCCGTGCACAGTAACATTATGCGCAGCCGGATCAAGCTGGATGCCATGCTTATGTAAGCTTGTGCTTGGTTGTGTTTGTTGCTGACGGCGTAAAATGGCTTTAATGCGCAAAATAAGTTCTCGTACACTAAAAGGCTTAACCATATAATCATCAGCACCAAGTTCAAGGCCTACAATACGATCAACTTCTTCACCACGTGCAGTAAGAATAAGTATGGGAATATTGGCTGTTTGGGTGTCTCGCTCAAGCTCACGGCACACTTGAAACCCGTCTTTACCCGGTAACATAATGTCTAAAAGAATAATATCTGGCTTATGATTTTTTGCAAAATCAATACCTTCTTGGCCTGTAACTGCTTTAATAACCTCAAAACCTTCACGTTCAAGATTAAAGGTTAAAAGGTCACGAATGTCAGCTTCATCTTCAACTATAAGAACTACTTCTTTGCTCATAATACAATTCCTTACCTAATCAACAAAATGTTGTCTAGTCTGTACCATAGAGGCGTTTTATGCATGCATCATAAAAACGTTCAATTTTGTGCTTCAGTACAAAAATGCTTTTATTTCCATATGCTCGTATTTGCTCAAGTGGAGTATCAAAAGAATGTACTCCTTTTGCAAAACTTCGTCTTTTTCGTATCTTACATTTTTTTAACAGCCTAAATAAAAATGGGATACTACGTGTTTTTGTCAAAATGCTTTTTAAACAGGCTGCTATATACTCTGTGGGAGAGTAAAAAATAGTTTTGCGCCAAATAGGTGTTCCAAGTGTTACAAAGTGGTTACATGAAGTTTTTTATGTAAAAAAATAATGTCACCAGCCTTTCTAATTTTTGACATACGGTTGTAACATAGAAGGTTGATACCTTCCATGCGGCACAAAACCGCCAACTATGAACATACACAAATAAGGAGTTTTTGATGAAGTTTTCACGTATTCTTTTAGCAGCTGCCTTGGTTGTAAGCCTTGCTGTTCCTGCTATGGCTAAAGAAATTGTTATTAATGGTTCTACCACTGTATTGCCTGTTGTGCAAAAAACTGCAGAAGCCTATATGGCGAAGAATCCTTCTGTGGTACTTGCCATTTCTGGCGGTGGCTCAGGCAATGGCATTAAGGCACTTGTTGACAGTCTCTGTGATATTGCCATGGCTTCCCGTGACATTAAAGAAAAAGAAGTAAAACTTGCTAACTCTAAGGGTGTAAAGCCTGTACGTCACATCGTTGCAGTAGATGCACTTGTGCCTGTAGTTCACCCTGAAAACTCCATTAAGAGCTTAACAGTACAACAACTTGCCGATATTTATATGGGTAAGGTGAAAAATTGGCAAGAAGTAGGCGGCCCTGACGCACCAGTAGTTGTTATTTCTCGTGATACCTCTTCCGGTACATACGAAACTTGGCAAGAAAAAATTCTTGGTAAAAATAGGGTAGCACCTTCTGCTCTTTTGCAAGCTTCTAATGGTGCTGTAGTTCAAGCTGTTGCCAAAAACAAAAATGCTATAGGATATATTGGTTTTGGATATATTAATAAAGATGTGAAGGTTATTAATGTGGGCGAGCTTGTTGTTTCTCCTGAAAATGCACTCTCAGGAAAATGGCCCATTGCTCGTGAATTATATCTTTTCACCAATGGCGATGTGCAAGGTGATGCCAAGGGCTATCTTGACTATCTCTTAAGTGCTGAAGGACAAAAGCTTGTAAAAGAAGTGGGCTTTATTCCCTTAACTAAATAAGTATATATGAAAAGCTCCTTGCATTTTAAAAAATATGTAAGGAGCTTTTCATCCATGTTTTTTAACGGTTCAGACAATGAAAAAAGGCGTACTGTGTATGCTACAAATGTAGACTACGTATTACGATTTTACAATAGTCTGAAAAAATAGTTAAAAAGGCAAAATATGAAAGAAAAGATTATTTACTTTGTATTGGCTTTGGCAGCGGCATTTTCCCTAGTATCTTTACTGGGTATAATGCTTTTTTTGTTTTATGAAGGTATTCCCATTTTTAAAGAGGTACCGGTACTTTCCTTCTTATTCGGAGAATATTGGTATCCCACTTCAGATCCGGCAGACTTTGGGATTTTCCCGCTGCTTGTGGGATCTTTTGCTGTAACTATTTTTGCATCATTGATAGCTGTGCCCTTAGGTGTTTTAACTGCAGCTTATTTAACAGAAATAGCTACAAGTAAGGTGCGCAGAATAGTAAAGCCCTTTATTGAGCTTTTAGCTGCTTTGCCTTCTGTTGTTATAGGCTTTTTTGGCATGGTGGTTGTAGCTCCACTTATTCAAGATTATCTTGGGGCACATACTGGTCTGAATCTTTTTAATGCTGGCCTTATGCTGGCCTTTATGAGTGTTCCTACCATTTGTTCAGTGGCTGAAGATGCTTTGTATGCAGTACCGCGCACCTTACGTGAAGCATCCTTAGCCCTTGGAGCTACACGCTGGGAAACTACGGTAAAGGTTGTTGTGCCTGCTGCATTATCAGGTATTGGCACCGCTGTTATGCTTGGTATGTCACGCGCCATCGGAGAAACCATGGTTGTGCTCATGGTGGCAGGTGGCGCGGGTATGATACCCATGTCTATTTTTGATCCAGTGCGCCCTATGCCAGCTTCTATTGCTGCAGAAATGGCTGAAGCTCCCTATCGGGGCGACCATTATTACGCACTTTTTGCCATTGGTATGATGCTTTTTCTTTTCACATTGTGTTTTAATATGATTGCCCAGCATATTGCAGAAAAGCATAAGCAAGTGGGCAGTTCGAGCTTATAAGGGGATATGTATGAAATTTACTGTATCCAGTGATGCGCGTTATATGCGTGAACGTATTATGTTTGGCATATTACGCTGTGCAGCGTATATAAATGTAAGCGCTCTTATTATTGTATGTGTTTTTTTGGCATGGCAAGGCTTACCTGCCATAAGCATAGAATTTTTAACCGAATCGCCACGACGCATGATGACAGAAGGTGGCATTTGGCCTTGTATTTTAGGCACCTTTCTATTGTCGGTGGGCTCATTACTTATATCCTTTCCCTTAGGTGTTGCTTCTGCCATTTATTTGCATGAGTATGCAGGACGTACAGCCTATGCCCGATATATTCGCCTTGGTGTGAATAATCTTGCCGGGGTTCCATCGGTAGTTTTTGGCCTTTTTGGACTTGCCTTTTTCGTAACTTTTTTGGGCATGGGCGTAAGTTTGCTTGCAGGTATTTTAACCCTTGCTGTGCTTTCTTTGCCGGTTATCATTGGTACTGCTGAAGAAGCTTTACGCACAGTTCCTGATACATATCGTGAGGCATCCTTAGCTCTTGGCGCAACAAAATGGCAAACTATTGTGCGAGTGGTATTGCCTGCTGCAACGCCCGGCATGCTTACAGGAGCCATCTTAGGTGTTTCGCGAGCAGCTGGTGAAACTGCAGCTATTATGTTTACAGCGGCGGTGTTTTATACGCCTAAAAACCCTGATTCAATCTTTAGCTCGGTAATGGCTTTGCCATATCATATGTATGTGCTTGCAACAGCAGGAACAGAGATTGAAAAAACACGCCCCATACAATATGGCACTGCATTGGTACTTATTTTATTGGTATTAGGGATGAATATTTTTGCAATATATTTGCGAGATAGGATACAGAAACAACGCTAAAAGCATTGTATACCTTGGTACATGTAGTTTTTTTACGCTTGCATAATAAAAACATATTCTCTTAAAGA
>CAYJOQ010000140.1:0-7287 GCA_964371825.1 uncultured Desulfovibrionaceae bacterium
AGATTGCAGTTTTTCTACAGCCTGCTAAACCTTCTTTTTTATGCGGCCCATGGCTTCGCTGCACCTACTGCATTACTTTTTTACACTTTTGTGATTATTTATGTTTAAAATTTCAATGGTTATAGATCTTCAATGCACATAATATTTGTCATATTACCTGTGAGGCATTCGTTACCTGCTTCATGTATGGCAAAAACCTCTTCTGTGCCTACCATGCCAATATTTTCTAGAGCAATTTTGGGTTCTAGCGCAAACACAGCGCCATTTTCTACGGTGAAGGAAGCGTCGTATATGGCAGGCCACTCATCCATAGCAAGGCCAATGCTGTGCCCAAGGAAGGGAACTTGATTTACACCAAGGCCCATAAAATTATCTGCAAAGCCTGCTTTATGTGCAGTCTCTTTAGCTTTAAGCCAAATCTGTTGTAAATCGGCCCCTGGCTTAAGTGCCATGGCAGCAGAGGCAAGTATTTCTTGGCAGCATGCATGTGCCTTTTGTACTATAGTGGGAATAGATTCTTTTTTTCCTGCAAAATACGTTACCGTACAATCACTATGGTAGCCTTTGTGATTAAACCCTGTGTCTACAGTAAGGATTTCATTTTTTTTCCAAATATTTCCGGCATATCCCATAAAGGGTAGGGCTGGGTGTTCTCCTTGAACTCCAAGAGGCCCATTGAATGGCGTAGGATAATTACCGCTATTACCAGCAGCAATGCGCCCTAAAAAAGTTTCTTCTCCAAAATGCTCCATGCGAATCATACCGCCATGATGTAGTTCATAGAATATTTTCCATAAAGTATGGGCAATTTGGCGTTCACTCATACCTGCATGTATTTTTTGCGGTAAAATTTCATGAAAGGCCTTGTGATGGCAATTTCCTGCATGGCGCATACAAGCAAGCTCATATTCAGATTTTGTATATCGAGCTTTGTGTACAATGCTATCACCCGCAATAAAGGTGTATTTTGACAATCTTTCTTGCAACATATTGGCAAGCGACCATGGTAGGGCCTGCATTTCAGCTGCAATGCAGGAACCTAAGGGAGACTGTGCCTCTTGGCATAAAGCAGGAACTTGAGAGTAAGATTTAAATGAAACTATGTTTTGTAAAGGGCTTTCTAGTTGGCAGCGTTCTTCTGCTTTACGTACCATAAGTACAGGACTACCTTGTAAAGGAAGCCATAATATACCGTTGGCACGGCTACCTGTGAGATAATAAATATTCGTTCGTGAAAACAGTAATAAACCCGATGCTTCAGGTATGAATTTTTGTAATAATTGGCGGCATTTTTGGTGACGGCCTTCTATTTCTCTCAGAGCGATTTTTTCAGCTGTAAATGTCATATATCCTCCACGCAACAAAGAGTATGTTCTGTTCCTGTTATTGAGCGTCCGCCTTCTGCAGTAACTTCAAAGGTATTTTCAACTCCTACCATTCCATGACCGGCAATTCCCACCTTAGGTTCAATGGCAATGGTCATACCTTCACACAATGGCTCATCAAATTTATTAGCCAGTACGGGATATTCATCAATAACAAGGCCTATGCCGTGCCCGAGAAATGGTACTTTATTTTTACCAAGCCCCATAAAACCTTCTTCAATACCGTAATCTTTCGCTTGCTGTAAGGCTTTTTGCCATATTTGTGATGGTATAGCACCAGGTTTTAAGGCTTTTGCGGCAGTTTCTTGAATTTCAATGCATGCATCATGGGCTTTTTGTCCCATTGCGGGAATATTTTGCGCTTTGCCAGAAAAGTATACTTGTGTTTTATCTGTATGATAGCCTTCAAGCATAAAACCCATATCCATAGCAAAAAGTTGGTTTTTTTCTAAAATACTATCACTGTGTCCCATATACGGGTTTGCAGGATGATCACCCTTAAGCCCTAAGGGGCCATTAAAATGACTTGGATAATTACCATTATCCCCTATGGCAATATGCCCAAGGAAACACTCTTCGCCAAGGTTACCAAGACGATTAATACCTCCATGGCCTAGTGAGAAAAATACTTCCCATGAAAGGTGAGCCATATCTCTTTCGCTCATACCAAGATACACGTTTTGAGGAATATGCTTATAGAGTGCTTCATGATGCCTTTTTCCGGCAATACGCATTTTATTAAGTTCCCAAGCACTTTTGCGAGCACGAGATTTTAATAAAATATTGTCAGCATTAACAAATGAGTGATTTACTAATGCTGATTGTAATTTAGAAGATAAATCCCAAGGTAGGGCATTCATTTCAGCAGCAATAGTTGTACCAAGAGGAGCATTAAATTCGCGAAAAATTGTCTGTAACTCTTTGTAAGATCGAAAAGTTGTTATATGTGTAATGGGGCTTTCCGCCTGTACACGGGCAAGAGCTCGGCGAACAATGAGCACAGGATCATTTTCAATTGGCAGCCAAAATACGCCCCCTGCATACGAACCTGTAAGGTAATAAATGTTCAGGCGAGAAAAAATAAGCATACCGCTAGCTTGAGGGTATTGTTGCTGGCAAAATGAACGACATAGATCATGACGGCGTTGGATTTCTTCTTGCGCAAGTCGTTCGGCAGTTATAAGTTGAGTAACATTTTCCATAGATATTGTATCCTATATATATTGAAACATTCTAGCAAAATTCATGAATAATTTTCTTGATATTTGCTGCTAATATGCTGATTTTATATTTTTTTATTCATATAATAGTGTATGTGCTTTTTGAGCATGTAGTTGATTTGTATATCATGTATTCTAAATGCGTTGATGTAAGACTCGTATTTTGAGAGGTGAAAAATACGTGTTCCTTTTGAAAATGGCAAGCGCAATGAGCTAAAAAAAATTGCTGTTTATTATGCAGTGTTTTATGTATGCTAAAAACGAACATCATTAGAGGTGTGCATGGAAGTTATGGGAGTGTGAACAATGTTTTTAGATAATACCATCAAACAAGTATTAACAAATGCTAAAACAATTGCTGTTATTGGAGCAAAAGACAAACCAAATCAGCCTGTTACTAGGGTTTGTGAATATTTGATTCAAGCTGGATATACAATATTTCCAATACACCCTGTGCGCAGTACAGTTTTTGGCCTTCCGGTATATAAATGTGTTGCAGATCTTCCGCAGCCCGTAGATATTATAAATGTTTTTAGAGCTCCTGAGTTTTGTGCAGCACATGCGCAAGAAGTTGTTAACCTTAGTTGGCAACCTTTGTGTTTTTGGATGCAAGAAGGCATACGTTCTTCTGAAGCAGGAAAGATCTTAGCAGCAAAGCACATTCAGGTGTTAGAAGATATATGCATAAAAATAGAGCATGAAAGGTTGTTAGGGGCAAAAAATGACACAAGTTTTTGATTGTCGCATGTGTGGCCACTGTTGTGAAGGGCAGGGGGGTATTGTTGTAAGCCCTAAAGATTTAAAACGTATATGCGATTATTTACAAGTAAGTGCTGAGCAATTTATTGAGCAATATGCTTTTATGCATAATGGTAAACTTAAAGTACGTAGTGCAGACGATGGCAACTGTATTTTTTTTCGTAAAAATCAAGGATGTGCAGTGCACGAAGGCAAACCCGATATTTGTCGTGCATGGCCATTTTTTCGTGGCAATATGCTTGACAATGAGAGTCTTTATTTAGCAAAAGACTATTGTCCGGGCATTAGAAGTGATGCAAGCCATGAAGAATTCATAGCTGAGGGCCAAGTGTATTTAAAAACAAATAAGCTACAAGCTTCACAAGCCAGTAATGAAGCGCATGCTTTATTACCCGTAAATTATATCATAGAGTCTTAACATGCGAAAAAATCGTCAAATCAGTTTACAAGAGTGCTATACAATTCTCAATATTGAAAAAGATGCTACTCTTGAAGATGTAAAGAAAGCGTATCGCTTGCGAGCTTTTGAGTTACATCCAGATTTGAATCCCAATGTTCCACAGGCGGGCATACAATTTCAGCGTTTGAATGAGGCCTATGTTGCCTTATCGCAGGTTTTACAAACAGAAGAAAGTGCACGTAAATCTGCTACTCAATCAGAAGAAAAAGAACAAAAACACGACAAAACTAAAGAACAACAAAAGAAAAATACCTCAGGCACATACGAAAAAAATACCTACACTAAGGATGAGGCCGGAGGCAAAAAACAACAAGATTCAAGTTTTGCTCAAAGCGATTTTGATGTTAAAGAAGAAGCGCGTAAAAATCATCGTACCAACGCTGCTGCGTATGATAAAGAAGATGTTTTGCGTGATTTGTTGCATGATCCCTTTGCACGTCGTGTTTTTGAAGATATTTATAGTGAAGTAAATAAACAAAGCCAAGATGATACTAGCGCCAAAAAACAACCGGTTTCCCCGCCACCTTCTCCCCCTACCTCTACTCCTGCCTCAGAAGTAATATTTGGTGAAGTTTCATCAATGTTGCAATCTACTAATGGCTTTGCTGGAAAGCTTAAGGGATGGTTTTTGCAACAAATTGATGAAAAACAAACCATTAAGATGCCTGCATCTGCCCTTTTTGTGGGCGCAAGAATACGCTTGCAAATACGCAGGGGACTTGCTGATGAATTAAGTTCAGTGGAAGTTGTTTTACCTAAGAGTTTCAAAGTTGGAAAACCCATACGCTTACGCGGACTTGGAAAAAAAGTCGGAAAATGGCAAGGGGATTTATACTTGACCATTGAAACTAAATAAATTTTAGTTTACTCTTAGTATTAGTGAAGTAATCTGCATTAACACAAAGAAAAATATATTTTTTCTGTATAGTATTATGGAAATTCTTTTTATAAAATAAAAGCTGTTGAGTTTTTTGTTGTTATTTGTTAGTATTCACGGCTCGCAAATATGGTTGAAGCTTTTTTTTTAAGTTACATAAAAGCATTTTTTCTTGCTTTTTACGCGCTAGCATATAGTTATATCGTATTTGTATGATGCTTTGTCATATAAGGAGTTTACCATGATTGATGACAACAACACACTTTCTGATACTGATGAAAGCAGTGAAGATTTTGCTACACTTTTTGCTTCGCAAGAGGCTCCTACAAATCGCTTACACCAAGGTCAAAAAGTACGTGGTGTTGTGATTGATATTACCAATGAACATGTATTTTTAGACATGGGCATAATGCTTGATGGTCTTATGGAGCGTAAAGACATTGTGGATGCCAATGGAGAGCTTGTAGCTAATATTGGTGACAGTGTTGAGGCTTGGGTTACGTCCATAACTTCAGAAGGCGTTCGTTTATCAAGGTCCATGGGGGGAAGTGGTGTAGCAGCTTTAGAAGATGCAAAAGATGCCGGTATTCCTGTTGATGGAAAGGTTGCAGCCACTTGTAAGGGCGGATATACTGTTGACGTGCTTGGAAAACGTGCCTTTTGCCCAGGAAGTCAAATGGAAGCTTCTGCTATTGGTGATCCTGAGTCTGTTGTGGGGCGTACCATGCAGTTTTTGATTACGCGTATAGAAAGTAATGGACGTAATATAGTTGTATCTCGTCGTGCATTGCTTGAGCGTGAACGTCAAGATTCGTTGGCAAAGCTTTTAGAGAATACAAAAGAAGGTGATACCGTAGAAGGTAAAATTACTCGCCTTGCAACCTTCGGTGCTTTTATGGAGATTGCTCCCGGTGTTGAAGGCATGATTCATATTTCTGAACTTGGATGGGGCCGTGTCAGTAATGCCGATGAAATTGTAAGCCCCGGAGACTTTGTACGTGCAAAGGTTATTTCTATAACCCAAGATGCTAAAGGTAATATGCGCATTTCTTTATCTCGCAAACAAGCTGAAGGTGACCCTTGGGCGGATATCGAAGATCGTTTGCAGGTGGGTAGTATTGTGCAAGGGCGTGTGGTTCGCTTAACTCCCTTTGGCGTTTTTGTTGAGGTATTGCCAGGTATTGATGGGCTTGTGCACATTTCAGAGATGTCATGGACACAGCGAGTACATAAACCTGAAGATTTTGTGGCTGTTGGTGATGATGTAACTGTTAAGATTAAAGAAGTTTCTTTAGAACGTCGTCGTTTAGCTCTTTCTATGCGTGATGCCGAAGGCGATCCTTGGTCAACTGTTGCAGAGCAATTTGCCGTTGGCAGCATTGTTACAGGCACTGTAGAAAGCCGTGCACAATTTGGTTTTTTTGTTAACTTAGCTGCAGGTGTTACAGCGCTGTTACCGCTTGCCACCATAAAAAATGCTCCCAATGCGTCTGTTCTTAATAAACTTGAAAAAGGGCAAGATGTTACCCTTGTAGTACAAAGCGTTGATGTAGCTAAAAGACGTATAAGTCTTGCCCCTGAAGGTGTAGAAGCAGTTGAAGATACTTCTTGGAAAGAGCATACAACTACGCAAGCTCCTCAAGTAAATCTTGGAAGCCTTGGACAAGCATTAGCAGCAGCCATTAAGGATAAGAAAAAATAATAGCTTCCTATAGTTAGTTGGCACTAAAAAAACATAAACCGATGATAATAAAAGAATGAAATACTAATATGGGCATTAGTAATATTGCCACAGTTAAAACATGAATTGCGTTTTTCAAATTCTTTTGTAATAACCAAGGAATAGTTTTTCATGTGCTTACTATCAAAGTTTTCCTTATGGAAAATTTTACGCCTCATAAAATAGCCAAAACTGCTTTTGGCGGTACCTAAGGGGTATTTGGAGCCGACGTGTTTTTCTGAAAAAGACGTGAAAACGTGTTGTTCAGCGTCGACTAAGTAGTTTAAGATTTTGCATCATGCCTTACTTATAGTCATTAAAGAGGATAAGGAGAGAGCATATGAAGGTATTACTTAAAGATACTTGGGAGATTCCGCGTATTGAACGCTTATTTTTGTACGATGCCTTTATTGATATGCTCAGTGCTGGAGCAGTTGAAAGTGCCATAGATCTTTTAGAAGAAATGCCGCCTGAAGCGTATTATGCAGAAATGCTCAAACCATATTTAGGCGAAGATTGGTTGGTATCGTTTTATAACGAAATTAACCCTTTCAATTTACATGCATCTAAAATTATAGGTATTTTAAAACGTATACGCCAACGCCAGGCTGAAGGGCCGAGTAAGGATTTGCGGCAAGCCTATGAGGGATGTTTACAAATCTTTACGGGAATTATAGCTGCTGTTAAGGAGCTTGCTGAAGAAAGCGGTTCTGAAGAGGGTATGATGGCCATTGTAGAAATGGAAGCCTTTTGTACATTGGCAGATGCATATATTGGTGCCCATGCTGATGAAGCTGTATAAAATGTCTAAGGCTTGAAAAATGTGCATATGTGCATTTTTCAAGCCTTTGTTTTTTGTGCCTTTT
>CAYJOQ010000141.1:0-7274 GCA_964371825.1 uncultured Desulfovibrionaceae bacterium
TTTATTGCAAAAGCACAAAAATAAAATTGGAAAATAATTATGCAGGACTCTCGAAACATGTTCTGGTTTATTTTACGTTCGCAAACTTTTCTTTTTCACAAAAAAAGCAAGACATGGAATCCATGCCTTGCTTGAGAGTGTTGACAAAGTCAGCACGACCGATAAATCAAGAGTAGGCGCAATTTATTTGCGCCGTTAAACGATTGATTTTCGTGCCTTTCCGCTTGGCAGCTATGCTGACAATAGCGGCGCAAACCCCACAAAGTGGGGTTTGTTATTAGTCTGAAGCAAGACATGGAATCCATGCCTTGCTTGCAAATGTATTAAACAAAAAGCTTATTGTGCAGCTTTTTTCTCAGTTTCGTTTGGTGTTTCTTTAGCTTCCTCAGCTGCAGGAGTTTCAGAAGCGGCAGGAGCAGCTGCCTCGGTGGCCTTTTCACCTTCAGCTTCAGGTGTTACTGCTGCAGGGGCTGATGCTTCTTCTGGTTTTTGTGCGGGTTCTTCTGGTGCAACGCTCTTAAATTTAACGTCATGCTTGTTAAGTTCGGCAATAATATCTGCTGAAACATCCATTGAGCTGTCGTAAGAGAGGGTTGTTTCCTTGCTCACAATAATGAGTAATTTTTTATTCACACGATAATCTTCAATGGTGCGAGTCATAAGGTCATTGAGTATATTTACAACATTTTGCTCTTCTGCACCAATGCTTTGTTGGAATTGCATATAAATACTCTGAGCTTTTTGTTGCAGTTCAACATTTTCTGGCTCTTTTTGAATAGCTGTTTGCAAAGCGGTAAGTTCATTTTGCATCTTAGCTTGTATTTCTTCTAAAAATTTTACCCCATTTTTACCGGGTACGCTTTCGCGAAAAATTCTTGCTGTATCAACTACACCAATAGTTGGTTCAGCACTTTTAGGTGTTTCTGGCTGTTTTTCTGAAGGAATACAAGCAGTTAAAAAAGTTGCAAGCAATAAACATGAAAGAGAACGTAACATAAAAGCTCCTATTAAATTCACAGTTATAAAAACCTGCGTAGTATCCTTTTAAAACAAAAAGAATCCACACAGGCGCAATGACATATTCAACGGGGACACTACATAAAAAATACTCATTCGTAAAGCACAAGCTTATCAAGTAAACGCTGAACAACACATTTTCACGTGTTGCTCAGAAAGGCACGCTTGTTGTGCATGCCATATTTTTGTTTTTTGGTGATGTTTCAGCACATTTTACAGTAAATCTTTATATAACGCTTGTCTATGAGTAACTCTTGCAACATAATTGCGAGTTTCGCGTATGGGCAGCACCGTAGTTAAGCGTGTATACAGTTCAGCAGCGCTTAAAGTATTAATGGCGGCGATAGCTTCTTCATTACTTTGACCAAAAAAGCGCATTAATCGTCCTGGCCCCATATTATACGCTGCCATAGCGCAATATTCACGAGATTGTGCATTATTCACACCGCCAAAATGACGTGTTAGTAAAAGATGAAAATACGCTGAGCCATATAAAATATTCAATTCAGGATTTGAAAGATCTTCCAAGGTCATAGTTGTCGTTGTGCCATGTAAAAATCGATGCACTTCGCCGCCTGCTGTGCTTGGTAATAACTGCATAAGACCCATGGCTGATTGCGAGCTTACAAGATTAGGCGAAAAATCACTTTCAGTTTGAATAATGGCAAAGAGTAAATCTTTACGTAAATTAAATCTCTTAGCGGCATTTTCTACTAAATGATCAAAACGTTTGGCTCTAGCAATGAGACTTTCCCCATTACGTGGTATAAATACGCGTTGATCCAATGTTTTTTGTAATAAAGCTATGGATGGTCTTGATGCCGTACACAGCTTATGTACAGCGGGAAAAATATTCACATTTTCTAATTTTGCCCAGCGCAAAGGATTACCTTCTGTTGTAAGGGGTTCACCATGGCTTAATATTCCAGTAAACATTTGACCCTGCAAAGAAAGTATCGAAGAGCTCTTGTGTTCTACATTTGCCGCAAAATGCACAGCTTCAGGGCTAAAGTTAAGCCATTGTGTATTTTGTGCCCCTGCATTTGTCACAAAAGTATTATCAGAATCTTGTGTATATGACGTTAGAAAACGCCTATTAACAGCAGCTCTAAGGCTCCAACTATTATTGTTAATGATGGGAAGTGGTTTTTCTTGTGCGTGTAAAACAGTATCAGAAATTTTACGGCGCACCTCAAAACCTACCCCTTGAGGAACAAAACCTGCTATTAACGGCAAAAGGCTAAACCCAAGGCCGCCCATTAAACAATATGTAGTGATATTTTTTATGAATTTTTGTTTTATATATGTGTTTGTATATGTAAGCATAAGCTTTTCCTTCTTAAATAGTGCGCATCACATGGAGATGTACATATTGAAATTTCCAAAGAAGAATGAAAATCCTTTGAAATTTTAATGCAAATTATTTGCCAATGGGTTTATTAGAGACTCTTCATTAATTTTTTTATGTGCGCTTTTGTCAATAATCATTAGATATCTTTATGGAAAAAAAATTTATAAAATAAAAATTATTGACTCACAAAAAAACAAGGCATTTACTATCCGTAATTTTTTATATGTACATTTTTCTTGTAGTTTAAAAAATAAGCATATAATGAAGCATATATGGGTCTTTATACGTGATTTTGTAGTAAATTCTTGCTGTCATTTTTTTGTTGCTTTGTTAACTGGCCTATGTTCCCATGGCCCTGCATATAGAGTTGCACTTTTTGGCTAAGGGCGCAAAAGCATACAGCTACTAATATATTATCTATCATATAAGCAAATTTTCAGTTTATGACAACAATACCTTTTTTACCTCATACGCCATGGCTTGCTCCTCTTGCTGGCTATACAGATCTTAGTTTTAGACTTTTGTGCCGTGAATATGGTGCAAAAGTGGCCTGCACCGAAATGGTTAGTGCTAAAGGGCTTGTTTATAAGAGCCCTGGCACAGAAGATCTTTTACAAACCATAGCACAAGACAGCCCATTAATTGTACAACTTTTTGGCAATGAAGTTCCCTTTATGCAAAAAGCAATGCAAAGTCTGCTGGACAAAGGTTTTATATTTTATGACCTAAATATGGGATGTTCCGTTCCAAAAGTAAATCGTACTGGCTGCGGCTCTGCCATGTTAAAAGATATGGACAATAGCCTGCAAGTAGCTAAATGCATGATTGATGTAGCAGGCAAAGGCCGTGTGGGCTTTAAAATGCGTCTTGGTTGGGATGATCAAAACCCCATATGGCAAGAGCTACCTTTACGATTGCAAGACCTTGGCGCAGGGTGGATAACATTGCATCCGCGTACTGCTCAACAAAAATTTGGTGGCACTGCTACATGGGAAGCCCTTGAAAGCTTGCAAAAAAATCTAGATATACCACTTATTGCCAGTGGTGATCTTTTTACCGCCGAAGATGGTGTGCGCTGTTTAAAAACTACCCAAGTGCAAAGCGTTATGTATGCACGTGGAGCTATGCAAAATCCGGCAGTATTTGCAGCCCACACAGCCCTTTGGCAAGAAAAAAAACTTGACCAATCATTTGATATACATAACCCTGCTTCTTTGCTAAACATAATTAGAAGGCATATGGATCTTGCCAAAGAATATAGCAATGAGCGCGTAGCCCTTTTAAAAATGCGTACCTTTGTACCCCGCTATGTACACAACTTTCGAGGAGTGCGCTTATTACGCCAAGGCTTAGCCGCATGTCAAAGCTTTGCGGCCTTAGACGAACTTTTAGAATCTTTTTTATACGCAAGTGAGAATAATATACAATGAACGTAATACGAGCCCATTCTGCCGGTTTTTGTATGGGAGTTTCCCTTGCTTTACAAAAGCTTGATCAAGCTGTTGAAAGTATAAAACAACATTCCACAAAAACACAAAACAAAATCTGCACCTTTGGACCTATTATACATAATCCGCAAGTTTTAGAATATTACCAATCACAAAATGTAGTATGTATTGATGATGTTCAAATGGCCAATGCTGGTGATATTGTTATTATTCGTGCTCACGGTATTCCACAAAATGAAGAAAATATTTTGCGTTCTTGTGGTGCACATATAGTTGATGCCACATGCCCCAAGGTTAAAAAAGCACAGCTAGCCATTGCTAAGGCTACCCAAGATGGCACAATACTTTTGCTCTTTGGTGAAACTGAGCACCCTGAGGTGCGTGGGCTTATTTCCTATGCTCACCATGAAGCCTTAGTATTTGAAAATTTGCAAGAATTGGATAAAATAGATATAGATAATAATAAAAATTATGTACTTGCATCACAAACAACGCAAGATAAACACATTTTTTCCGAAGTACAAAATATTCTCACACATAAAAAAAATATGCTTCCCATACTTAATACCATTTGTAATGCTACCTACGAAAGGCAACACGAAGCCATGGACATAGCCTCAAAGGTTGATGCCATGGTTATTGTGGGCGGAAAACAAAGCGGCAATACACGCAGACTTGCAGATGTTTCTGCCGCCAAGGGTATTCCCACATGGCATGTGGAAAGTGTAGAAGAACTTTCAGTACATGCACTACAAAAATATCAAAATATTGGCCTTACAGCAGGAGCTTCTTCTCCTAAATACATTATTGATGCCGTTCATGATTTTATAAAAAATATTTGAGCGCATAAAATTTAAAAAAATTTTTGATAAATAAATGACAATATAAATAATACGTCTTATATTGTCTTAGGGCGTGTTGAAAAAATATACCATAGCTGTCAGCATGCCACAAATACTGTGAACAAAATATTCGTAGTATTTCATAAAAAATGGCTTAGTAGGGTAAAGTGTTACATAACTTCTGCTGATAAGATAGTTACAGTCCTTTGAACACGAATTATCAATCTAAAGTGAGAGAAAATCATGTCGCAAACAAATATTCTTCTAGAAGCCGGTACCAATGAATTAGAAATTGTAGAATTTTACATAGAAGAACATGAAATTGCAGAAGATGGTAGCTCATTGCCAGAAACATACCGCGGTTACTATGGCGTTAACGTTGCTAAAGTTTTAGAAATTATTCGCATGCCAAAAGTTACCGAGCTACCAGAAGTACAACATCCTTGCGTGCTCGGAGCTTTTAATCTGCGCTCTCATATTATCCCCTTAGTAAATCTCGGAATGTGGCTTGGAAAAACACAAGCTACCCTAGAAGAAGAACCAAAAACCATTGTAACAGAATTTAACTCTGTTACCACCGCCTTTATGGTTTCAGGGGTAAACAGAATTCATAGAATTTCTTGGGAAGAAGTAGAAGCACCAAGCCCTTATGTGGCAAAAATGTCCAATAACACTGTTATTGGCGTTGTTCGCCTTGAAGAGCGCATAGTATTTTTGCTTGATTTAGAAAAAATTGTTGCCAACCTTAACCCAACTCTAGCCCTGCGCCTTGATGACCTTGGGGAAGATTGGGATGCCGATGCAAATTACCGAGCCTTGGTGGTTGACGATTCTGCTTTGATACGTGAAATGATGCGCGATCTTTTAGAAAAAGCCAATTTCAACGTGGAAGTTGCCGAACATGGTGCTGCCGGTTGGGAACGACTTGTGAGCTTTAAAGAAAAATCTATTGAAGAAGATCGTCCCATAACTGACTTTGTACAAATTGTTGTTTCTGATATTGAAATGCCTATGATGGATGGTCATAATTTAACCAAAAGAATTAAGGAAGATCCTGTATTAAAAGACCTTCCTGTAATTCTTTTCTCATCACTAATTACCGATAAATTGCGTCATAAAGGCGATAGCGTTGGCGCAGATGACCAAGTTTCCAAGCCTGAAGTAACTTATTTAGCAAGGCGTGCAGGTGATTTAATCAGACAGCGTAAAAACAACAGTAAAGCCACCACAAGTTAACGTTTAAATTTTTGTATAGGTCGCATAAGCTTTCCGGCACGTGCAGCTATTAGCTCAGCTACTGTAGAAATTGCCATTTCTGCGGCATTTTCGCTGCCTATGTCTATACCAATAGGACAGCAGATACAGGCTAATTCAGTGTCCGGAAAACCTTCATCGCGTAATAATTGAAAAATATTTTCTTTTTTGCGTGCTGTGCCTGCCATACCTATATAACAAGCGTTGCTGTGCAGCACATGCCTAAGTGCACTTACGTCAGTTTCAAAGCTGTGTGTTACAATGGCAACAAAATGCTTAGAAGTAATTTCATATGTATCTTGTATATTAGCATAATTTTCACAAAGTAAAAGTTCTCTAACCTTTGGAAAGTTTTCTTTTACCAAGTATTCTTCTCGCATATCCATAATATCTACTGTAAATCCTGCATAATGAGCAAGCTTTGCAACCTCTTGACTAATATGCCCTGCACCTAGCATGAGAAGCTTTGGCGCATTAGGATCATAATAGGTTGCAATTTCAGATAGTATTTCTGTGTCTTCTTGAACTTTTTCTTCGTCGTTTTCATCGGGTATACTGACTAAGCTCAATGGTGCATCTTCCATAATTATTCCTCATAATTACATACAAATATTAGTAAAATAAAAAATCTATTCTCTCATTTTACAGCACGTAAAATTTTTCTGTGACCTCATAAGGTGAGAGCCCTGCATAATTATTTTCCAATTTTATTTTTGTGCTTTTGCAATAAATTTCCTTAAGTTTGAAAATTTACTTGTGCAGGACAAAAGGCACAAAAATCAATCGCTTAACTGCGCAAGTGAATTGCGCTTACTCTTGATTTTTGGTCGCAATGGCTAGCGCCAGTGCTCCAAAAAACTCCGCACAATGAATTGTGCAGGAGTCTTAAGGTGTGAATGTCTGTAGTTACAATAGTCTGTATAGTTTTTCAGCGTCGATTAACTATATCTACAAAGGCACTTCACAATCTTCCTTATATATCCACTGTAAATTTTGCCCCATCAACGTAGGAATGTCCATACGAAAATATTTTATTCAAATTACCTGAAATAACATGCAAATATACTTTTAATACTTGGAGAAATTCATCTACGCTTTAGAAGGTATATGTATTTCTTACCAAAAAAATAAGTTTTACAATACATTCATTTCCTGCTAGTAAGCTCTAGAAATACTAGAGAGACGACATCTAAAAATAAATATTTTTGCTATACTCTTGTGTATTTTTGCTGCACACTATTTTTTTAGTTTGTCGGCACTGAAAAATATATTAACTAATTATACTAAAAGAATTTAATAGTCAGCACTGAAAAACAGGTGTAATAGTGTCGATAAATTGCCAAAAAGTCGCATTACATGCTT
>CAYJOQ010000142.1:0-7229 GCA_964371825.1 uncultured Desulfovibrionaceae bacterium
AAATCAATTGTATATGAGCCTGTTTACGGGCTGCAAGTAACAAAGATGCAGATGTAAGGCCTCTAAAACGCCCCTGCTAGGGAGCAGCTGGTAAGAGAACCTTATAGGCGGATAAGAAAAACCACCAGCTAGGCTGGTGGTTTTTTATTAAGATTATGTACTTTTCAGTACCGACTGCATTTGCTCAAGCCAAGTACCAGAAGAGTACATGCATGTACTAATCTTCCCAATCATCATCTTCTTCTACAGGAGCAAAGCCACGGCGCATGGTATTTTCTGTTATTACACGCGGATCCATAAAGTGTAAAAGGTAATCTGGGCCGCCAGCCTTTGTTCCCACACCTGACATACGCGCACCACCAAAGGGTTGGCGTTCTACAAGGGCGCCGGTATTGTTGCGGTTAATGTAGAGGTTACCGACTCTAAAGTCACGGCGAGCTTTTTCGAGATTTTTGGGTGAACGACTAAAAACACCGCCAGTTAAGGCAAAGCGTGTACTGTTGGCAAGGTCGATGGCATCATCAAAGTCTTTAGCGCGCATAATGGCAAGCACAGGTCCAAATACTTCTTCTTGTGCAATACGGTGTTCAGGGCGTATGCCGTCAACAATGGTAATGGGCACCCAATAGCCTTCGCCTTCAGGCACAGTACTCTTATACAAGAGATTGCCTTCACTTTCTGCAATGCCTACATATTCAAGAATATTTTTTTGCGCAGCACCATCAGCCACAGCGCCCATGGCATAGGTGCAATCATCAGCAGGACCAATCAATAAGGCTTTTGCACCTTCAACAAGGCGTTCCACAGCTTTATCATAGATGGCATCAGTTATAATGACTCTTGAGCATGCTGAGCATTTTTGCCCTTGGAATGCAAAGGCAGAATATAAAACATGTGGAACTACTTCATCAAGGTCGGCATCGTCGTCAATGATAATAGCATTTTTGCCACCCATTTCTGAAATAATTTTCTTTACATTTATTTGTGTTGGGCCTGTTTTTCCGGCTTTTTCTAAGATGCGTAAACCCACTTCCATGGAGCCGGTAAAGGCAATGCAGCTTACGTCTGGGTGTTCAACCAAATAATCACCCATGACAGAACCGCGGCCAGGCACATAGTTAAATACTCCGGCTGGTAAGCCAGCTTCTTTAAATATTTCTACTAAATGATGCCCAATAATTCCTGTAATATTAGCTGGTTTATAGATAACAGGGTTACCGGCAACAATGGCAGCTGAAGCCATACCAAGGCTAATGGCTAGGGGGAAGTTCCATGGAGCAATAACTGCGGCGATGCCCTTAGGTTCATATAAATAGTGGTTTAACTCTCCTGGGGCATTACCTAGACGGCGTGGCTTGGCAAGGCGTTCCATTTCGCGAGCATAGTATTCTAAAAAGTCAATGGCTTCAGCAACATCACCTTGGGCTTGATCCCATTGTTTGCCCACTTCAAGTACTTGCCATGCGCAAAGTTCGTACATTCTGCGACGTGCAGCTGCGGCAGCTTTTACTAAGTAGTTTGCTCTTTCAATAGGCGAAGTATCGCGCCAAGCGGGAAATGCATCCTTGGCAGCTTGTATGGCCATATCTACTTCAGCAATGCCGCCTTGGCATACATAGCCTAGCACTTCAGATGGTTTTGCAGGATTTACGGTAGAAATTTTGTCATCAAGCTCTACGTCCTTACCGTTAATGAATAATGGATAGGTCTTACCAAGGGCTGATGCGCGAATTTTTGCTATTTCAGCAGGGAAGATGTCGCGTGCCTTTTGATCAGTAAAGTCAACCATAGGCTCGTTTTTGAATGGGCCAAAGCCTTGAACTGCGGCTTTTTCTTGCACTTTGCTAGTGCGCTCTTTTCTTTCACGATCAGCTGTAAGATGTGGATCTTCAAGTAATTTTTCAAGGCTTGCTTCTTCTACAAAGCTTTGGCGTAAGAAGGATTCATTGGCGGTGTTTTCTAGCAGACGGCGTACCAAATATCCCATACCGGGCACCATATCGCCATAAGGGCAGTACAAGCGCACACGCCCAGCTACACGCAAAATACCTCGGCGCACAGGCTCAGCCATACCGTAAAGTACTTGGAATTCATAACGAGAATCATCTACATTCAATTCTTTAGCTATTTCCATAACGGCAGAGATGGAACGAACGTTGTGTGAAGCGCAAGCATAGTGACAAATATCGCTATTTTTCAAGATGGTATAACTTACACGCTCAAAGCATGCATCACTGTCGGCTTTGATGGTCCAAACAGGAATTTCCCAGCCCATTTGTTTAGCTTTAACCACTTCATAATCCCAATACGCACCCTTTACTAAACGGATGGATATGGGGGTGCTGTTTTTACGAGCCCATGCAATGAGTTCTTCGGTATCTTTTTCTGTATCTTTTAAGTATGCTTGCAAAACAATACCAATATATGGATAGTCTTTAAATTCAAGTTTTAAGCGACGGTAGACTTCTAGTGTAATATCTTTATGCTTGTAAGATTCCATATCAATACAGAAAAACGCATTCATAGAAACGGCACGTTGGCATACCTTACGGCATTGATCTAAAATACCTACAACAGAACCTTCAAAATCTTGGGGATTGGCAAGACAAAAAGTGGCTGTAGGCTTAATTGCAACGTTAATTTTAGGTGCATGCCCCCAATCATCACTATGAGAATCTGATTGCCCAAGACCTGTCCAAGCGCTTTGCTCTTTAGCCAGGGCATCTAGCAATTCTAAATAGGTATTGACATATTCTTCTGCTTCTTTATGTGAAAGGGTAGCTTCGCCCAAAACATCAACAACAGCAGCAAAGCCTTCTTTACGTAATTTAACGATGTTCTTTACTGCGTCCTTGGTATTTTCGCCCACAATAAATTGTTTTGCCATTTCATGAATATTACCTGAAATAACTTTATTAAGCATATTGCCGCCAAAGGTACCAAGCATGCCGGCAACCTTAGCACCAGTTGCTAAGAAAGGAGGCATATCTTTTTCTTCACCAAAGTATTCTCGAATATGATCTGTGAGTAATTTTGGGGTTGTCAAGGAAGGAAAAGCGTCAACAAAGCGAAATATTTGCACTTTAAATTGCTCATTGCGCATGCTCCAATCCATAACCTTACCCATCCAGGCAGCTTTGTTAAAGAGTGATGGTTTTTCACCTGAAATGCTTGAAAACATTTCTTTTCCGCGCTGTATGGTTTTTACATTGGTACTATCTTGCATAATTTCTCCTTAAAAACTCTTGTATATTAATAGTATACAAATATTACATTCATTAACCTAGGATGGATACTTGGTGAACGCCCTCTGTCTACTAGCATACTAGCCTGTTATTTTGAAAAATGTCAAGCTATGAAAATCCATTTGAAAAAGGTAGCAATTTTCGGTATAGTGCATGCATAATAGTATTTTGTGTAGTTTTTCACAACAATGCATAAATAAAAAATATATACTTATCAGTCAATTAGGGTGTGTATGAAGACAACTGACCAACAAATTTTTCATAAAAATATTAAGCAAGATGTGGCTTTAAAGACTTTTGTGGTTGAAGAAATTCGTTCGCGAATTTTGCATGGGCAATATGTCATGGGGCAGCGTTTGTCGCAAAACAAGCTAGCTCAAGAAATGAATACTAGCCGAGCTCCTGTGCAAGATGCTCTTGTAACTCTTTGTCATGAAGGCTTGGTGCAAATTATTCCCCAAAAGGGTTCCTTTGTTTTTAATCCTACACAAGAAGAAATTAGTGATTTATATGAAGTTATTTCTTTATATGAAACGGGTGCCTTGGTTTTAGCCATGCAAAAAAATGCTCAGGCGCTTATTTCTCGTCTTGAAGAGGCTTTAAAAGCCACGCAAAAGGCAGAAAATAATGCCCAAGATTGGGTAATAGCTGATCGCTTATTTCATGCAGCCTTTATTGATGCAGCAGGTAACCCCTATTTATCACAGGTATATAAAAGTATTATGGTTCGAGCTACGGTTATTGTTTTTAAAAATACTTTAAGTTTGGACCGTATGCAAAAATCTTTTCAAGAACATTTACAGATTATTAATTATGTGAAGGCTAATCAGATTGAGCCAGCTATGAATATGTTACGTCAAAATAATCGTATCACTGCTGAATAATATATGTTTTTTTGTATATTTATACTTTTGCAACAGGCTGTTACGTTTGGCTACCTTAGCGAGGGGAATTATGACAAAATATCACCAGCATTCCATTCACGAAACTCGTAAAGACCCCATTGAAACAGCGCTTTTTGATATGCTTAAATGTGGTCCTGGCCCTTCAAGTTCACATACTATTGGGCCAATGCAAGCAGCGTATAATTTTGTAACTTTGTGCAATACTCATGTTTTTTCTCACAAACCGGCAAGGTTTATGGTGCGTTTATTTGGTTCTTTAAGTGCTACAGGTAAGGGACACGGAACAGATATAGCCATTATTGCAGGTTTACTTGGAACGCAACCCGCTAAATGTCCGCCGACTCTTTTAAAAGAAATATCTGCCAATCCTGAAAAGGCCGTGCATACTACTATTGGTGGTGTACATATTCCTATTTTTGCAAGTCATATCGTTTTTGATGCCATTGAACATACGTATCCATTTACAAATACAATGATTATAGATGTGGTGGATGCTGCTGGAAAAAGTCTATTGAGCCGTGAATACTATTCAGTAGGCGGCGGCTTTATTCAATGGCGAGGGCAAGAACCAGAAAAGCGGGGTAAACCTAAGTATGCCTATAATTCAATGACTGGTATTTTGGCAACGTTAAAGGCCACAGGGCTTTCACTACCTGAAATGATGTTAGAAAATGAAATGGCAATTACTGGTTTTTCTCGAATTCAAATTCGTGAACAACTTGATGAAGTTATGGATCTTATGCTGCAAAGTGTTGAGCGTGGTCTTTCTAAAGATGGTATTCTCCCCGGATATTTGCAATACCCACGACAATCTAAAAGACTTCTTGAAAATGGTAATGAGCTTCCCTATGAACATGACAGATTTTTAGCACGACTTAATGCCTATGCCCTTGCCGTTGCCGAAGAAAATGCCGACGGAGGAGTCATTGTTACCGGTCCAACATGTGGTTCAGCAGGGGTCATACCAGCTATTTTATACGTGATGAAACATCAATTAAAAATGGGCGTAAACCTTTTACGCGAAGGCTTGCTTGCCGCAGTGTGTATTGGTTTTCTTTGTAAACATAACTCCTCTATTGCCGGTGCAGAAGTAGGGTGTCAGGGCGAAATAGGTGTGGCTTGCGCTATGGCTGCGGCCATGCTGACTCATGCTAAAGGGCATCCTGCAAAGGTTGTGGCTAACGCTGCTGAAATTGCCCTTGAACATTTTTTAGGCATGACATGTGACCCTGTAGGAGGGCTTGTAATCATACCGTGCATTGAAAGAAATGCCATAGGTGCCATAAAAGCATACAATGCAACCATTCTTGCCACCACTAAACGACCACAAGATCATAGAGTTCGTTTAGATTATGCTATCAGCGCCATGAATGAAATAGGGCGCGATATGAACATTAAATTTAAAGAAACATCCTTGGGGGGATTGGCTACCTCATATATCAATTGCTAACCGTTTAGACTGTTGAAAAGATAAGAGGGATGTAGCTTTCTTTAGGATGGATACTCTTGTTTCTGGTGATTTTTTTATTTCATTTAAGCTATAAAAAAATATTATTTCAGTATGTTTATTTGTTTTTCAGCATCGACTGGTTATACAATGTCGACTAATGTAGTGGATGCGTGATAGTACAGGGGCACAATTTTTTGATCCAAAAATCCTACAGTTGATTTTTTGCGGTGTTAATTCATATAGCCTGATATGTTTTGGAAAAAGTGAATTACGCGCAAGGGCGTAGCATTGCTCAAATCGGCGAAAGAGCCAATGGGAATAATGATGTATGATGTCTGTTCGACAGCTAATATTTACAATCATGGCGTTGTTTATCGTTGGTATGCCAAGGCATGTTCCCTATTTTTTATGAGAATATTCTCGAATAACTGACACTACTGTAATCTTATAGCTTTCGAACAATGTTGTTTTGCCTTGTAATTGGCTCATTTTGTGTTCCGCTGTATTTCGCCAGCGGCTCATGGCTTCTTCACTCTCCCATACATTCATGGAAAGCACCTTATTTTCATCATGTAGACTTTGGAATCGTTCCATGCTTATAAAGCCATCAAAGCCTTCGAGCATGGGTTTTAACATGGCGGCAAGTTCTAAATATTTAGCCTTACCTTCTTGTGAAGGTATAACCTCAAATAGCACAATATATTTACTCATTTGTTTTTATGCTCCATATCAAGTAAAAATTTTTTCATTTCAAGGCCACCTGCATAACCCACTAATTTTCCAGATGAACCTATAACTCTATGACAAGGCACGATAACCGTAATAGGATTTTTATTATTGGCTAAGCCTACAGCGCGGCTAGCCTTAGTATTACCAACGGCAAGGGCAATATCCTTATAGGTACGCGTTTCCCCATAGGGAATAGCGCACAGTGCTTGCCATACTTTTTTTTGAAAATCTGTGCCGTTAAGTTTGTACGATACGTCAAAATTTTTTCGTGTTCCTGCAATATATTCACAGAGTTGCTCATACACACTATCTGTTAAAGGTGTTTTTGTGCCAAAATCTTGTATTATTGCATCATGAATTTTCTTAAAAAAAACAATGTGCTTGCCCTCATAGGCAATTTTAAAAAAGCCAAATTGATTTTCATATATGGCAAAGCCGTGCATAATATCTCCTTAACAGCCTATTAGAGTAAGTTGTTCAATTCTTCTACAGTCATAGTGTCATTATAAATTCCGGCACAAACAGTATAACGATAACCGGGAACAGGGTAAATATAAGAAACTTTACGATATGGTGTTGTATCACCGGGCTTTGCCCATGTAAATTCAAGCCAGCCACCGCCTTTATTGGCAAGATTGCAAAGATTTATCCCATATTTTTCCCCAGCATAATCAAGGTGTTCACGAACATTACCACCTTCTCGCTCTTTGAATACAGGGTTAGAAAGAACAAGGCTTTGCTCTATATCCATAATAAAAATATAGGTATCTTTCCATGTGTACTCAGAAGTAGGGTCACGAAGCACAGCAAGAGCTTCTTCGCCTTTCTCTTTTAAAAATTCTGCTGCTTTGTGTACTTTTTCAATAACTTCTTGAGGGCTTGCTGTGTTTTGTTCCATGA
>CAYJOQ010000143.1:0-7219 GCA_964371825.1 uncultured Desulfovibrionaceae bacterium
CTGCCAATAAAGCCATTGTGGGTGGCAATGCCTTTGCCCACGAATCAGGAATTCATCAAGACGGTATGCTTAAAAACCGTGAAACCTATGAAATTATGACTCCTGAATCTGTAGGCAGAGCCCAAAGCGATCTTGTGCTTGGTAAACACTCTGGACGTAATGCTGTAAAGTCAAAATTAGAAAACCTTGGCTACTCTTTAAACGAAGAGCAGATTAATCAAATCTTTACCGCTGTTAAAAATCTTGCTGATGTAAAAAAAGTTGTACACGACGAAGACTTAGTAGCCCTTGTTTTAGAAGAAATTTATCGTATGCCTGATCGTTTCCGCTTACAAAATATCAGCGTGAACAGTTCTTCAACTCAAGATATTCCTCCAACTGCCGCTGTGGTAATGGAGATTGACGGCGAAATTAAAAGTGGTGCAAACTTTGGCGTTGGCCCTGTCGATGCACTCTTTAATGTTATTAGCCAACTTGTGGATCGTGAGCCAGAGTTACATCAATACGCAGTTAATGCCATCACCGGCGGAACAGATGCACAGGGTGAAGTTACCGTTCGTATTTGTGATAACAATATTTGTGCTGTTGGCCGTGGGGCACACCCAGATATTACTGTAGCAAGTGCCAGAGCATACGTAAATGCCTTAAATAGACTGGATAAAAAAGAACGAGAGTGCAATTAGCACACGTAATACATTGTAAAGGAGCCTTATATGTCACAGACTTTAGCGCAAAAAATTCTGCAAAAGCACAGCGACCAAACAATTACCGAAGCAGGACAGATTGTGCGTTGTAAACTTTCCTTGGTACTTGCTAATGATATCACAGCACCACTTGCTGTTAAATCATTCAGAGATATGGGCGCAAGCCGCGTATTTGATAAGGATAAAGTGGTGTTTGTCATGGACCACTTTACGCCACAAAAAGATATTGATTCTGCCAATCAAGTACGTATAAGCCGTCAATTTGCACAAGAGCAAGGCTTAACTCACTATTATGAAGGCGGCTCAAGTGGTGTTGAACACGCACTTTTACCTGAACTTGGCCTTGTGGGTGCTGGCGATATAGTTATTGGTGCTGATAGTCATACATGTACCTATGGTGGCGTTGGCGCTTTTGCTACTGGTCTTGGCTCAACAGATATAGCCGGCGGCATGGCCCTTGGCGAAACATGGTTTAAAGTTCCGCAATCCATTGGTGTCACCTATACGGGAACCATGTCAAAATGGATGCGAGCCAAAGACTTAATTCTGATGCTTATTGGCCAAATAGGCGTAGACGGAGCTTTATACCGCGCTCTTGAATTTGATGGTCCTGTTATTGATAACCTTGAAATCGAAGGTCGCTTAACCATGGCAAATATGGCCATTGAAGCTGGCGGCAAGGTAGGACTTTTCAGCGTTGATGATAAAACCATTGCCTTTGGGAATGCTAATAATCGCCCAAATCAAGAACCTCTCACGGCGGACAAAGACGCTGTGTATGAACGTCGTGTATCCATTGATGTAACTGGCCTTGGACCTGTCGTTGCTTGTCCGCATATTCCAGACAATGTAAAGCCTGTTTCAGAAGTTAAAGATGTGCCAGTAAACCAAGTTATTATTGGCTCTTGCACCAACGGACGTATTAGTGACATGCGTGATGCTGCCCTTATTCTTAAAGGACGTAAAGTAGCAAAGGATGTGCGTTGTATCGTAATACCAGCTACACCGTCTGTATGGCGTCAATCAATGAACGAAGGCCTCTTTGAAATCTTTATGGATGCTGGTTGCGTTATCAGTCCTCCTACATGCGGCCCTTGCCTTGGTGGACATATGGGTATTTTAGGTGATGGCGAAAGAGCAATTGCCACAACCAATCGCAATTTTAAAGGACGCATGGGCAGTCTTGAGTCCGAATTATATTTAGCAAGCCCTGTTGTGGCAGCAGCTTCTGCCGTCACCGGTATCGTCAGTGGCCCAGAGCAACTATAAGTGCAAGGAAGGAGATATATTATGAAACTTCACGGAAATGTCCATAGAGTGGGCGAACATATAGATACTGATGCCATCATTCCTGCACGCTTTCTTGTTACCGCAGACAAAGAAATTCTCGGCAAAAACTGCATGGAAGGTCTTGAATATGGATGGGTACAACGCGTTAAAGCCGGCGATATTATAGTTGCTGACCGCAACTTTGGTTGCGGCTCTTCACGTGAACATGCCCCCTTAGCTATTTTAGGCGCAGGCATGCAAGTAGTTATAGCCCATAGCTTTGCCCGCATCTTCTACCGCAACTCTTTTAACATGGGCCTATTGCTTTTAGAAATTGGCGACGAAGTCAATACCATTGAAGACGGTCACGAACTTGACATAGATACAGAAACCGGAACCATTACCAATGTAACTACCGGTGCGGTAATTCAATGTCCGCCACTGCCTGCTTCAATGGCTGAACTTGTAAACGTTGGTGGACTGATTCCCTATGTTAAGGAACGCTTAGCATAAGCATTTGTTTTTAAACGGCATAAAAAACTCACTCATAACTACGTTATACTATTGTTATGTATAAATGTTGTTTTTTTGTGACGCTATTGAGCGTAAAAAATACGCTTTCATGCTTTATATTTGTTGTACACTGCGCTCACTGTATATAGATATGGTGAGCGCCATATAATAGTCGAACTACCAAACAATGATTACATTTCGTATTCATTGCTTTGTTTTCCTGTATCGGCACAAACAATAACCAGTAATGACACGTAACTAAGGATAGAGTATGCAAAAACACATTTGCCTATTACCCGGTGACGGCATTGGCCCTGAAATAGTAGCAGAAGCACGTAAAGTTCTTGATGCTGTGGCTGCAAAGTTTGCCTATAGCTTTACTTTTGAAGAAGGCCTCATAGGTGGCATTGCCATAGACACCACCGGCAAACCACTTCCAAAAGAAACCCTAGACGCTTGCCGCAAAGCAGATGCAGTTTTTTTAGGTGCTGTGGGCGGCCCTAAATGGGATAAATTAGCAAATAATATGCGCCCTGAAAAAGGCCTCCTAGAACTTCGTAAAGAACTACAGCTTTTTGCAAATTTACGTCCAGCAACCCTTATGCCAGAACTTGCAGGAGCGTGCTTATTACGTGCTGATATTGCTGCAAAAGGCTTAGACCTTATAGTTATTCGTGAGCTAACCGGTGATATTTATTTTGGTGAACCCCGCGGTATCGAAACTCGCAACGGTGAGCGCGTAGGCTTTAATACCATGATTTACAGTGAAGAAGAAGTTCGCCGCATAGCTCGTGTGGGCTTTGAAACTGCTCGTAAACGCAATAAGAAGCTGTGCTCGGTAGACAAGGCAAATGTACTCGAAACTTCACGCCTATGGCAAGATGTGGTCATTGAAGTGCACAAAGAATATCAAGACGTAGAACTAAGCCACATGTATGTTGATAATGCAGCTATGCAATTAGTGCGCGATCCTTCACAATTTGATGTTATTGTTACCGGCAATATTTTTGGTGATATTCTTTCTGATGCTTCTGCTGCCATTACCGGTTCTCTTGGTATGTTGCCTTCAGCCTCTATGGGCTCCAGCGGTCCTGGCTTGTTTGAACCTATTCATGGTTCAGCTCCTGATATCGCAGGACAAAACAAGGCTAATCCACTAGCGACTATATTATCTGCAAGCATGATGTTACGCCTTGTTTTTGGCGCTGTAGAGGCTGCAGATGCCGTAGAAAACGCTGTTCGTAAGGTTTTACAAGCTGGCTATCGCACAGCAGATATTATGGAAGAAGGCGCAAAACTTGTGGGCACCAAGGAAATGGGTGACTTTGTAGTTGCGCAAATTTAGTTATAGAGTATTTTTGCTTTAACACACTACACAGTATAGCTTTTAATGCATATACGTTTACTACGTAAATTAAAGCTTTAGCATTCTATGAAACACACGTCCTGTACTCTTTGTACAGGACGTTTTTTGTAGAAAAGAGAACCTTACGGATAGGTAGCGTGGCAATCCATGCCTTTCAATTGTCGGATAAAAAGATATTCATTGAGAAACCAATTGTATATAAGTCCGTTTACGGGCAGCAAGTAACAAAGATGCAGATGTCAGGCCTTTAAAACGCCCCTGCTAGGGGGCAGCTGGTAAGAGAGTCTTACAGGCGCATAAGAAAAACCACCAGCTAGGCTGATGGATTCTTACTCAAGGTCAAGCCCTTGGGATTGCATTACTATTCAATTTATGTCACTGTTTTTATGGAGGCATTATGAAACCTTACTATCAAGGAAAAATAGATGTTTTTTGCGCTATTTATGCTGTGCTCAATGGATTAAAAATAACACATCATATTCGAACCTTAGAAGCAAGAGATATTTTTCATGACACATTAATGGGTCTAGCACAAAATAGCAAAGTTTTCCGTGCTGTTCTAGATCAACAAACAGACTATGTGCCTCTTGTTGATGCTATGCTCAATATTCAAAGTAAGGCACGCCCCTTGCGTATAGAACGCCCCTATGCCCTCGACCAAGCAAAGGAACACCCAAGCAGTGAACAGCTTTGGGATACCATTGAAAAATGGCTAAAACCAAATACATATATACATCCCAAAGACCTGACAAAGAGTCCGGAACGAGCGGTTATTTTCAGATTTTTACGGTATTTTATGCCTGGAACTGAGCCAGCAAATAGGCATTGGACAACTGCATACCAAATAATAGACGATACGCTACACTTTTTTGACTGTAGCCAAGAAGAAACAGCCATATACAGCATTACTAAGGAAGCCTTTGTCACCTACCCAAGCGAAATTTGCACAGGAAAACTTTGCTGTATAGAGCCGCACTCCCTACGTCTTATGGCGCCTCGAGGAACCAAGGACAATTAGTCAACACAAGCGCAGCGTAACGTAAGAATTACGAACTTGCGCTCCAATTGCTGTTGTTACAACAATCAGCAATGGCAAGACAGTATACTACTGTACCTATGGTTTTTTAGTATCAAGCGTAGTTTTATTGTTATAGCTGTGAGCAAGCCTACTCATCCAAGTGCGTACTTGATGTAAGTCATCTTGATGTACCTGCTCTGCGCTATGCAATAGCGATTTTAAGGTTTTTACTTCATTGCGCAATTGCGTATTTTCTTCAGCAGCCAATTGTGCAGCTTCACGTAAGGTATGCATATCTTCTTGCTGACTAGCCAAAACTTCTAATGATTTAGCGATGCTTTGCATAGCCACATTTTGTTGTTCAAGAAGATGCATGGCAAAGGAGGCAAACTCACCTGAATCCTGACGTTGCTGCACATGTGTGTTTTGCGTAGCAAGTGCTGATTGCACACCTACAGAAGGGTCATACCCTTGTACATCTTGCGTTACCTTTTCTACGCTAACAACAGGTTCCGTTGTGCACGCAAAATGCTGATATAAAATGCCCTCAATTACGTTTGCGGTTTTTCCAGCTCGCATATGTTCTAAAACCATGGCAACAACTGCCAAAGCGTCCTTACCATAACGTCGACGGCGCCCCTCGCCATGAATGGGCATAAAACCTGAAAAACGCTTACAATAATACCTTGCAGTGGACTCAGGCAAAGAAAAATGCCTAGCTATATCTGCAAGACTTAATAAATTATCACTACGCGAAGAAGACATATTTGGCCTCCACCTTAGATATGCTTAAATATATACACACTTAAGGTTAACGCAAGATGCGCAATAGAGCAATGCTTTATTATCAAAGCAACATAAAAAATGAGCCCCATACCTAGTAGTAGGTATGGGGCTCAAAATAGCTATGCGTAAAGCTCAGAATTATTCTTGTCCAGCTTCAGCAATCTTTTGTTGTAAAAGATCGCCAAGGCTTTGACCGGTTTCAGCTGGGCCGGTGCGGAATTCTTTGCTCTTTTTACGATCTTCTTCATCCTTAATTTGCTTAATAGACAAACCAAGGCGACGTTCTTCAGCGCTTACATGAATAACTTTAGCTTCAATTTCTTGATCTTCTTTATATAGCTCTGAGGGGCTCTTTACTTTCTTATTGGAAAGTTCAGAAACGTGTACAAGGCCTTCGATGCCTTCTTCCACTTCAACGAACAAACCAAAATCAGTAATATTTGTTACAATGCCCTTCACAGTGCAGCCCACAGGATATGTTGTTGGAACATGACCCCATGGATCTTCTACCAACTGCTTGATACCAAGAGTGAACTTTTCGCTTTCTTGATCAACAGTAAGTACTTTTGCTTGTACCACATCACCACTTTTGAATATTTCATTAGGATGACGCACTTTTTTGGTCCAAGAAATATCAGACACATGAATAAGGCCATCAATGCCGTCTTCAATACCAATGAACATACCAAATTCGGTAATATTTTTAATGGTACCTTCTAAAACTGTGCCTTCAGGATATTTTTCTGCCACAAGTTCCCATGGGTTTGGCTTAACTTGCTTCATACCAAGGGAGATGCGCTTTTTATCGCCGTCTACACCAAGAATGATAACTTCTACTTCATCGCCCACACGAACCATCTGGGAAGGATGACGTAATTTACGTGTCCAAGACATTTCAGAAATGTGTACAAGGCCTTCTACGCCTGCTTCAAGTTCAACAAAGGCACCATAATCAACAAGATTAGTAACCTTGCCTTGGCCCTTCATGCCTTCTGGGAAGCGGGTAGTAATATCTTGCCATGGATCTTGCACAAGTTGTTTAAGACCCAAGGATACTTTATTATGTTCTTTGTCAAAAGAAAGAACTTTAAGCTCAAGCTCTTGACCTACAGTAATCATTTCCTTGGGGTGACGAATACGGCGCCAAGACATATCTGTGATATGTAAAAGGCCGTCAAGTCCACCAAGGTCAACAAATACACCGTATTCGGTGATATTTTTAGCTTTGCCTATAACCACTTGACCTTCGTCAAGGGTTTGCAATAAATCTTGACGCTTAGAATCGCGCTCTTCTTCAAGTAATACACGACGGGAAACAATTACATTGCTACGGCGGCGATTAATTTTGAGAACACGGAACTCAAACTCCTGATTTACCAAGGCATCCATGTCAGGTACGGGGCGCAAATCAACATGCGAGCCAGGCAAGAAGGCTTCTACGCCACCAATATCAACAGTGTATCCACCCTTGATGCGGCGCACAATATGCCCCTTAATAACGCTGCTTTTATCTTGAACATCTTCGAGTTGATCAAAAAGCTGCATTCTTTTGGCTTTTTCAAA
>CAYJOQ010000144.1:0-7046 GCA_964371825.1 uncultured Desulfovibrionaceae bacterium
GCAGAAGAAAGAATTTCTTGTAAAGCAGAACCAGACCAGCCAAGGGCATATTCAGAGGGCAAAATTTCCTTTGCCACTTCTTCCATGGCAGCGATGGCTTGGCCTGAAGAATATCCGGGAGCAGGAGAGCCCATAATTTGTGCTGCAGGGAATACATTAAAGCGTGTTACCGTTTGTGGAGCTACACGACGTTCAAGGGTTATGAGTGAATTTAATGCCACCATTTCACCCTTGTTATTGCGTACAAAAAGGTCTGCTAAGGTATCTGGAAGCATACGGAAATTGGTATCAGCCTGGAGGAGTACTTGGTAGGTACGTCCGCCATAGTTGAAGTCGTTTACATAGCTGGTACCAAAGTTGGCTTGCATAACAGCAAATATTGACGAAATGCTCACTCCTTGCGCTAATGCCCGTTCGCGGTCAAGATTGGCGTATAATTGTGGTGCACCTGTGCTAAAAAGGTTACGCACAGAAGCAATTTCAGGACGCTTAGTGGCAGCTTCCATTACCTTATTAGTCCATTGTTCAAGGTCTTGTAAGGAGCCAGTACCACGATTTTGGATATAGCCTTCAAAGCCTCCTGTGGTACTCATGCCTTGAATGGGCGGTGGCGTAAAGCCTATGAGCATAGCTTCAGGTATGCTCATTCCAAGACCAAAAACCTTGCCTACAATGGCGTCAGGCTGTTGACTAGGTTCTTGTCTTTCCTTCCAGTTTTTAAGAGTTGTGAAGAAGGTTCCGTAGTTACTCTTGGTACCAAAGGAGGCAATATCAAGGCCTGCAAGGGTGATAATATTATCCACTGCACTGTCGGCAAGTAGTGTTTCTTCAACCTTATCGAGTACCTTTGCTGTTTGTGCTTGAGTTGTTCCGTCAGTTAAAATAGACATGCCAAGAATATACCCTTGGTCTTCATTGGGAACAAGCGATGTAGGCACAACTTTAAAGAGCCAACTTATGGCAAAAAGCATAAGGAAAAAGGCCATCATGCTGCGTATGCCCATATCTTTAATGGAACGAACAATACGCACGTAGCGGTGGGTTATATTTCCGAACACATAGTTAAACCAGATGAAGAATGCCCAAGGTTTGGCATGGGGATCATGAGGTTTGAGTAACAGTGCGCATAATGCAGGGGTAAGCGTGAGAGCCACAATACCTGAAAGAATAACTGATACGGAAATGGTGATAGCAAATTGCTTATACATTTCACCGGCAAGGCCGCCCATGAAGGATACGGGAATGAACACCGCGCAAAGTACAAGTACAATAGCAATAACCGGCCCTGTAACTTCGTGCATGGCTTTGGCTGTAGCATCCTTGGCATTTTTATGTTCGGTGCGCATGATACGTTCTACGTTTTCAAGCACAACAATGGCATCGTCAACTACAATACCGATGGCAAGCACAAGGCCAAAGAGCGTCAGGGTATTCACAGTATAGCCAAGGGCATACATGCCGGCAAAGGTACCGATGATAGACACAGGCACAGCAAGGCATGGAATAAGCGTAGCACGCCAGTTTTGTAAGAAAAGATATACAACAATAAACACCAGTACCATGGCTTCTATGAGAGTGTGATATACTTCTTCGATAGATGCTTCAACGAATACGTTGGTGTTAAAAGGTACATCGTAGGCTATGCCCTCGGGAAATGTTTTAGAAAGTTCTTCTAATTTTTGTTGTACAAGGTGCCCTGTTTCAATGGCGTTGGCACCGGGTAATAGGAATACGCCGGCCATTTTGGCTTCGTTACCATTAAGCTCAGAAATAATACTATAGTCACGACCGGCCATTTCTACACGGGCCACGTCCTTGACTCGTAAAAAACTGCCGTCGCTTTCAGTACGAATAATAATTTCGCCAAATTCTTCAGGGGTAACTAAGCGACCCTTGGTATCAATTTGCCATGAAAGTTGAATATCTTGTGGCGCAGGGGCAGAGCCTAGGCGGCCAGGGGCAAATTGTGCATTTTGGTCACGTATGGCATTGTTAATGTCAGAAGGTTCAAGATTATATTTGGCCATTTTATCAGGATTAATCCAGATACGCATGGCATAGTTTGCGTCACCAAAAACAGAACAATCACCAACGCCTTTGATACGCTTCATTTCATCAACAATATTTTGCTGCAAATAGTTGCCGAGAAATACACCGTCATAGCGCTGATTGGGTGAAAATAAAGAAATGATGAGCAACATAGAAGGTGAATCTTTTAATACCGTGATGCCTTGACGTTTGACTTCTTCTGGCAAAAGGTTTTGAGCAAGGTTTACCTTATTGTTCACGTTCACAAGCGCAATGTCTGGGTCTGTTCCAAGCTTAAAGTATACGTTAATACTGCCGGACCCTGAGCCAGAGTCAGCGTTAGACGTCATATAGAGCATGTCTTCCACGCCATTGATTTGCACTTCAAGGGGGGCAATAACGGTTTCGGCAATGGTTTGTGCCGACGCGCCCGGGTAGGATACGGAAATGGATACACGAGGCGGTGTTAATTCAGGGTATTGCGCTATGGGCAATACCTGAAGAGCAAGAGCCCCTACCATGGTAATAATTAAAGATATTACCGTGGAAAGAATGGGGCGTCTTACAAATAGATTAGGTTTTATTTCTGGTGAATGTGACATAATTTCTACCTACTTAGGGGCTTGGCCGTCTTGCGCTTTTTCAGCTTGCGGCGTATCTTTGGCTCCTTGAGGGCCTTTTTGTGCTCCGTCAGCAGCAGGAGGCGGTCCAAGGGTAACTGGCTGACCAGGGCGTGCCTTCACAAGGCCATCTAAGACTATTTTTTCACCAGCTTTTAAACCTTCATCTATAAGATACATTTGACCTATGCTTGTGCCAATTTTAATGGGTCGCATCTCGACAATATTTTGCTCGTTAACAATCATAACAAGCGTACCTTTTTGCGTTGTTAATACCGCCTTTTGCGGAATAAGAATAGCGTCTTTAAGAACAGCACCCTCAAGGAAGATACGCACGTATTGACCGGGTAAGATTATGCCGTCTTTATTGGTAAATTCAGCTCTAGATTGCACTGCGCCAGTTGAAGGGTTTACCTTTGTGTCAACAAAGGTTACCACACCATCAAGAGGATACATACTGCCATCTACAAGGCGGATGTTGGCTTTGTACGCATTATTTTGTGGGATAGTAAGCCTACCTTCCTTAGCCCATTGAGCATGGCGCATGTATTCTGTTCCGGCAAAAGCAAAATATACATAAAGGGGGTCAGTTTGGTTCACATGGGTGAGTAGGGTTCCGTTGTTTGCAAGATTACCGGGAGTAACTTGCTCTTGCCCCGTAAATCCAGATACAGGTGATGTTACTTCACAATAGTCAAGGTTAATTTGTGCAATACGTTCGTTAGCTTTGGCTGATTCATAGGCAGCAAGGGCAGCGTCACGTTCTTTTTGGCTTACAGCATTTTTTGCATACAAGGGGCGAACACGATTCCACTCACGTTCGGCTTGTTTTAACTGCGCGGTGGCTTCGTTGAGGCGTGCTTCGTATTGGTCTTTTTCTAATTGAAAGAGAACTTGGCCTTCTTGAACATAGTCCCCTTCAGTATATAGGCGTTTTTCAATGATTGCTTGTACTCGAGCACGAATTTCTACAGCTTTTGACCCTTGCGTAATGCCTTGAAAATTCATTTTGTAGTCATGGTCTTCGGCTTTAATTGTAAAAGTAGTAACAAGCGGAGGGGGCATTTTTTTTGCTTGTTCTTGTTCCTCTTTACAGCCTGTAAGTAGGGTCATTGCCAGAAGGCTTACACAAAAAAGATGTAATACCATATGTTTTTTCATACATGCCTCGATGTAAACGCTATATGCGTATACTTTTGAAAGTTATATTTAAAATTATTCCGAAAATTATACCAATATTTTGAAACTATGCAATATCAAAAGACTTGATGCTATTAACTTGAAATTTTATGAGAGCTCTTCACGGGTAATATCTGCCAGTTTTTTTAATAAAAAGAGCAATTGGCGCCATTCTTCAGGCGAAAATTTTTTTTCAATAGGATCTTGTGTTTCTTGAGCTCGCAGCAAGCACTCTTCTTGCAACGCCCAGCCCTTTTCTGTGAGATGGATATGTTTTTGTCTTTCGTCATTTTGTGACTGTATTTTTTTTACATATCCTTTGGATACTAGGGTATTAATAAGGCGGCTTAAACTTGATTTTTCTTGCCATAAAATTTGGCCTAATTTATGTTGTGTTGCTCCATCTTCCATAAAAAGAACAAAAAGCACACGACATTGCTCAACAGTCATATCCATACCTGCCTTTTGCAAGTTTTTTGCAAAAATTCTTGCCATGGAAAAATGACTGATACCTATATATCGGCCAAGGGCTGTATCGACAAAATGTTGTATTTCCAAAGAACGCATGAAAGTTGTGTATGCAACTATATTTTTTTTGTCAAGTAAGAAATGCGTAATTTTTTACTACTAGAAAGGAAGAGTATGCATCTTTTTACTATTTTTTGGCAGTTAAAATGTTGTATACGCCACCTTGCAGAAAAAAAAGTTTTCCGCTACAGTTACCTTGGTTAGCGATATTAAGGGCCTTTGGGCCTGTGTTTTTTAATTATTTTTACGGCATGTATCAAATACGCTGAAAGTTGCTTTGATGTCTTTTTATTTGTGTAATAAAATTAAGGCATTATGCGCTGTTTGCAGCATGTTTGACAATATTTATTATTGCGATATTACTTGATTACCATTTAGGAGGATTTTATGAATCGTTTCGCGTTGATGTTAGTATTGGTATTGGCCATGAGTGTTGGTTTTGGGTGTTCGAGCAAAACCAGTAGTGTTGAGCCTGATGTAGAAGCAAGTTGGACTCCTGAGGAGCAAAGTGCTATTCAACGTATAACTGACGGTCGTATTTATTTTGAATTTAATAAATTTGATATCAATGCACAAGGTAAGGAAACCTTACGCCAAAAAGCTGAGCTTATGAAGATGTACCCACGTATTCGTGTACGTATTGAAGGCAACTGCGATGCTCGTGGCACTCAAGAATACAACCTTGCCCTTGGTGAACGTCGTGCTCGCGCAGCGTATGAATATATGACGCTCTTGGGTGTAAACCCTGCTCAATTGGAACTTTTAAGTTATGGTAAAGAAAATCCAGTGGTTGAAGGTTCTGGCGAAGCTGTATGGGCTCAAAATCGTCGTGACGATTTCCGCGTGATTAACTACTAGATTACACGTAAAATAGATGTGTTGTAGGCCCCGCTGTTATGTGGGGTCTACGTTTTTTGAAGACAAGGAGCTTGCATGCATATAGTAATTATGGATGGTGCAGTTTTAAATCCTGGTGATTTATCGTGGAAGGCTTTTGAAACTTTTGGTTCTGTAGATATTTATGCGTATACAGAGGTTGAAGATGTTGTCGAGCGTGCCAAAAATGCAGATATTATTTTGACCAATAAGGTGGCTTTTACCGAAGAGGTAATAGCAAAGTTACCGAAATTGAAATATATTGGTGTTACGGCTACAGGATATGACGTTGTTGATATTGCGGCTGCAGCTAAACGAAACATTCCTGTGTGCAATGTGGTTGCCTACGGTGTTGATACTGTGGCACAGCACGTAATAGCCTTACTTTTAGAATTGACTCGTAATACTGTTGAGCATTCCAATAGCGTGAAGGCCGGCGAATGGACACTACGAAACGAGTGGTGCTACTGGATAAACCCCATACGCGATCTTTCAGAAATGCGCTTAGGTATTATGGGTTTTGGAAATATTGGCCGTAAGGTTGGTGAGATTGCGCATGCCCTTGGCATGGAGGTTCAAGCCTATAATCGTTCAACGGTGCCGGCACCTACCTACCCTTGCTCCTTTGTGGATAAAGATACGCTCTTTGCTACAAGTGATGTAATCTCGCTACATTGTCCGCTTAATGATGATTCACGTGGGTTTATTAATGCAGAGCGTATTGCTTCTATGAAGCAGGGCAGCATTATTATTAACACTGCGCGCGGCCCATTGCTTGATGAAGCTGCTGTGGCAGCTGCCTTGCATAGTGGGCATCTTGCTGCTTTTGGTGCTGATGTGCTTGCCAAGGAACCACCATCAAAAGATAATCCTTTACTCAGCGCGCCCAATTGTCTTTTGACGCCGCATATGGGATGGGCTACAAGCAAAGCAAGAGCCAATATTATACGACTTGCTGTTGAAAATGTGGCTCAATGGATTAAAGGCACACCTACTCATGTGGTGAATATGTAATTCTTTTTTATACAACACGTACAAAAGGAAAGGCAATGCAAGCCTTTCCTTTTTTTATAAAAAAACCACCAGCTAGGCTGATGGTTTATCAGTACATTTTAGCAATAAAAAAGTACTTGTTTCACCAAGTTTGTTTTTCAGAGCTGACGAGTGGTTGTGCTATTCAAAACGGCTTGCAGAGGTAATTACTACCATATCTACAGGCACATTCTCATGCACTCCTACATTCTTGGTTTTTAGTTTGGCTATTTTGTCAATGGTTTCTAAGCCGTCTATGACTTTTCCAAAGGCACAATATCCCCAACCTTGCATGTTTTTTTCTGTATGATTAAGAAAATCATTATCTGTGAGGTTGATAAAGAATTGTGCGGTTGCACTGTGTGGGTCCATGGTGCGCGCCATGGCAATGGTGCCTCGCTCATTTTTGATGCCATTATCTGCTTCGTTTTCTACTGGCTCATTGGTGTCTTTTTCGTCCATACGCACACCAAAACCGCCACCTTGAATCATAAAGCCTGGAATCACACGGTGAAAAATAGTATTGACGTAAAATTCATCGTCAACATATGCTAAAAAATTGGCTACTGTTTTGGGGGCTGCGTCTGCAAAAAGTTCAACCAAGATGTCGCCTGAAGATGTTTCGATTAGTACTGTTGGATTTGCCATGATTTTCTCCTTATGTATACGCCTATTCGCATTAGGCAGCGCACAAAGCATGCGTGCATTGTGCGTATCTTTTCTAGGCTCTGCCTATAGCTGTAAATGAGCGTTTAGGCAATGATTCAATGCGTATTATTTTTT
>CAYJOQ010000145.1:0-6993 GCA_964371825.1 uncultured Desulfovibrionaceae bacterium
CATACTCTTGCCGCACCTAATAACCTTAATAATATGTTTTTAGTATCCCTTGCCCTTGCTTCTGGCGGCCCTAAAAGGGGATTTGGAGTGGTCGTGCCTTTCTGAAACACGCATGGAAATGCGTATTTCAGCATCGACTATTTATTATATATTAATGGCTTACAGGAAATTCATTGAAAAATCTACAACCCTCTTGACATCGTATACAGTATGCAATACTGTTATCGCATAAGGACACAGAAAAAACAATGAACACAATTTTCACATATACCTTTTCATGGCGTTGGTGGCTCACTACAGGAGTAGAAGAGTTCACTTAGTCGTGTGCAGGTTTTGGGAAAAGTGCGTTGTTAACGCTATAAATACTTCCCCCTCTGTTTACAAAAGTGAACAGAGGGGGATTTTTTTTGTATGTATTCTGCACAATTCTTATGCAACATTCTTAGTAAGGGAGATATTCCATGTTTTCACCAAGTCTTGAAGAAGCTAAAAAATTAGCACAAAACTATAATCTTATACCCATAGTCCATGAAATGCCCTCAGACTTTACTACCCCTATCAACATTATAAAAATGTTAAAGTTTCATTTTACGCAATGTTTTTTATTTGAAAGTGTAGATGTTTCTCATGCCTTTGGAAGGTATTCCTTCCTTGGGTATGAACCTAGCCAAGAAATTACATGTTTACAGGGCACAGTTACCACAAAAAATGGGCATGAAATAAAAAAAGAAGTTATTAATCCTAAAATCTATTTAAAAAAGTTACTCCAAAAATATTCAAGCCCTAAATACGCCCATCTACCCTCCTTTACTGGTGGTCTTGTAGGATATTTTGCATATGATTTCATAAAATATAGCGAACCAACCTTGCACCTTGACATGGAAGATACCGTTGAATCTTTTAACGACTTAGATTTAATGCTCTTTAAAAAATTGATTATCTTTGACAATTACAAACAAAAACTCTTCCTTATATGCAACATAGAAAAAGATGCTCTCGAAGAAAACTATGCAACAGCAATAAATGACATACACAAGATTAAAAATTTACTATTGCATACGTCTTCAAAAAATTCTTTTCCAGGGCGAACAACATCTGAGTTTACATATCTTTTTGATAAGCAAACATACATGTCCATGGTAGAAAAAGCAAAAAAGCATATTTATGAAGGCGACATATTTCAAGTGGTACTTTCCAATCGAATGGAAGCAAGTTTTGAAGGCAGTTTACTCAATATTTATAGAAAATTACGCATGACAAGCCCTTCACCATATATGTTTTATTTTAGCAGCGAAACAAATGAAATAGTTGGAGCATCGCCAGAAACATTAGTAAAACTTGAAGAAAATACAGTCACCACCTTTCCCCTTGCTGGCACACGTGCACGAGGCAAAAATTCTCAAGAAGACGCCTTACTAAAAGCAGAATTATTAGCTGATGCTAAAGAAGTAGCAGAACACACTATGTTAGTGGATTTAGGGCGCAATGATTTAGGTAAAATATGTCAATTTGCGACTGTAAAGGTGGATGACTTTATGCAAGTGCATCAATATTCGCACGTTATGCATCTTGGCTCCACTGTTAGTGGAAAAATTCATAAACATCATGACGCCATTGATGCCATTGAAGCTGTACTTCCTGCAGGAACTCTTTCCGGAGCGCCAAAAATTAAAGCGTGCGAAATTATACATAATTTAGAGCAAAATAAACGTGGGCTTTACGGTGGAGCTATTGGGTATGTGGATTTCACCGGAAATATGGATACTTGTATAGCCATTCGCCTTTGTTTTAAGAAAAATAATAAAATATATATACGCTCAGGTGCAGGCATTGTGGCTGATAGCATACCGGAAAAAGAATATGAAGAATGCGTTAGCAAAGCACGTGCTGTGGTAGAAGCCATACTAAACCCTACGGAGGACTTTGAGTAATGTTAATTTTAATAGATAATTACGACAGCTTTGTTTACAATCTATATCAAATGTGTGGCGCTATCTCACCAAATATTATGGTTATACGTAATAATACCCACACCGTAGAAAAAATTATAGAATTACAGCCTACGCATATTGTACTTTCACCGGGTCCGGGAAAACCTTGCGACGCCGGCATATGCATTGAGCTTATTCAAAAACTTCCACACCATATCCCCTTACTTGGAGTATGCCTTGGCCATCAAGCTATTTTTGAAGCCTTTGGCGGTACGGTAAGCTATGCCAAGGAACTTATGCATGGTAAGCAATCTTGTGTACATACCACTACCTCATCTACAATATTCGCTGATATTCCAAATAGTTTTGATGTCGCTCGCTATCATTCCTTGGTAGGAATTAAAAACACTCTTCCTGCGCAATTAAGAATCACCGCGCATAGTGCAGATGGAGAAATTATGGCATTAGAACACAAAAATCTGCCTATTTTTGGACTTCAGTTTCATCCTGAATCTATTATGACACCGCAAGGTAAAACCATACTCAAAAATTTTATGGAGATGTAGCATGATTCGTAAAGCTATTATTACCCTTGCACAAAAGCAAGATTTGCATGAGGAACAAGCTCTAGCCGTTATGGATCAAATCATGTCAGGTAAAGCTAGTGATATTCAAATTTCTTCTTACCTTACAGCACTTGCACTTAAAGGAGAAACCATTGATGAAATCACCGCCTCTGCTGCTGCCATGCGTAAACATTGTGTTAAACTGCTCAATGATCATGAAGCTCTTGAAATTGTAGGCACTGGAGGAGACGGCTCTAACTCCTTTAACATCTCCACTGCCGCCGCCTTGGTCGTATCTGCTGCTGGTGTGCCTGTGGCAAAGCATGGTAATCGTTCTGCCACAAGCAGATGTGGTTCAGCTGATGTGTTAGAAGCTCTTGGGGTAAATATTCACATTGCCCCCGAAAAAAGTGCTTTGCTTTTGGAAAAAATTGGCATCTGCTTTATGTTTGCACAAAATTATCACCTAGCCATGAAGTACGTAGCACCAATACGCAAAGAGCTCAATATTCGCACTGTATTTAACATTCTTGGCCCATTAACTAATCCGGCAGGGGCTACCATGCAATTACTTGGCGTATATGAAGAAGAATTGGTAGAACCCATTGCTAAGGTATTGTGCAACCTTGGCGTAAAAAATGCCATGGTAGTGTACGGAAGAGATGGGTTGGATGAAATTTCCATTTGTGCTGAAACCTTTGTTTGCGAAGTAAAAAATGGTTGGGTTAAATCTTCTGTGTTAACGCCGGAAAGTTTAGGGTTTTCACGCGCACACCCTACCGATATACAGGGCGGTGATGCCATGCATAATGCGCAAATTATTCGAGATATTTTATCAGGCGCCATAGGTCCCAAAACTGATGCCGTTATCCTTAATGCAGCAGCAGCGTTATATGTAGCTCAGCCATTTTCACTTCCTGATGCTATTATGCACATTAAAGAAATTATTGCTAGCGGTAAGGCATTACAGCAATTGCAAACCTTTATTCGCATGTCTAACGAGGTGTAACATGCAAACACACACATTTTTAGAAGATATCATAACAACTACGCAAGAACGCATACAAAAGGTGCAAAAGAGTTTTACATACCCCTTTCAAACCGCGTTAGCAAATAAGGGCTTGTCATACATTTGTGAAGTGAAAAAGGCTTCACCATCTAAGGGAATCATAGCACCCAATTTTGTCCCAATAGAGATTGCTCAAGATTATGCAAAAGCAGGTGCGCACGCCATTTCTGTACTTACAGAACCACATTTTTTTCAAGGAAGTGAAAAATATTTACAAGATATTAGTGCACAAGTGCCCCTACCAACTTTACGCAAAGATTTTATTATACATCCCTATCAAATTTATGAAGCTAAAATATGGGGAGCTTCAGCTGTATTACTTATAGCAGAGTTATTAAATACTAAATTATTACAAGAATATATTCACCTTACTGAAGCACTTGGCATGTCTGCATTGGTCGAAAGCCATAGCTACGATATGTTGCAAAAATCTTTAGATTGCGGCGCGCGTATTGTAGGGGTAAATAACAGAAATTTAAAAACTTTTGAAGTTGATATACAAACATGCCTTACCCTACGCAAACATGTGCCACCTTCTATACTATATGTGGCAGAAAGTGGCATAACTCATCGTCAAGACATACAGCTTTTAGAAGAGCACAATATTGATGCTGTGCTCATAGGTGAAAGCCTTATGCGTAGCGAAAATAAACATACAATGATGCAAGAACTGCGAGGCATAGCATGAAAGTAAAGATTTGTGGCCTTAGCAGAATGTGCGATATTGATTTTGTTAACGCCGCCTTGCCAGACTACGTGGGCTTTATTTTTGCAAAAAGTCGCCGCCAAATAAGCTTAGAACATGCAAAAACCCTCAAAAGTCAGCTTGACAAAAAAATTACAGCTGTGGGGGTTTTTGTTAATGCTCCCATAGAAATCATGGAAAAAGCTATAAAAGAAAATATAGTGGATATATTACAACTTCATGGCCAAGAAAATGCTACTACCTTAACAGTATGTAAAAGCCGCATGCCACAAGCAAAAATTATTAAAGCATTGCAAGTACATGATCCCATACCTCCATTAGCAGACTATGTACTTTTTGATGCGCCAACGGCAGGAAGTGGACAAACATTTGATTGGTCACGCATACCAAGAACAGAAAAAAAATTTTTCCTCGCCGGAGGTATTAATCTTAAAAATATTGCACAAGCCATGCAATATACCTCTTATGCCGTAGATATTTCCAGCGGGGCTGAAGTGAACGGATATAAAAACAAACATCTTATCGAACAATTAATAAGGAAGGTACGTAATGCAAACACATAAAGGACGATATGGAAAACATGGGGGGCAATATATACCCGAAACTCTTATGAATAGCATCATAGAAGTAGAAAAAGCCTATATGCACTATAAAGAAGATGCTACATTTAATGCCATGCTCAGTTCGTTGCTCAACGACTATGCAGGGCGTCCCTCACGTTTATATTATGCGCAAAAAATGAGCTCAGATCTTGGTGGAGCTAAAATATATTTAAAAAGAGAAGACTTAAATCATACAGGATCGCACAAAATTAACAATGTCTTAGGGCAAGCCCTCTTAGCTAAAAACATGGGTAAAACACGTATTATTGCCGAAACAGGTGCAGGCCAGCACGGAGTAGCAACGGCAACGGCCGCGGCACTATTAGGCTTACAGTGTGAAATATTTATGGGGCAAGAAGATATTCTGCGTCAGGCACTTAATGTGTATCGAATGGAACTTCTTGGTGCCAAGGTTCATGCCGTGACTAGCGGTACGCAAACATTAAAAGATGCCGTCAATGCTACCATGCGCGCATGGACCATGCGTGTGCACGATACACACTACGTATTAGGCTCTGTAGTGGGGCCACACCCTTTTCCTTTAATGGTACGTGATTTTCAGAGTGTTATTTCTTTTGAAGCAAAACAGCAAATACTTGAGCAAGAGAATATGCTTCCTGCCGCAGTCATAGCATGTGTGGGCGGAGGAAGTAATGCTATAGGGATGTTCCACCATTTTATACCAGAAAAAAATGTACAGCTTATAGGCTGCGAAGCCGCAGGAAAAGGTATTAACACTACAAAGCATGCCGCTAGCATCACCAAGGGCTCCATGGGGATTTTTCACGGTATGAAATCCTATTTCTGCCAAGATAAATACGGACAAATTGCTGAAGTACATTCCATTTCTGCAGGGCTTGATTACCCCGGCATAGGCCCAGAGCATGCATATTTGCATGATACAAAAAGGGTAACGTATGTGCCTGTTACTGATGCAGAGGCCGTGGAAGCGTTTGAATATTTAGCTAAAACTGAAGGTATTATTCCTGCAATAGAGTCAGCCCACGCCATAGCACATGTAAAAAAAATAGCCTCTACTTTTGCTAAAGAAGAAAGCATTATTGTATGCCTTTCAGGACGGGGCGATAAAGATGTGGCAGCCATAGCAAAACATAAAGGAGTAAACATTCATGAGTAAGATAACCCAAGCTTTGCAAGGCAAAAAATCACTCATTACATTTTTAACGGCAGGCGACCCTAGCCTTGAACATACAGAAGAATATATTTTAGCCATGGCCGAAGCAGGGGCAGACCTCATAGAAATCGGTATTCCTTTTTCTGATCCAGTAGCTGAAGGAGAGATTATAGAAGCGGCTAATGCAAGAGCATTACAAGCAGGAACTACCCTTGACGGGATTTTCTCCATGCTCCAAAGGGTGCGTCAAAAAATCAATATTCCCTTAGTGTTCTTAAGCTACATTAACCCCATCTTTACCTATGGTTATGCTGCATTTTTTCAATCATGCCAAGAATCTGGAATTGCAGGCGTTATTATTCCTGATCTTCCGTTTGATGAAACTATAGAAAAGCATCTTATAACTCCACATGCAAACAAGCATCATATTGATATTATATCTCTTATTGCTCCCACGTCTGCTACAAGAATAGAAGCTATTGCACGCCAAGCCAATGGTTTTATATATCTTGTATCTTCCATGGGTGTTACAGGAGTACGAAGTGAATTTTCTACAAATCTACACACCATAACAAACCATATTAATAGCCATAGTACGCTTCCTGTGTGTGTGGGTTTTGGTATTTCCACTTCTGAACAAGTGGCTGAAGTAACCAAATACGCTGACGGTGCCATTGTGGGCAGCGCTGTGGTAAAGATTATTGCTGAACACAAAACTAACGCAAAAGAACCTCTAATGCATTTCGTTAAGGAATTAAAATCTGCATTAGTTGCTACTGAAAAGCATAAAAATTGATGGCTCTCCCTCAAAGAAAGGGGCAGAAAGAAAAATAGCCTTGTTCACAGGCCAAAAAAATGGGCTCGTTACAATCTTTGTAACGAGCCCATTGTAATATACATATGTGGTCGGAACGAGAGGATTCGAACCTCCGGCATCCTGGTCCCAAACCAGGCGCGCTACCAAACTGCGCCACGTTCCGCCGA
>CAYJOQ010000146.1:0-6991 GCA_964371825.1 uncultured Desulfovibrionaceae bacterium
GAAATTTATTGCAAAAGCACAAAAATAAAATTGGAAAATAATTATGCAGGACTCTCACTTTGTACGGAAAGGTTTTAGTTTTGATTATTTTAGTCAATACTGAAAAACAAATCTGCTGAAATAATATTTTTTTACAACTCAAGTAACGTGAAAAATCACCAAAAACAAAGCATTTGGAATGCTCATTTCTGGTGATTTTTTGTGGTCATTTTTCTGTATTAAATTTACATTTACAAATACTTACATAGCTTTTCAGACTCGCCTAATTATGCAGAACGCAAACTTTCTACCAAACGTGCCAAGAGTTGTGATTGTTCAGCCAATGATGCCACTGCCCGTGAAGCTTCATTCATGGCCCCCACGGTATCATCTGCAATGTTAGACACAGTGGTAATGGATCTTACAATTTCATCTGAAGTAGCAGATTGCTCTTCACTGGCTGTGGCAATGGCACGAATACCATCTGCACTTTCTTCAGCCATATCCAAAATAACTTGTAAGGCTGTACCACTATCTACTGCAAGCTCAGTAGCTTCTTCAATACACGTAACTGCCGTATCTACTTGCTGCACATTTAGGTCTGTACTTTGCTGGATGGAATTAATGGCATTGGCAACATCGGTGGTAGATGAGATAGTCTTTTCTGCCAATTTGCGTACTTCATCAGCCACAACGGCAAAGCCACGCCCTGCTTCGCCAGCCCTTGCTGCTTCAATGGCTGCGTTAAGTGCCAATAAATTGGTTTGATCTGCAATATCAGAAATAACGCTCATAATAGCAGAAATAGACTGCGCATGCCCTGCCAATTCTTGCATATTTTGACGCAAGCGCAAGGATTCATCCTTTACTTGCGTCATAGAAGCTTGGCATTTTTGTGTCACATTTGCCCCCTCAAGAGCCTTGGCCTTGGTAGTGTCGGCAAGTTCTGCGCTAAGGCCAGAATTTCTAGCCACCTCAAGCACTGTGCCATTCATTTCATCCATGGCCGCAGCCGTTTCTGCCATACGAGCTGATTGCTCTTCGGCACCAGCAGTAGAGGCCTCAATCTGCGCAGATAATTCCTCTGAGGCAGAAGCAATATTATTTACAATACCCTCTAATTGCTCCACAGCTACGAGAATGTTTTGCCTTTTATCCTCGGCCTCCTTAGCAGCACTTTCTGCCCTTTGAGAGGCTACAGCTGCTTCTTGAGCTGCAGATTCTGCTTGTTTGGATTTTTCTTCAGATTCAAACACCATTTTGGCCAAATTATGAATCATGGTATTTAAAGCCGTGGCCAAAGTAGAAACCTCATCTTCACGCTGTATGACTGCATGCAACTGCTGTTCTTGTGTATTTGTTAAGGTAAGATTACCTTCTGCCACATAGGTAGCAATACTCGCACTATCTGAAACAGCCACCACAACCTTTTTAACCACCAAGAAGATGATTAATGCCACAATACCCACAATCACAATACCTGCAATAACAAGCGTAAAGGTAATGGATCTAGCAGCGCTAAAAAATTCTTGCTCACTAGAAGAGATGCCAAGAATCCACTTAGTATGCGGCATTTGCGCAAAGTGAAGAACCTTATCCACTCCTCCCCATGTAATGCGCGTAATACCCGTTTTTTCAGCCAGCATGATACGAGCATAGTCATCTTGACTTTGATCTTCTCCCACTAAATCAGGATACTTCTTATCCATAAGCAAAATGGCTTTTTCATCAAGGACATAAAGATCTGTAGAAGGTACAATTTCCACACCATAAATAGTTTTTTGTGCTATATTATCCATGTCTAGCACCAGCAAAAGAGCTCCTGCCACACTTGATGCGCTTCCTCGAATGGGTGCAGCAATAAAAGCGCTGATTTTACCCGTTTGACGTGACTTTTGCGTATCAATAATGTCGGTACCGGCTAAGGCAGATTTGATGCTAGGATATGTGCTAAGATCAAGACCTACGCGATCAGCTCTTCCATGTGCGACAGACTTTCCATCTTGCGCTACTATGAGAGCCACAGAAATATTAGGATATGTCTTCACAATATTTTGCAAAAAATCATTATTTTCTGTTTGCAAACCTTGGTATTCTACAGAAGAGGTCATGCCAGTATTTGCTAGGGCGACTTGCTCTTCAAAATTTTGCGCCTCAGCCACAGTTTTAGCCAAATACAAAGAATCTTGCATAAGATTATCAATCTCAGAAGCTTGTTTTTTGGCAAGCTCAAGCATTTGTATGTCTGTAACACTACTCAAACCATTAGTAGCAAGCGTTGAAGATGTTACAGTCAACACAATCATGCCTAACACAATAGGAACTAAAGTAGATAATAGAATTTTTCCTAATAATTTAAGTTTCATAAAAAAATATCCTCATGGGTATGTATTTTTGTACAACAACATCCACCTTTTAAACACACTCAAAAAACTACAAATTCAGTGATATACAGGAACACAAAAGCAAAAAGCCATAGAGGTGTAGAAAAATATCACCATCACAATACGTTGTCAAAGACATGCTCTTTTTTATACCCTATAAAAATCGTAAAAAAATACATTGCCTACTCCTTTTCGTAAAATGAGATCTCCACGCAATTATTTTCAAATATAGCTTTGTGTCTAAAATTTAAAAATTTATTCGAAGTATAAAACAACGCATACAGAGATAAAGTCATAAAAATTAATTACTTAACGATTAAACAAATCTACGCCTACTCTTGATTTTTGATCGCATTGACTGTCGTCAACGCTCCATGAGACCCTACGCAATGAATTGCGCAGAGGTCTCAAAATATGCCTATTTTTTTGCAAATTTCACAAGTAAATATATTGACATATTTTTTTTACGCATCAACTATTTTTAATAGATAAAAGTCACCATTTGTAGACAAAGCAAACCTAAAGAATAGTGTACGCTTTCCGATAAGTATATATGGAAGTGCGTTTATGGCACTAGACATTATATAAAAATCAACATCCCTAAAAACATTTGTTTTCATCATATGTAATACAAGACTTCCTGCAACAATAATAATGTAGCAAAACATCTCGCACAGAATTAAGGAGTATGCGCCATGAAACTTTTTTATAAACTTATTCTTCCTACCTTAGTGCTCATGTGTATTGGCCTTGGCATAGTAATCTGGCAAAATTATGTATTAACAAATGATGCCATCATTGCGTTAAACGAAGAAAAGGTTTTAGTTTCAAACGCCAATGCCACCGAAAATTTATCTAAATTATACGAATTTGATAAGCTTAACGCCATATCATTTTCATTGTCTACATTCTTTAAACCCTACCTTGCAGGTACAGAAACAGATAAAGAAGTTAACCTACCCGCATCTAAAAAGAGAGTTGTTGATACAAGAAGAACATACAGCTATGCAGAAGTTACTCTTGTGGATAAAAATGGACAAACTCTCTTAAGTAGCAATGACAGCATTGAAGGAACCTCTGTTGCAAACAAGGACTTTTTTCAAAAGGCTATTAGCGGAAAAATAGCCATAGGCAATCCTTTTAAGTACGGGGATAAATTAGCGTATTCTGTTGCAGCACCCATTTATGACATCAACAATACTTCTGTTATTGGTGTTATTTATATTTTTAACTTCATAGATCAAGGCCTTGCAGAAAAACTCGTTTCAGGTAAGCACGGCACTTTTATGGTAGTTGATACCAACGGCTTAGCCTTCTTACACAATGAAAAAAACAAAGCCTTTTCTTACAATATAAATAGTAGCAATATTCTTGCACAACTTAAAAACGTTAATAATATTCATACTGGCTCATTAACGGCAGAAGATGGTCGAGAAAAAATTGTTTATATGACTGAAATTACAGAACCAGGCTGGAAAATTGTTAACATTACCGATATCAAAGAGCTTGAAACATCAAGTACTGAAATAAGAAATCAAAGTATCTATATTGCCTCAGCTGTAGCCTTATTCATTGCCTTGAGTATGTTTTTTATTATCAAACACTTTACCAATCAAATTGAAAAAGCAGCCAAGGTGGCATCAGACATAGCCAAGGGCAAGCTTGATAACACTTTTGAAGTTAACTCCAATGATGAAATTGGAACTCTTTCAAAAGCACTTATGGAAATCCCCACAGTTCTAAAAGACATTTCAATGGAATATCAAAACCTTGAAGCGATTATCCTTTCGGGTCAATTGCGCGACAGAGTAGATACAACAAAATACCAGTATGACTTTGCCCAAATTGTGCGGGGTACAAACAGTATTCTTGACAGATATACTGACACCATCCACTACATACCTTCACCCGTAGTCGTTCTTGATAAAGAGTGCTGTATTAAGTTTTTAAACAAAGTAGCTTTAGAGGACTTAACAGCTGAAAGCCTTGGCAAAGACATTCGCAAAATTTTAGATTTTAAAAATCACGATCTTGAAATATTTGATGAGATGCTACAACACAAGAAAACTGTGCACGCAGAAACTAAGGTTATTAACATTGACATTATGTATTCACTCATACCCATTTTAAACAAAAACAACGATATTGAATCCATCCTGCTGCTTGTAACCAATGTAAGTAACTTCAAAAATGTGGCAAATGCCATTTCTACTGTTATTACCTCAGCCCAAGACATTGTGCAACAAGTGGCAAGCTCTATCGAAGCACTCTCAACGCAAATTAATAACTCTGAAATCAGCGCCACAACACAAGAAGAAAAAGTAGGCATTGCCAACGACACCATGGAGCACGTAAGTATTATCACTTCAAACATGGCACAAAGAGCCGCTGAAGCCTCAGAAATTTCGAACGAAACTAAAAATGAAGCAACCAATGGTGCTAACGTTGTCCAAAAAGCCATCGACAGCATAAATACAGTGCAAGAACAATCACTGCACGTGAAAAACGGCATGTCTAAGCTAAGCGAAGATACCAATGCCATAAGCCATGTTATTACAACTATTTCAGACATTGCAGATCAAACCAACCTTTTGGCCTTAAATGCTGCCATTGAAGCTGCAAGAGCTGGAGAATCAGGAAGAGGCTTTGCCGTTGTTGCCGATGAGGTAAGAAAACTTGCAGAAAAAACTATGGAATCTACCATAGAGGTCAAAAAAGCCATTGTAGCCATTCAAGGCAGTGTGTCTGACAGTGTAAGTTTAGTAGAGACTTCAACTAGTGCTATTGACATTGCAAGCAATCTTGTCAATGATACAGGGATTGTTTTCCAAAATATCGTTAGCATGGTTGAGCAAACAACAGAAAACTCTTCATCCATTGCTACAGCAAGCACAGAGCAAGTACAAAGTAACCAAAGGGTTAAAGATCTGCTTATTGATGTGAATGACCTTGCAAACAAAACAGCTCATGAAATGAAAGACTCTGCCATTTCTGTGAATGACCTTGCAACGCATGGACAAAATCTTTCTAATCTTATGAAAGAACTCGCAAAGGTTATAGCTAAATAGCATACACTCCCCACAAAGGCTTACGTTCAAAAGACCTGCGCTCATTGCGCAGGTCTTATAAAATGCACTGTGCACAATTTGCAAAATAAAAAATGGCATAAAATCAATGCCTGAATACACGTTGCTGATCTTCTTGATTTTAACAAACACATAACAATGAGGTTATTATGCTTACTAAAGTTTCCGGTGTGACAATTAAAAGAGTGCAAATTTTTACCTATCGCGTACCCATTGAAACACCGGTATGCACATCCTTTGGAACCATGTATGATAGACCTGCTGTACTCCTACGCCTTGAAGATGCAGATGGTGCCTATGGCTATGGCGAAGCATGGTGCAACTTTCCTGCCTGCGGCGCAGAACATAGAGCACGCCTACTCGAAACGGTACTCAGCCCATTACTTATAAATCAAACCTTCGCTTCCCCCCAAGAAGCCTTTACTACTTTAAGCGCAAAGGTGCACGTGCTCTCTTTACAAGCCGACGAACCAGGTCCCCTTGCACAAGCAGTAGCCGCCGTTGATATTGCCCTGTGGGATCTTTTCAGTAAAAAGGCACAAATGCCACTATATACAGCCCTTGGACGCAAAAAAGAAGCCCAAGGAATAGCTGTGCCAAGTTATGCCAGCGGCATCAACCCAACAAATACGCTGAAAACTGTGGAAGAAAATCTTAAACTTGGTTACACAGCCTTTAAGGTAAAAATTGGCTTTAACCTACAAAACGATATTAATAATATCAAAGAAGTTACTGAAAGCTTTAAAAACAATGAAACCCTTGCCATTGACGCAAATCAAAGCTTCGACTTACCACAAGCCATTGACTTTGCACAAAAAATATCAGCTTACCCATTAGAGTGGCTAGAAGAACCCTTACGTTGCGATACACATTATTCGCAGTGGAATATTTTGCAACAGCATTGCCAAACTCCTTTGGCAGCTGGGGAAAACGTACGCAGCAATGAAGGTTTTTGCACAATATTACGTGAAAAAGCCTTACGCGTTGTACAACCAGACATTTGCAAATGGGGAGGCCTCACCGCCACGCTACCCATAGCTAAGGCTGTATTACATGAAGGCATGCGCTACTGCCCACATTATCTTGGCGGTGGCATTGGTCTTATGGCTTCAGCACATTTGCTTGCGGCAGTTGGCGGTGACGGGCAGCTTGAAATTGATATTAATCCAAACCCCTTACGTGAAGCATTGGCGCAGCCTTTCCCGCAGCTCACAGAGGGCAAATTTACTCTAAAAAATGTTCCGGGCCTTGGAATAGAGCCTGCATGGAAAGAGCTTGAAAAATATATAACCTACAGTTGCGATATAAGCTAAAAATACTCAAAAACAATAGCATTCTCTTTTTATGCGCAAGCCCCTTTGCAACAATACTACACATATTGTTGCAAAGGGGCTTGTTTTCGCTATGCGATATTTGCCACAAGGTTACAGTTCAATACAGCTACAAGCAAGATTTACGCATCATAGAATATGTCTACAAGCACTTACTTTAGTCGATGCTGAAAAACGCATTTCCATGCGTGTTTCAGAAAGGCACGCCCAC
>CAYJOQ010000147.1:0-6954 GCA_964371825.1 uncultured Desulfovibrionaceae bacterium
TTCAGAAAGGCACGTTGCCTACAAATGCCGCTTTGCGGCCGCCAGAAGCACGTTCTGGCGTATCTTACGCCACGCAAAATGTTCTTTGTAGAAAATGTTGTTTATTTTTCAGTCGACTATTGCAACAGACTTTTCGTTATAGCCTTAGTTAAACAGGCAATATCTTCATTGCTGGCAATATAGGGCGGCATAACATAGATCAAATTGGCAAAGGGGCGTATCCACACATGTTCTTTAACAAAAAAGGCTTGTAATGCTGCAACGTTGACAGGTTTTTGCATTTCAACCACGCCAATGGCTCCAAGCACACGCACGTCAGCAACGCCCGGTAGGTGAGCACAAGAAGCAAGATTTTTTTCTAATTCCTGTTCTATGCGAAGTACGTTTTCTTGCCACGGACTACGGGCAAAAATATCAAGAGACGCTTCGGCCACAGCGCAGGCAAGGGCATTGGCCATGAAGGTTGGCCCATGCATAAACACATGATCGTCTGCGCAAATATTTTGGGCTACTTGTTCGCTGCATGCAGTGGCAGCAAGGCTCAAAAAACCTCCTGTAAGGGCCTTACCCACGCAACAGATATCCGGACTAATTTGGGCCCAATCTGCAGCAAACATTTTTCCTGTGCGACCAAATCCTGTGGCAATTTCATCAAAAATAAGTAAAACATCATAAGTTTTGCAGAGCTGTGCCACATGTTGTAGATAGCGTGGGTCATAAAACCACATGCCGCCTGCCCCTTGTACTACGGGTTCAACCACAAAGGCTGCAAGGCGTGAGCCATGAAGATGGAAGGCTTCTTCCAAAGCTGTGAGGCACTGAGGGTTTAGGGGGCTTTGCAATGTTTTCTCAAAGCGGCATTGCGGGCGAGGTATAAATATATGTTGTGGTACCACATGGGTAAAGAGCGAGTGCATACCATTTATGGGATCGCAAACGCTCATGGCGCCAAGGGTGTCACCGTAGTAGCCACCTCGAGGGCTTAAAAACACAGTACGCTGCGTTTCTCCTCGCCCTTGTTGATACTGTAATGCCATTTTAAGGGCTACTTCCACAGCCACAGAGCCAGAATCTGCCCAAAAAAGACGTGTGAGCCCTTTAGGTAAAAGAGAAAGAAGTTTTTGTGCTGCTTGTATGGCAGGGGCGTGAGTGAGGCCGCCAAACATAATATGTGACATTTTTGCAGCTTGTGCTTGTGCTGCGTGTATAAGCTCTTTGTGTCCATACCCATGCACAGCGCACCACCAAGAAGACATGCCGTCAATGAGTGGTTTTTGTTTGTCTTGTAAATAAATGTGCACGCCTTTGGCATGTGTAGCTTTATACACCGGTAGAGGCTTGGTTGCTGAGGTGTATGGATGCCAAAGGTGATTTTTATCCCATTCAATATGCGTAGATGCAGAAGGGTCCTTTTGCGCTGTGTTTTGCCATAATTGAATACATTGCTTTGCTAAGGGGCCTAATGCCTTTGCAGCCAATGTCCATGCGCGGATTTGCGTTTGGGGGCAAGGGTCCTGTAATTGTTCTATGTGGGGTAGGGTATAAAGGGGAATGTTTGGTGCATATTGACGTAAAAAATGTATATTATCTTGGGTGATAAGTTCTTCATCAGTATTTTTTGCTTGTGCAGAGCATTGAGTGCAGACAATGGCAACAATATCTATGCCGTGTTTACGCAAAGCATCCATACTTAAAAGCGTGTGATTTAATGCGCCAAGAATATTATCCATGACAAGGAGCACAGGAAGCCTGAGTTCTTGTATAAGGTCAAGTGTAGTTTCGCTTGCGTTAAGAGGAACACAAAGACCACCGGCGCCTTCTATGAGTAAGGGGGCATGCATCGTGGCTTTGCTGCACGCTGTAATATCTGCACATAGGCTGAGTGCGTTAAGGGTTTTATGTTCTTCAGTGGCGGCCAAATGGGGAGAAGCTGCAAGGGCAAAATGGTGTAAGGTGCGTGGTTGTAATGGGGGGGGAATGGTAATATCTTGCACAGCTGCTGTATAGACATTTGCATCAATATATGAGGATGCTGCCCCATGCAAACAGCCTGTTTGTACAGGTTTTAGGGCTAAGAATCCTTCAATATTTTTGCGAGATGTGCTGGGCATTGTCCATAGAGCTCGTAATAGTGCCGCTGTAACTATACTCTTGCCAACATGCGTGCCTGTGCCGCTAATGAAGATGCCTTGAAGGGGTTGTGTATGTGTTAGCATGTGCTGATCTGTAATCCTTGGTTGTGGATCATGGTACAATCTTCTTCAATGCCAAGTCCCTTGGTTGTGAGGTAATTTCCAGTCATGAGTGCATTGGCACCGGCGAGAAATATTTCTTCTTGTCGATGCGCTAAAACAAGAGGGCGCCCACCACAAATACGTAAGGTGGCATTGGGTAAGATGTGGCGAAAAATTGCTATAATGCGTAAGGCTTCGCTGGCTTCTAGGGGAGGATGGGCATGTAAAGGCGTACCTTTGTGCGGATGCAAAAAATTTATGGGTACGTGCTGGATAGTATTTTCACGCAAAGTCAGTGCAAAATCTATACGATCTTCCCAGCTCTCGCCAAGGCCAAAAAGGCCACCTGAGCATACTTCTAAAGGGATGTTTTGTGCACGTTGTACCGTTGCATGGCGCTCGCTCCATTGTTGTGTTGTGCAAATTTTTGGATAGAAGGCGGCGCTACTCTCTAAATTGTGGTGGTAGCGTGTAAGGCCTGCTTGATGTAAGCGCTCAAGAGCTTGTGTAGGAAGTTTTCCTAGTGAAGCGCATACGCGCCCTTGCCAATGTTGCGGTAATTTTTCTATGGTATTAGCTAAATTTTCCACATGTTCTTGCTGTAAGGCGCCTCCGCTTGTCACAAGGCCTACACGTTGCAAAGGATAATCCGCCAATATGGCCATGCGTTGGTGAATGTGCTTTTGTGATAACAGGGCAAATGTAGGCGCTTGTGCGGTGTGATGTACACTTTGTGAACAAAAGGCGCAGTCCATGGAACATCGTCCGCTACGTGCATTAATGATGGCACATAATTCAATGGTGGAGCCAAAATATTGCTGGCGTAAAGCATTTGCCGAAGAAAAAAGTTCTGCTTCGTTACAGTGGACAAGGTCAAGAGCTTGTTTTTTGGTATACACAAAGGACATGGAGCTATTTCCTAAAAGATTGATATGGATACTATGGTTGTCTTTAAAAACATGAATATAGAGTTGTTATATGTTCATGTGGATACATGTTTTTTAGCAGGCTGTTTTCACAAGGTTGCTAGAGGCAGTATTCGTCGTTATACTGCCAAAAAAGTTGCTCAGTTGTATTGGTAGGTGCCTTTGCATGCTCTTGCTGATGCGCTTTTTCCAAAAGGCTTTGAATTGCAAAACGTCCTTTTTTTCCAAGGTTTATACTGAAATCATTTACAAAGGTGGCAATGTGTGCAGCTATGACTTCTTCTGCGAGTTCTTGCGCATGCTCTTGTATATAGCTTTTACTTTCTTGGGGATGGGCATGGGCATATTGTATGCTGCTGGCAATGGCCTTTTCTACACATAAGGCTATATCCTTGGGCATGCGTCTATGTACGGCAATGGCCCCAAGGGGTAGAGGCAGGGCATATTTTTCTTCCCACCATTGCCCCAAGTCCAGTACCAAGTGTAGCCCGTGTTGAGCATAAGTAAAGCGTCCTTCATGAATAATAACACCAAGGGGAGGTTGATTGTTAACAATGCTTGGGATAATGGCATCAAAAATCATTTCAATGCGTTTACCACGAAAGCCTCCGTGTAAATTGAGTAAAAGGTTTGCCGTTGTCATGGCTCCGGGAATGGCTATGTTGCTTGTGGCGAGTTCTTCTTCATGTACCACGTTGTTACTCACAATAAGGGGGCCACAGCCAAAGCCAAGGGCTGCACCGCTGTTTATCAGTGCATAATGTTGTTGCGCTTTTGGCATTACGCCAAGAGAAAGTTTAGTGACGTCTAACTCACCTTTGAGGGCGCGGGCATTAAGTTCTTCTACATCAGCCATGATGAGTTCTATGTCCATGGGAAAGTCCACGAGTCCGTGTACAAGTGCATGAAATATATAGGTGTCATTGGGGCAAGGGGAGATGCCAAGACGTATTTTTGTAGACATGAAAACTCCTTTAGGCGTAAAAAACAAAAAAATTCCGTATTCGTGCAATTTGTTGACAGAAAAAGCCAGAGAGAACATACTCCCTCATTATGCTTGACGTCAAATATTATGCGCAATGGGGCCTTGGTTCTGTGTGCGAAAAAGTATTGGCAGGGGAAAGGCTTTCGTATGAAGATGGCCTGCGTGTATTTCAATGTGCAGATATAACCGCCCTAGGCGCACTTGCCCATGCTGTGCGGCACAAAATGCATGGTTTGCGCACGTATTATGTTGTAAATAGACATATAAATTATACAAATGTTTGTGTTAATGAATGTACTTTTTGTGCTTTTTGCCGCAAAGAAGCTACACAAGAGGGTGCCTTTACGTTAAGTAAGGATGTTATTCTTACTAAGGTACGCGAGGCTATGGGGTATATAAGCCAAAAGGGTGATGACAATAATACCCTAGATACATTCTCAGCAAGATTACAACTTGATGAATTGCATATAGTTGGTGGTTGTCATCCTGAATTGCCATTGGCATGGTTTGAAGATGTATTGCAAAGTGTGTGTGCGCTGTGTCCTGGTCTTAAAATTAAGGCCTTTACAGCTGTAGAAATAGCGCATTTTGCCAAACTTGAAGGTATATCTACCCTTGAAGTATTACAACGTTTACAAACTGCAGGGCTTGTGATGATGCCTGGTGGTGGCGCAGAAATTTTTGCTTCAGAGGTTCGCGAAAAAATCTGTGCAGCTAAAGCAGATGCTGATACTTGGCTTAAGGTAAGTGCTGAAGCGCATAGCCTTGGCATAAGAACCAATGCTACCATGCTCTATGGACATATTGAAAACCCCGAACACCGCATTGATCATTTATGTCGCTTGCGTGAACAACAAGATGCAAGCGGCGGTTTTACATGTTTTATTCCCTTGCCTTTTCAAACAAAAAATAGTGCTTTGCAATTGCCAAAAGAGCAGTATGGACCACATAGGGGGCTTGATCAATTGCGCACCGTGGCCATATCACGGTTAATGCTTGATAATATACCACATATTAAAGCCTATTGGGTAATGATGGGTACAAAACTTGCGCAAACGGCCCTATGGTATGGTGCCAATGATCTTGATGGTACCATTGTGGAAGAACATATAGGGCATATGGCAGGTGCTCAATCAGAGCAAGGCATGACCATACAAACCCTTGAAGATATGATTAGGGCCTCAGGTTTTATTCCTGTGCGCCGAGATGCAACCTTTGCTACGGTGGAAGATACAGTATGTTAGCAAAATCTATTGATATGCAAGAAAGTGTTAAGGTGCAAGAAGCTGCAGCGAGTATTTTAGCTGGAGAAAGGATAGAGCGCGCTGCGGCTGAGGCTTTGTATTTTGATGCCTCCTTGCATACTTTAGCGCGTCTTGCTCATGCGGTGCGCCTACGCTTGCATCCGCAGCCCATAGTCACGTATGTGGGTGATAGAAATATTAATTATTCTAATGTATGTGTATGTGCTTGCCGCTTTTGTGCCTTTTATCGTAGCCCAGAGCATAAGGATGCCTATGTCATTAGCCGTGAAGAAATTGCGGCTAAAATAGACGAAACGTTAGCGTTACAAGGTACTCAGATACTTATGCAAGGGGGGCATCATCCGCATTTGCCTTTTTCGTGGTACGAAGAGCTTTTGGCATGGATGCGTGATACGTGGCCAAGCTTACATATTCACGCCTTTTCGCCGCCGGAAATAGCCTATTGGTCAGACCTGTATGGCCTAAGCTCCAAGGAAATTTTACAGCGTTTACAAAAAAGTGGTTTGCATTCGTTGCCTGGTGGTGGTGCAGAAATTTTACACAATGATGTTCGAGCTAAGGTTTCGCCGGCAAAATGTTCTGCTACGCGCTGGCTTGAGATTATGGAAGAAGCGCATGAACTTGGTTTACGAACTACAGCTACCATGATGTTTGGGCATGAAGAAGCTGCGGAGCATCGTTTAGATCACCTTTTTGCTGTGCGCAAAACCCAAGATGCCACGCAAGGCTTTACCGCTTTTATTCCATGGACGTTTCAACCAGCTCATACACGCATACATTGTGCAAGCTTACCTGCACCTGCGTATTTGCGTATGGTGGCTCTTTCGCGCCTTATTCTTGATAATATACAAAATATTCAGGCATCATGGGTGACCATGGGGCCAGAAATTGCCCAATTGGCGCTCTTTTATGGAGCCAATGATTTTGGTTCATTGATGATTGAAGAAAATGTAGTAGCTGCTGCGGGCACAAGTTATACTCTTAGTCGTGCAGAAATTCATAAAATTATTACAGCTGCAGGCTTTACACCAAAGCAACGCACTATGGATTATACCGTGCTTACGCCACAACCAGAGGTATAAATGTCTGACCTTATAAAAAATACCCTTCGTATGGGACGCATTTCGTATTTGAATGTTTTGCCCATTTATTATCCTTTAGAGTCAGGACGCATGTTGCACGAATTTGAACTTGTCACTGCACCGCCGGCTATGCTTAATGCCATGATGGCCAGAGAAGAACTACACGTATCTTCAGCTTCTTGTTTTGAGTACGCACGAAACCCTGAGCAATATTATATTATTGAAGATTTAAGCATTGGTTCTAGGGGGCCTGTGTTAAGTGTGCTTTTGCTTTCTTCTTGTCCTGTGGAAGAACTACACGAGCAAGAAATTATTATTACAGGAGAAACAGCCACCTCTGCTGCTTTATTAAAACTTTTGCTGAAAGAAAGTTATGGTATTGAGCCTGTGTATAGAGCTGGGAATGTGAGCCAGCTTTTGGCAAGCGGTAAGGCACCTAAGGCATTTTTAGCTATTGGTGAT
>CAYJOQ010000148.1:0-6945 GCA_964371825.1 uncultured Desulfovibrionaceae bacterium
GGTGCAATAGTGTCGATAAATTGCCAAAAAATCGCATTACATGCTTTGTTTACGGCAATTTTTCTGTGAACTCTTAATGTGTGAGTGTTTGTAATTACAATGGTTTGCGTAGTTTTTCAGTGCTGACTATTTAACAAATGTATTGGTTTTTAAGCGGCGGCTGAATTAAAACTCCAAATTTCCGGGCGTTCTTGGAAAAGCAATAACGTCACGAATATTGCTGATTCCGGTAAGCATCATGAGCAAACGCTCAAAACCAAGGCCAAAACCAGCATGGGGTGCTGAGCCAAAACGGCGTAAATCAAGGTACCACCAATAGTGGGCAGGGTCTTGCCCCATCTCTCTAATGCGTTTTTCAAGCACGTCTAAGCGTTCTTCACGTTGTGAGCCACCAATGAGCTCGCCAATACGCGGTACGAGCACATCCATGGCGGCAACAGTTTTATTATCATCATTAAGACGCATATAAAATGCTTTGATATCTTTAGGATAATCAAAGACAGCTACGGGGCGTTTGAAATGTTCTTCGGCTAAATAGCGTTCATGTTCTGTTTGTAAATCGGTGCCAAAGCTAACAGGATACTCAAAGCTTTTGTTACTTTTTTGCAAAATATCAACTGCTTCAGTGTATGATACCCGTGCAAAGGGCTGTGCAAGCATATTTTTTAAACGGTCAATAAGCTCAGTGTCTACAAAGCGATTGAAAAGATCCATATCTTCAGCGCATTCACTGAGTATTTTGTCAATAACATAGCAAACAAGTCCTTCACCAAGGTCTATATTGTCGTTCAAATCTGCAAAAGCCATTTCTGGTTCAATCATCCAAAACTCGGCAGCGTGTCGTGGAGTATTGGAATTTTCTGCACGAAAGGTGGGGCCAAAGGTATATACACGCCCAAGACCAAGAGCTAATGTTTCGGCCTCTAATTGCCCTGAAACAGTGAGGTTGCATTCTTTACCAAAAAAATCTTTGCTCAAATCTTTTTCTGCTGGGGCAAGCGTGGTTACACGAAACATTTCTCCTGCTCCCTCACAATCAGAACCGGTAAGCACTGGGGTGTGCACATAATAAAACCCTTGGCTTCTGAAGTAGTCATGCACTGCCATGGCGCAGGCAGAGCGAATGCGCAATGCGGCTCCATATTTATTAGTACGAGCGCGTAAGTGAGCTATGGTGCGCAAAAATTCATCAGAATGCCGTTTTTTTTGTAGAGGAAAACTTTCCGGATCGGCAAGGCCATAGAGGGTAATATCTTTTGCACGTACTTCCCACTGTTGCCCCTTGCCTGGAGAGGGCACAAGTTCGCCTATTACCTGTAAGGCTGCTCCAGTATTTGCGTCTGCCATATTGGTATAGGCCTTGGTGCCTTCATCTACAATGCATTGAATATTCGCAAGGCATGAGCCGTCATTAAGCTCTAAAAAACTAAAGCCTTTTGAATCGCGTCTGGTACGAACCCAGCCGCATATGGTAATTTCTTCTGCTGCAGTGCTTGCCTTTAGGGCTTTGGCTATACTTGTTCGTTGCATGTATGCTCCATAATTAATGTAAGTAGAAGTTAATTTTTGCGTAATTATGTATTAATCATCTTCTAGGCGTCTTCTAATGCGTAATTCTTCTTCTTTTTTGCGCTCTTTAATAATTCTATCAACTTTTTCTTTATTTTTTTTGCGTACCCGCTCTAGGCGTTCATTTTGCATTTTTTCGCGTTGTTCTTTTGCTTCTTTAATGAGTTTGTCGCGCCTTCTTTCAAAAATTATGGTAGAGCGCAAGGTGGCAAGGCCAATGGATATGATGGTAACTATACCCAACAATACTTTTTGTACTTCCCATTGCTGTGATGCTAAGATATTTTTAAGCCAGCCAAGGCCTACCTCGTCGCCAAACATAACAATGGCTGGAACACCTACAAAGCACAAAATAAGACATACCAATTCTATCCAGAAAAAAGTTTTTAAAAATGTTACGCCAAAAAGAGTGCTGTCGCGTACTGTTCGAAGCAATTTGAGCTTTTGCTTAAGTTTGCGCAAAAGATCTTCCACTTCAGAGGTTTTAGCAATAGCTTGCTGAAAAACTTCTGGTTCGTGAAAATTAGAGGTAAAAGCCCAATTGAGAATGGTTGCCACATCATTAAATTGATCGCTAAAATCCCGCAGAATTTTAGGGAAGGGAAACCATGAAGCTTCATCACGTACTTGTTGTACATTGGCTAAATATAATTTGTAACGCTCTTGAAGCTCTTCCGTTTGCTTTTGGATAAAGTCATCAATATGTTTTTCACAAACGGGTATTTTTGCTTTAAGTTGCAAAAAGGCCATATAATTTTGTATATGAGCAACTTTACGTAAGTCATCGGTATAGCGGCTAAGCACGTGGTAATTTGGGTCTGGTGGTGGAAACCATGCTTTAATGCGTTCTTCAAGTTTTTGCATGGCTATAATCTCACGTTTAGCAATATTCTCTGCTTCTTTCCACTGCGGAAAAAGATGCATAAGAATAAGGGCTTGCCCTCTTCCAAGTTCAGGGTCTATGAGGCAACGGTAAAAGTAGGTGGGAATATCTTGAATAAGCTTGCTTAAAGAATATAGGGCTTGCTCACCAAATCCCATTTTTACCTTACATACAAATCGGCGATATTCAAGGTCGCGCCATTGTGGGGCTACGCGCTGCACTTGCTCATATTGTGATATGGCATTAACGTATTGCCCTTGAATCTCAGCAACTCTTGCTTGTAAATACTCGTTCCATGCTTGCAACGCGGGTATGGCGGTAAGAGTCGCAGCATCTTTAAAAGATTGCGTTGCAAGAGCATAATCCCCTAAATTCATAGCCACAAAGCCATAAATGGTGCGTAAACGCATATCACGAGGGTTACGCACAATGTTATCTTTAAGTTCTTTGGCAAGCGTTGTAAGGTCTGCTTGATCTGCCTTTATGTATTTGTCATAAAATTCCCAGGCAACACTCTCATCTCGTACAAGCTCTGCAGATTCGCGGTCTTTACTAAAATCTCGAGTTTTATTAAGCCACATGTAGGGCATAGCTCTTGCTTGGGCATAAAAATTAATGTCAAAAATAGTTTCTAGTAGTTCCTTAGAAGTACCAGTTTTAGCAAGGGTTTTTTCATAGCCGTGAACCTCATCATGGGACAAATTTTTTTCTATTTCTTTAAACGCGGTATTTACGTCTTTAAGGTCAAGACCAAGGTTGTCGCCTTCAAGATATGAATCATAGCGTTTTTCTTTTTTGGTAGGGCAACGTGCGCTTGTATGGGTGTTTATACCGCAATGGAAGCAGCAAGGCTCGTCACTGTCTAAAAGCTTGCTGGCCATAAGCACAGGTATGGTGTTAAAATTTGAGTTTGCCGCATCTAGAGAGATGGTGCACCACGTGTCAAGGTTCTTATGATTATCTGAAAAACGTAAATCTTGAATGGAAAAACCATCACCAAGTAAATACGCTGTACGATAACTCATATAGGGAAAGTCAGGGCTAAGCTTATTCCAAAGTAGGCTGACTCTTTTAGGTAGATCAGTGTTAAAGTTAAGACCTTTGCGATCAACAGCAACACTTACATGTGGCCAAAATTCTTCACGATTGGTTGTTTTTACTTCTTCGCATAATGTCAAAAGTTCACGTAGCCATGTGCGCAACATGGGAAGATTTTCCACCAAAATAATCATAAAATCTTCGTGTACAAGAAATTTAAACTTATTTGATTTTAAAATCTCGGCAATGGATTGCTGCATTTTGGGCCATTTTTCTTGGTAGTTTTTATCTAAAGGGTTACCAAGTGGGCGTAATATGGCATACCAGCCAAGAGAAGATGAGTATGGAAGTCGTGTGTCTGCTTCAAGAAAAAACCACGCAGCTGAGGCCATGCCTTGCCTTGCCACAGAAGGCTTGAAGGTTAAACCTGGTATTCCGGTGCCATGTTGTTGCGCCTTGGAATGAATCCACACTTCAAGGTTTTCGGCAGGATATATTTCTTGATTTTCAAGGTGAGCGTCTATTTCAATATTCGCCTCACCCTTAGGCCCAAAGTGAAATCGAGTGGAAAGTAATTGCGCACTCGCACTCAATTTATTAAACTTGGCCCACACATATAAGCGGGCAAGAGCAAGAAAAACGTCGGTATTAAAGAAGAACCATACAGATTGATTATGTTCTTCTTTTAAGAACATACCTCCATAAATTTGTAGGGTTTGCATGACAACTGGATCAAGATTGTTATTCCAACAAATCCAGAGTGCATACCCTTGCGCACTCATGTGTTTTTCTTTACTCTTAGGAAGCTTAGCAAGCAGCTCTGCAAACAAGGCCATAGGTCACCTCATAACAAAAGGAACAACAATGGATATTAATAAAATCGTAGAAGAAATCAAACAACGTCCAGGGTTTACCGATAATGTGGGCATGTTGCTCGTACATAATGGTGTTGTACGTGCTTGGTCTCGCAACGGTAATGCCCCCGTTACCTCGTTAACTGTGCGCCCAGATCGTGTAAAAATGCAAGCCATTTGTGACGAAATGCAAACGCGTCCTGGTATTTTTGCCATAGCCTTTGAAGCTAGCGAAGGTGAGTGCCAAGTAGGCGACGACCTTCTTTCTCTTGTGGTTGCCGGTGATATACGTGAAAATGTTATTGAAACCTTAACCATACTTTTGAATCGTGTAAAAGACGAAGCCGTTGTAAAACAAGAACATTTGGCTTAATGCATTACGCTGTATATATGTAATTTTGTTTTATTGTCTTCTCTTTCGTATTTTTTAGGCAACTTGCAAAAAATGCGTACAATTCAATAAATTATTGTTTCCGTAGAACATATATATGAGCTACGTAACGAACATTGTACACTACTATTTTCACCATAAGGACGCTATGTATACACAATAGCGTCCTTATGATTGTCAAGCATCTGACGCTGCATCCATACCCAACAAAGCCAATGCAAAATCCTTTCCATTAAAGGGGCGAAGGTCTTCAAGCTTTTCTCCAAGGCCAACATAGGTAATGGGCACTTGAAATTGCATGGCCACCGCAATGGCTACACCGCCCTTGGCGGTACCGTCAAGCTTACTTAAAATAAGTTCATCAACGCCCGCAGCTTCTTTAAACAATTTTGTTTGCGAAAGGGCATTTTGCCCTGTGGTTGCGTCTATAACTAAAATGCTGCGATGCGGTGCGCCTTCGTGTTTTTTGGCAATAACATTGCGTATTTTTTTCAATTCTTCCATAAGGTTCGTTTTTGTCTGTAAGCGTCCGGCCGTATCTACATACAACACATCATATGCGCCTTGTAGGGCAAGGTCCATGGCTTCAAAGGCCACGGCTGCAGGATCTGCACCGGCTTCTTTGCAGTGAAAATCTGCACCAACTCTTGTTGCCCAAACGCCCAGTTGTTCGGTAGCTGCTGCGCGAAATGTATCAGCTGCGGCAATGAGCACTTTTTTACCCTGCATACGGTCACGATGCGCTAATTTAGCAATAGTTGTTGTTTTGCCAACGCCGTTAACACCTATCATAATAATAACTTCTGGAGGATTAACGGTGCTTATGCGTTTTGGCATGCGGAAAATGTCTTCTAATTCTGATTGCAATACTTCGCGTAAGCCTTGAGGTTCGGAAATGCCTTTTGCTCTTGCACCGTCCTTAAGACGTTCAATGAGTTGCATACTTGGCTCAAAGCCCACATCTGCCATGATGAAAAGTTCTTCCATCTCTTCCCAAAAGGCTGCGTCAAGGGCACCGTGGGAGGCAAAAAGTGCATCTAATTTGCGTGTAAACTGTTCTCTAGTGCGCGCAAGGCCGTCGCTCAACTTAACAAAAAGTCGGTTACGTTCGTCTTCTTCGTCTTCAAGCTCTAGGGCTAGTGCCAAGCGATATTGCAGCTCAGAACGAAACTCCTCAACATATACATACTCCATGCGTGCAAGCCACGCTTGAAAATCTTGCACAAAGGCTGTGGCTTCAGCGTGCGGCGCGTCAAGAGACGTAAGCAAAAAATGTAAGCGCTGCCAGAGGAGTTCTGAAGCTTCTTCCATATCACCTATAATAACGTGTAGCCAGCTTGAAAGGCGTGGTTGTGCATTGCGTAAATCAATGCTCAGTTGATTTTGTGCTTCAGTGCTTAAACCTGTTTTTTCTTCTTGTTGTGCTGCTTGCTGTGCGTAGTAGGGGTGAGCTTCTTCATGTGCTGATGTGTCTTGCGCAAGTGTGTCTTGCATTGATGTTTCTTTCGCTGATGTGTCTTTCGTAAGAAGAGCAGGTTCTATGGTTGTGGCCGTTTCTTCTTCAGTTACTATACTTGCACCTTGACCTTGTTCATGAGCATGGCTTGGTAAAGGGTGGAGTTTGCTTTCTTCAGAGTGCGTAGTAAGAGGCGACACAGAAGCGTTTTCCTCTTGGGCGCTTTCGTGGGTGAGATCTTGTTGCAGGGCGTAATCTTCAGTGGAGTCTGTATTTTCAACTGGTGCTATTATGTCTGCAGTGTCAGTACTTTGTGCGTTATCTTTGCATTCAAGAGTATCTGTACTTTCTGTGGTGTTGTCTTTGTGTGTGTCGCTTGTGCCAAATATTTTTTTTATGGCAGAAAAAAATCCCATGGATAACTCCTCATATGAACTTCAAATAAAAAACGTATACATTGTATGTTACGCGGTTAATGCGTCACCATACTTGTGGTATTTTACCGTATTTTGTATAAAAGGGGAAAATATTTTTTTGCGTTTTGGCGATAGTTTTTTTATGTACTAAAATATAAAGACTCCTGCACAAGTAAATTTCAAACTTAAAGACTTCTGCACAATTCATTGTGCGGAGTCTTATGGAGCGTTGACAGCAGTCAATGCGACCGATAAATCAAGAGTAGGCGCAATTTACTTGCGTCGTTAAGCGATTGATTTTCGTGCCTTTTAGGCCTGCACTGTAAATTTTTTGTTTT
>CAYJOQ010000149.1:0-6929 GCA_964371825.1 uncultured Desulfovibrionaceae bacterium
AATTTTTCTGTGATCTCTTAAGGTGTGAATACCTGTAGTTACAATGGTTTGTATGGTTTTTCAGTGCTGACTATAATAATAATTGCAATATCCATAACATTGGTACGCGTAGGCCCTGTTATAAATAGATCATTGGCATATGTAAGCGCTTTATAGCTATCATTATTATTAAGTAGTTGTTCTGGATTTTCATGCGCTTGCATGCGCGTATACGATGTGGCGCAAGCAAAGCCACCGGCAGCATCGGTAGGTCCATCGCTTCCGTCGGTGCCTGCAAAAAGTGCAGTAATCTTTTCTGCTTTTGCACAATTGTGCAAAGCAATGCTTGCAGCAAGAGCCATTTCTTGATTTCGTCCGCCACGCCCTTTACCCTGCAGTGTTACGGTAGTTTCTCCGCCGGCCAGAAAGCAAAATGGTTGTTGTGTATGTGTGCGCTGGGCATAGAATGCTTGTGCAGTTTCAAGAAGCTTTAGTGCCACATCTTTTGCTTCACCTTGCATGGGATATGGAGACACATATACATCAAAGCCCAATGCTTGTGCTTTATGGGCTGCGGCTTCTAAGGCATGCTCATTGGTAGCCACAAGCACATGCTGTACGTGAGAAAAAAATGCATCTTCTGGTTTGGGCGTTTCCGCAATGTGTCCTGCAACTCCAGATGTAAGATGTTGCAGAATATTTACAGGAATTTTTTGTGCATAATCGTGGGGAAAGTATTTTTTTAGTATATCTATACAAGTGGCAAAGGTTGAAGAGTCAGGCATGGTGGGGCCTGAAGCTATAACGTCTAAGTCATCACCAATAACATCTGACACAATAAGACTGACAACCTTGGCCGGCATCGCAGCCTTTGCCAATTGCCCTCCGCTAAAGGCTGAGGTGTGTTTTCGTAATGCATTAATTTCATGAATATGCGCCCCGCACTGCAAAAGTGCTGTAGTCATATTTTGCACATCATCAAGATCTATGCCCGGTGCTGGCAAAGCCGTAAGAGCGCTTGCACCCCCTGTAAAAAGGCAAAGGACAATATCTTGCGCTGTTGCTTTTTGCGCCATGGAAAGCAAGCTAGAAGCCCCCTTTACACTTTCCATATCTGGCACAGGATGCGCAGCTTCAGCAATATGTATCTGGCGTAAGGGTAAGCCATGATCATACTTAACCACCACAAAGCCATTATGAATATGCTCATGTAAAAGATTTTCCACAGCCAATGCCATGGGTGCAGCTCCTTTGCCGGCTCCTAGTACCAATATATTTTTGCCAGACAAGGGGTATACATTCTTAGCAACATAAAGCATTTTAGCTTCAGAGGCATCTTCTTGAATTTGTATATGCCGCAACACCGCCGTATCAGGTGCTACGGCATGTATTGCGGCATAAAAAATAGCTTGCAAAATTTCTTTTTGCTGCTCTTTCAAAGTCATAATTTTACTCGTAAGTATGGTACAATAACTCAAAATGCGCTTGAGGATGCACGCATGCACCACACAAACTAGGAGCTTCATCGCTATGGTGTAACCAACCACAATTTAAACATCGCCACATAACAGGAGCCGGTTGTTTAAACATGGTAGCTTCACGAATTTGTTTAGCAAGGCTTAAAAACCTTTTTTCATGAAACGCTTCTGCGATGGCAATATTACGCATGGTTACAGCAATTTCTGCAAAACCTTCTTTATCTGCTATGGCAGCAAAGTTTGGATACATTTCGGTGTATTCGTGATTTTCACCGGCTGCTGAACTTATAAGATTTACTTCTGTAGTGGTAATAATGCCCGCAGGAAAAGCAGCCTCAATACACACCTCGCCGCCTTCTAGAAATTTAAAAAGACGCTTAGCATGTTCTCTTTCTTGCTCGGCAGTTTCAGCAAAAATTTCTTGAACCAAACGAAAGCCTTCTTTTTTGGCCGCACCCGCAAAAAAATCATAACGATTTCTTGCTTGAGACTCTCCTGCAAATGCAGCAAGAATATTTTTTTCTGTTTGTGTTCCTTTTAATGACTTCATAAATACCTCCTGTATCAAAACGATTAAAGATGATTGTAAAGCATTTTTAGTTCATTACACCGAAGTTCCAAGCCATTGCCGAATGCATTTTTCTAATGTTTCAAGGTCAAAGGGTTTAGTAATTTGTTCTTGCATTCCAGCTTGCAATACCTTTTCCTTATCTTCTGCAAGGGCATTTGCTGTCATGGCAATTATTGGTTTATTATATAAAGATTCGCGCAAAAGTTTTGTAGCAGTAATTCCATCCATTATTGGCATTTGCACATCCATAAGCACAAGGTCAAAATCTTCTGCCATAGCCATATCATATCCTTGTTGTCCATTTACAGCTACAGAAATTTTAAGCCCTAACCTTTCTAGCACTTCAACGGCAATCATTTGGTTTATTTCATTGTCTTCTACTAACAACACTTTTTTACCCAATAAACTGCTATTATCAACATGACTACGCACACCAACGTTTTGTGACTCTATGTGCTCAGCATGCTTGCAATGTAGAATAAAGCTACATATTGTGCCTACGTTAGGGGTGCTTTTTATTGTAAGCTTTGAACCCATAGCCGCAATTAGCGAATTGGTGATAGGTAGCCCAAGACCTGTGCCGCCATAAAGACGCGTTGTTGACGAATCAGCTTGAGTAAAGGGTTTAAATATTTTTCCAATGGCTTCTTCGTTCATGCCAATACCGGTATCTTCTATGCTCACAGATAAGGAACATGCTTCTTCTTCCATATTGGTAGCCAAAACCTTTAAGATAACGCTACCTTTCGTGGTAAATTTCACCGCATTGCTTAACAGATTAAGCAAAACTTGACGCATACGTAAAGGATCGCCGTAAATATATGCTGGCAGAGTACTTTCACACTCAAGATTAAGATCAATCTTTTTATCATGAGCTTGATTGGCAAGCATGTCTATGGCAAATTCTAGAGTTTTCTTCATAGAAAAAGGACTGTACTCAAGCTCCATATGCCCAGCTTCAATTTTAGAAAAATCCAAGATATCATTTACAATCTTTAAAAGTGTTTTAGCGGAGAAATCAACTTTTTCTAAATAGTTCTTTGTTGTTTCAGACGTAGTATCTTGCAAAGCCAATTGGTTTAGCCCAAGTATTCCATTAAGCGGTGTGCGTATTTCATGGCTCATATTAGCTAAAAATTCACTCTTAGCCTTATTGGCGGCACTAGCCATTTGCTCAGCTTCGCTTAATGCCTTTTCGCTAGCCTTATGCGCCGAAATATCACGTCCTATACCCACAATACCCAGAGGCTTTCCTTCATAGTCACGAATGGCAGATTTGTATATTTCTAAAACCACAGGCGTTCCATCCTTCATACTAAGGGGAATTTCAGTACGAGAGACGGCATTGTTTTTTAAAAGATACTCATCTTCATTTTTAAAATATGCATATTCTTTTTCCGTATACACGATTTCAGTGGGAACAAGGTTTAGTGGCTTACCCCTAATGGCAGAAAGCGGCACACCAAGAATATTTAAAAAGGCTTTATTTCCACCAAGAACATTACCTTCTGTGTCTTTAAAGTATATATAATCAGGAATGCAATTTACCACTTGATAGAGTAAGGTTCCTCCATACAACGTTGAATGGTAGAAGTCTGAAGTATAATCAAGCGAATCTCCCGAAGGAATCAAATCTTGTAAGGAAGCATTTGCGCTACCTATTTTTACTCTATGCTCATCTTCTTGAGGAAATGGTATTATAAGCCCCTTAGCAAGCAAGAGGTCCCCTTCTGCATCTTTTTGTATGCTTCCTTGTAAAAGTGCATGAACCCAATACCCACTTGCATGCGCAAGACGCACCTGTATATAATACCATTCATCAAAGTCTGCACGGTCATGTGCTTGTAGATGGAACTTATGTTTATCATTTGGATGCAATAATTCACTAAACTCTTGATTTTCAAAACATGTTTCCTTACTTTCTCTGCCAAGAATTTGCATCAATTTTGCATTAATCGTTATACGCTTAGGGTGGGTGTATATTCCATAGGGCAGATGCATTTGCGCCAAAAGATTGTTATTTTCTTGGGTCTTTGCCAAAGGATTTTTTGTTAACAACACTTTGTATGCAGCAAAAAGCGCAATACAAGCGAGCAGTACCAATCCAAAAAGTACGAATAAGCGTTCTGTTATGGGTGGAGTTTTTTGCACAGTAAAAGATTTTACATCTGTGCGTAAAGAAAGAAAGGCGTTTATCTGTACAAGACTAGATGAAATGAAAATGCCTGTGCCTTCTACATTGCCTTTTTGTATGTTTTGTCCAAGGTCATAAACACCAATGCCCGATGTAATATGCGCGGTAAAATCATGGGCATGTGTGGTTGAAGCAGTTATAATTTTGGCAGCATCGTGAAGAATTAGCTGAGCGCCCTTGGGCATTATAGGTAAGAATGTTCCAAGTTCCAGGGCAAGGTTTTTTGTATGCACAGTAAAGACTATACTGCCTACAAGTTTTTCATCAATACTTATAGGCATAGCCATGAAAAACTTTTTCTGTTCAGCATCAAAATGCAATACTTCTTTTTGCTGGGCAAATCTCTTTTTGGGGTTGTTTACAAGGCATGGGTCTGTATTAAGATCAAGAGACTCTCCTGTGGTCGCTAAACGCAAAACCTTTCTACCGTCTTGAGAATAAAAGCTTATGCAAGAAAAAATATTACTTGCATTTTTTGCAGAAAGAACAAGTTTTTTTATCTGCTCTTCTGCCTCTTCATGCTGTGCAGTATTTTCTAAAAATACCCTTTTTGCTATTGCATCGTTTTGTACTTTCTCCGAAACATCTTGTGCAAAACACAGTTTTTGATCTATTATTCGTGCACTTGTATTCAATGCATTGGAATATTCTTGCGCTTTATTGCCTGCTAAAGGGTAGGTATGGATGTGATATATAAGCACACCAAACAAACAAAGGGCTAACGCAAGCAAAGGAATATATTTTTTGTTACAAGAGCATAGAGTAGATATTTTCATATGAGTTCTTTGATGGTGAAGGTTTGCCAGAGATATATTTTCTAACGAGAAAAAACACGTATGCTTAATACAATGAACATTATCCAAAAAATAAAAAAATCTCAAGAGACGATTTGCATATTTTTACGTTTTACTTTAGCTTTACTAAAGACCTTATGTAGCATACTATAATGCATATTAGGTTATCATGAACTTTAAAAAAGTTTTTCAGTTTTCAAATAGTTGTCCCCTTGCACACCGACAATTGAGCATTATCTTTTTACATATGTCAACGTGTAAGGTTTTTTGGGGTACCTAACAATTGAGTAACTAGTGCCCTGTGGATGCCACATAGAGAACAAAGGACGTGTTATGAGTGAAACTAAAGATACCTATCACGGTTCAGACGACAGCAGCCTGATCCAATTAGTTACCTTTAAAATTGCTGAAGAAGAATTTGGGGTAGACATTCTCAAGGTGCAAGAAATAATACGCATGATGCCCATCACTAAAGTGCCAAATGCCCCTTCCTTTGTAGAAGGTGTTATCAATCTGCGGGGTAAGGTTATACCCGTTATCGACATGCGCAAACGCTTTGGTATGAGAGCGGCTATACATGATAGCCAAACACGTATCAAGGTTATGGATCTTGGCGGACAAATTGTTGGCTTTGTTGTAGATGCCGTTTGCGAAGTATTGCGCATTAAAGAATCTACTGTGGAACCTCCACCAGCGGTAGTTGCAGGTATTGGCTCTGAATATATGCGAGGAGTAGGCAAACTTGAAGATAGGCTACTTATCTTGCTCGACCTTGACAAACTGTTAACTGATACTGAGCTTGAAAGCCTCAGTAGCATGTAAAAAAATACAAGCCTGTTAGTTTCCTATAACAGGCTTTTTTACTTTCTTGCATACAAAAATACATTTAAATGCACTTCTATGGACCCTAAAAATCGCTTAGAGCACTGTGTACATACTAGTGATCAATGGCAGTTAACGTAAGGAGAGCAGATGCACGCAATTATTCTAGCCGCAGGGGTAGGCACTCGTCTTGGCCGCCCTTTCCCCAAATCGCTTTCTATGCTCCCTACGGGTGAGCGTATTCTTGGCAGGCAAATTCGGTTATTGCGTGAAGTGGGTATACGAGGAATTACCATAGTTGTCGGATTTAAAAAAAGCCTCATTATGGAAGAGTACCCTCAAGTGTTTTATTCTTACAATCCAATATTTTATGTAACAAACACCTCAAAAAGCTTATTACATGCTTTGCAGCATATGCAAGAAGATGTTATTTGGCTCAATGGCGATGTTGTTTTTGATAAGGCAATTTTAGAAGAACTCTTACACACAAAAGAACATAATCTTATATGCGTAGATACAAAGCGCTGCGCAGAAGAAGAAGTAAAATATACGATTGATGACAAAGGGCGTATTTGTCAGTTATCAAAAGAAATACCTGCTCAAAAGGCTCAAGGTGAAGCGGTGGGTATTAACCTTGTGCGCAAAGAATCTATAGCGGCCTTTTGCGAAGGTTTACGACAATGCAAGGACACAGATTATTTTGAAATGGGCATCGAAATTTGCCTTGGCAATAATATGCCGTGGCTTCCCCTTGATATTTCACAACATCGCTGCATTGAAGTAGATTTTAATGAAGACTGGGAGGCTGCGCAAAATCTCTTTGCCAAAGAATAACACCATATATACGTAGTCAGCACTAAAAAACTAAACAACTATTTGTAATTGTACACTTAATATGCAAGTATCAACCTAGAAAAATTGCCGAAAACAAAACATGTAATGCGACTTTTTGGCAATTTATCGACACTATTGCACTTGTTTTTCAAAACTCGACTAACGAAACTTTTCTGTAAGAAAAATTTTGCGTCACGTAAAATCCCTAAAGGGGTATTTGGAGTGGGCGTGCCTTTCTGAAACACGCATGGAAATGC
>CAYJOQ010000150.1:0-6776 GCA_964371825.1 uncultured Desulfovibrionaceae bacterium
CCGCTTGGCAGCTTTGCTGACAATAGCGGCGCAAGCGCCACAAAGTGGGGTTTGTCATCAGTCTGAGGAGCGTGCATAGCACGCTCCTTCATGTACTTTTTTACAATTTGTTCAACTTAGATTCGTGCAGTAATTTCTGGGAATACCAAGTAGAACATAATGTATGCCATGGTTAAGGTTAAAGCTAAGTTAAAGCTTTGACCGCACACATACAAGATAACCGGCTTACCACCCTTGAAGTAGTGAGTAAGTTCACGGAAGTTAGTGGCAAGACCAATAGCAGCAAAGGATAAGTTAAAGCACCAACCACGCAAGGGTGAAGTTAAGCTCTTAATGGTTCCGGCAGTAAGCAAGCCTGAGCTCATATCTGGGCCAAGCTGTGCAGAAATGTAGGAACAAATAACAGAAGCAGCCAAAAAGCCCAATACGAACTTGGGGAAACGGTGCCAAAATTCCATTACGCCCACAGAAGAACCTTCTGTACGCTCTACACGAGTTACCCAGTATACAGCTACACCAAAGGCAGTTACACCGATGAGTACGTTTTGAATCATTTTAATGGTTGCGGCCACAAACATGGCCTTTTCACCAAGGAATGCACCAGCAGCTGCCACAGCGCCTGTGGAGTCCACTGTGCCACCAATCCATGCACCACCAAGAACAGCGGGAAGACCTAGGGCATTAATAACCGCAGGCATAACAATCATCATAACGGCAGTAAAGAGCAATGAAATACCTACAGCAAGGGTAAGTTCTTCTTTTTTTGCACGACAAGCAGCAGCAGTAGCAATAGCTGCAGAAGTTCCGCAAACACTCATATCAGCAGAGATGGTAATGTTAAGTGTCTTAGAAGGTATCTTAAGAATTTTTTGCCCAAAAATATAGGTACTGATAAGTACGATAGGTGTTACCACCCACGCAACAAATAAGCCAGGAATACCAATGGCAATAATTTTATCCATCAAAATTTCTGCGCCAAGAAGCACTAAGCCTGTCTTGATATAAAACTCTACCTGTAGCGCAGGTTTTACCCAAGAAGGCGTTCCAACCGTATTTGCCACAAGCATACCAAGAATAATGGCCCAAGCCTCAGTGCCTATGCCATAATAACGCATGTCAGATTGATTACCCATGGTAAGAGCAAGAACAGTAAAGACGAATAAGCCCACAAAGCCTATCATGAACTTAGGCACATTATGCCCCATAACACCCATACCAAGACTGAATATAAGTCCAATAATAACCATGGTTATGGGTAGTGTTGGCAACACATTATATGCTTTTATCTTGGCTTTAGAAGCAGCAGAAGATGCCGCACGCTCTGTGCCACGCCACTTAGTAATAAGGTCATCTGCTTTTTTATTTAAACTTTCATCTTTAAAGCTTGCATTAGATGCAGCAAGCTCAGCGGCTTTAGCTTCAGCAAGGGCTGTATCAGCAATGGAGCGAGCTTTATCGGCTGCAGGTTTAGCCTTTTCATTTCTTGCAGCAGCACCAGCTTCATCTAATCTGAACGCTGCTAAAGGATTGTCAGACCAACGGCTTGGCCCTTTCATATAAGCTTTAAGTGCTGATCCAAAATCTGTGGAATTAAATTTTACTTTTTTACTCGACTGAGCTTCATACCAAGCCACCGTTTTAAACGGTGCTTTTGCAGCTTCAGCAGTCATAATAGCTTCAGCTTTAGCAATTTTTTCACGAGCTGCCGTTTTATCTGCATCACTGAAATTGAATACGTATAGGTATAAACCTAAGAACATAAACAATAAACCTAACCAAATGGCCCAATAGTCTTCTTTTAACCAAAGATCAGACCACGAAGACGCTGCACGATCAACGACTACTCCTGTATCTTGTGACATAAAACCTCCAAAAGATGATAAATAAAACCGTCTCAATAACCTTTTGTAAACCTAAAAAAAACCTGCCCCCATTTATGCCTCTTGCAAGGCACTTTTGCAAGTTCTTTTTTGCACAAAAAGTCCGGCATAGCCAACAACTCTAGAAGCATCACCGCTTTTTTCTTGCGATGTAGTATGCTTTACAAGAACAACCTCACTGTTTGTACTATTATACCCAAGCTCAGCATATGCATATAAAGCTAGTATGGATGGATATACCCCACACATACTAATGGTATTTTCTTTAACCACTTGAAAAAGAGTTAAGGGATTCATGCTAGCAAAAGCATTAAGAGCCATCATATCTAAGTTTTTGGTAGTTTCATGGTCAGAGAAGTGGTGCATATCAGAACTTATAACTATGCCCACTTCCTCACCTTCCGCAGCAAATTTTTGAATAATTTCTCCAAGAGCCTTTCCTGCTCTTTGTGCTTGCGTGTGTGGTTGCCCGCTTACGGCAATGGCAACTATGCGTACATCTGGCACGGCGCATTGTAAAAATGGCAAAAGAACCTCTAAAGAATGCTCTTGCGCATGCGCAAGCGTATCAGCTTCAAATCCTGCACCACTAGCTATAAGCGCCTTGGCAAGAGTTGTATGAATGGGGACTGTTCCTAGAGGGCTTTGCCAACCTTGAGTATTTTGCTGCGCATCAAATTGAGATTCTTGCTCAGTAAACCACACCGAAAGCCCCTTCCCCTTGCCCGTATGATTGGGACCAAGCAAAATAAGCGTTTTTGGCAAATTCACCAGAGTAAGCGTTTCAGCAATAACATGACCACAATAGAAATGCCCTGCATGGGGCAAAAGAATACATTGAGAAGGGCGCGGCACACGACCGTGCTTTGCATGACCCTGAACGGCCTTTGCAAGAACATCTTCGATATAGGATTTAAGGGCTATGGGCTGACCTTCGTAAAAGCGGCCTGCCACAAAGGGAATGCGCACAGACATAAAACCCCCTCTACCTGCTCAATATTGTAAAAAATTGTAAATATGGGGAGAATTTTTTCACGCTCCTCCCCATATATTTAGTTTAACAATATATATTCATGTCACATTTTTACATCAAAAACATGCATATGTGCTCTATAACCATAACTATATTACCATATATACTATTTTATGCATTTAATCCACAACATTTTTTATATTTTCGTCCACTGCCGCAAGGGCATGGATCATTACGCCCAGCCCTCTTTTCACTTTTGGCTTGCATTGGTGCACCATCACTTGGCCCCGAATAATTCATCTGCCTTTCCTCTTTATGACGAAAAGCCATTTCACTTTGCGCAGCTTTTGCTTCCATTGATTCCATTTCAGCAGTAGATGAAGCCTCATCAGCAAACTGCACAGCATCCTCGCGCTGAATGCGTACCTTGGTTAAAGCCTTATACGTATTTTCACGAATACGGAAAAGCATAGCTTGGAAAAGCTCAAAACCTTCACGTTTGTATTCTAGCTTGGGGTCTTTTTGGCCATATCCACGCAAACCAATACCATCACGCAAGCTATCCATATTACGCAAATGCTCTTTCCAGCAACGGTCAAGCTCTTCTAACAGGAAGTATCGAATAACGTCTTTATATAGTTCAGGAGCATCATTACGCAATTGTTCTAAAATTCCTGTAATAAGCTCTTTTGCTTGCTCTCGTGTTGGAAGAGGATCACTGTCTTTAAGTACCCTATCAAACGTAAAAATTTCCCTTAGACGAGTGCGTGCTTCTTCCATTTCTTCAGCATTGATATCGGTTCCCTCTTTACGAGATTCAATGCTTGCGTACACATCATCAAGAATGTCATCACAAAATTCTTCAAGAACAGGTTCAAGGTCTTGCTCTTCTATAAGTTCACGGCGTAAAGCATAAATTACCTCACGCTGTTGATTCATAACATTATCGTAATCAAGCAAGGTTTTACGAATTTCAAAATGGTGCGCTTCAACACGCTTTTGCGCGCCCTCAACAGCACGGGTAACCATGGCATTTTCTATGGATTCACCTTCTTCAAGGCCAAGTTTTTGCATAATGCCAGAAATTCGCTCTGAACCAAATAAACGCATAAGGTCATCTTCTAAGGAGAGATAAAACCGTGAAGAGCCAGGATCCCCTTGACGGCCAGAACGACCACGCAATTGATTATCAATACGGCGGCTTTCATGCCTTTCTGTACCAAGAATATGCAAACCACCCAGCTCTTTAACCCCTTCACCAAGCACAATGTCTGTGCCGCGCCCTGCCATATTGGTAGCAATGGTAACCTTACCAATTTGCCCGGCATTAGCTACAATTTCAGCCTCTTGCGCATGATGTTTTGCATTAAGAACACTGTGTGGCACATTGCGTTTTTTAAGTAATTGCGCAATAAGCTCTGAATTTTCAATGGATATGGTTCCCACAAGAACGGGTTGGCCTGTCTTATGCATCTCTTCGATAGAGTCAACTATGGCAAAAAACTTTTCTTTGCTTGTGCGATAAATAAGGTCTGAGTAGTCTTTGCGAACCATAGGCATATTTGGTGGAATGCTTATGACCTCAAGACCATAAATTTCATGAAATTCTACCGCTTCTGTGTCAGCAGTACCAGTCATGCCGCTAAGTTTATCATAAAGGCGAAAATAATTTTGAAAGGTTACCGAAGCTAATGTTTGGTTTTCAGCTGCAACGGTTACACGCTCCTTGGCTTCAAGGGCTTGGTGCAAGCCGTCAGAAAATCTGCGCCCAGGCATTAAACGACCAGTAAATTCGTCAACAATCACCACTTGGTCATCTTGAACAATATACTCTATATCACGTCGAAATACATGATGGGCCTTTAATGCTTGTAAAATATGATGCTGTGCTGTCATATTACCGGGATCAAAGAGATTTTCAATATTTAAAAGCTCTTCGCAATGCGCTACACCAACTTCAGTGAGCATGGCTGTACGCGCCTTTTCGTCAATGGTAAAATCAGCATTAGCATCTAACTTACGCACAACTTCATCCATAACGCGATATTGCCCAACGGCATCCTCTGAAGCTCCAGAAATAATAAGCGGGGTTCTGGCTTCGTCAATTAAAATAGAGTCAACTTCGTCAACTATTGCAAAGTTATGTCCACGCTGCGCAAGGTGCTGCGTATAAAACTTCATATTATCGCGTAAGTAATCAAAACCAAATTCATTATTGGTGCCATAGGTAATGTCGGCATTATACGCAATTTTACGCTCTTCGTCAGATAAGCCATGCACAATGGTGCCCGTTGTCAAACCAAGAAAATTATATAATTTCCCCATCCACGCAGCATCACGTGAAGCTAAATAATCGTTAACAGTTACCACATGCACACCCTTACCTGTGAGGGCATTAAGCACCACCGGTAACGTAGCCACAAGTGTTTTACCTTCGCCGGTTTTCATTTCGGCAATTTTACCACTGTGTAACACAATACCGCCAAGCAATTGTACATCATAGTGGCGCATACCAAGCACACGGCGAGAAGCTTCACGCACAAGAGCAAAAGTAGGCACAAGAACCTGATCTATATGCTTACCTTCTTCTTGTACTTGTTTGCGCAAGAGCGCAAGGCGTTCAGGAATTTCTGCATCACTTAAGGCCTGCATTTCAGCCTCAAGGGCATTAATGGCTTCTACAAGAGATTTTTTTCCTTTAAGATAGCGTTCATTTTTTGTGCCAAAAATCTTTTTAAACAAATATCCAAACATGGGGACTCCAAAAACAGAGATTGTATTTATCGGTCTGGTGAAAAGGTCAGTAACAATAGCATATTTTGACAAAATAATAATGTCATTTTATTGTAGCTTATCAAAAAAGTGTGCACAACAAAGAGGACGTTTTTCTTACTAAAAAATCGTAGTAAAGCATACGAAATTAAAGCAAAAAAACATTCCTCCTAAATGCATATTGCACTTTTTTAACTGCCTATTATACATAAAGGCGCATATTGGTCGCGGTCACAATACTGCATAATGCCCTTTTTGGCAAATACAGTTCCTTGCCTTTTATAATAAAGAAACATGCCAGCCCCTTACCCCTTTGAGCATAATTACACAAAGGCACATAAAGAGCTGGCATATCATAAAATATTACTTACGTATCGACGTTGAAGAACACGGAAGCCTCTTGTTCAGCACAACTGCATAAACATATTAGCATGACTAACAGTATCAAAAACAACACATGGCATGCAATTTTCTGACTCGTTTACTGTTCCAAAAACATCGTTTGTCAGTGGCTATTCATTAAAACTATTCAAGTGCTTCAATGGTAAGTTATTTTTCTTCTGGCTGTGGTGTAGTTTGGAAAAAGATAATTTTTTCCCCCATATCACTAAGCTCCAGAACAACTGAAGAAAGCTGTAATCCCCTATATGACCCAAAAAGCAATTGTCCTGAAAGTTTCAAGACAGCCGAAGCAGTGGTAATACGTCCAAATTTATTTACAATAACATGAGAAGCACTCACATTATCCATACGTAACTTCCCTGCCCGAACAGCACCTATAAACTCTTCCTTGGTAAGGGCTTTACCTGAGGAAGTAACATGTATGTATTTAGGGTGTAAAATTCGCTCTAAAGCTTCTGCATCTTCAACCAAAAGAGCGTCAATAAATTGCTGATAAGTATGAGGAAGATTAGCCACGGCATGAGCATGACTACCCATGACAACAACAAGAAGAAAAGCAAGTACGATAGATCTCATAGCAACTCCTTGGGTATTTTATTTATTAGATGTATGTGGCATCATGGGAAAGGTCAAGATTTATGCCGTAATTTTAGGAGAATATTTCTATACATGGCACAAACAACACCAATATGAAAGTCCTGCATAATTATTTTCCAATTTTATTTTTGTGCTTTTGCAATAAATTTCCT
>CAYJOQ010000151.1:0-6749 GCA_964371825.1 uncultured Desulfovibrionaceae bacterium
CCCGATAACTCGATTTCGAGTCGAGCGCGTTACGGCCGGACTTCGCTACCTCTCCACATGGAAAATGGTTATAATTATGCTGTATAAAGGTCAAGGAAAATTTTGCATCATATAAAATACGCCAGAATGTATTTCAACTTTCTCCTTCAGGCGATGAGGGGCATGCTTTACTGAGAAATACTATGTTCTTACTCTTTGACCATCCTACATTGAGTGGAGATTACATGCCAAGGTAGGCTTCTCTTACTTCCTTGCTTTCCAGTAAGGTTTGGGCTTTATCTTCCATAACAATACGCCCATTTTCCATAACATAGCCTCTATGTGCAATACGTAATGCTTGGTTGGCATTTTGCTCAACAAGAAAAACCGTTGTACCGTCAGTATTAACTTTTTCTATAATGCTAAATATTTGCCTAATAATAATTGGAGCTAGTCCAAGCGAGGGTTCATCAAGAAGTAAGAGTCGAGGCCTTCCCATAAGGGCACGTGAAATGGCAAGCATTTGTTGCTCGCCGCCGGAAAGAGTTCCGCCTGCTTGACGTCGACGTTCAGCTAAGATGGGAAAAAGACTAAAAACATACTCTTGATCACGCTTAATACCTTGTTTGTCGTTTCTTAAAAAAGCGCCAAGGTCTATGTTTTCTTGTACTGTAAGGTCAGGAAAAATTAATCGACCTTCAGGAACTTGATGTATTCCAAGGTGTACAATTTCATGGGGGCGCAAGGTATGTATGGGGTTACCTTCAAAAAGTATTTCACCCTTTCGTAAAGGGTTAATGCCACAAATTGTCATAAGTGTAGTGCTTTTTCCTGCACCGTTAGCTCCAATAAGTGTGACAATTTCTCCTTGATTAATGGTTAAGGATACATCACGAAGGGCCTGGATATTACCATAAAACGTATGTACATTACGAAATTCAAGCATGTTCATCCTCACCAAGATAAGCCTTAATAACCGCAGGATTATTGCGTATTTCATCAGGTGTACCCACAGCAATGCGTGAGCCGTATTCCATTACATACAAGCGATCTGACATAGACATAACCATGGACATATCGTGCTCAATGAGCAATATGGAAAGTTTGAATTCAGTACGAATTTGGCGTACAAGTGCTTCAAGTTCCAAGGTTTCATTAGGGTTCATGCCTGCTGCAGGTTCGTCGAGTAAGAGCATATGTGGCTCAGTGGCCATGGCACGAGCAATTTCTAAGCGCCTTTGTGCTCCGTAGGATAGATTTTTGGCTTTTTCGTTATAGAAATTTTGTAAGTTAAGACTTCGTAGTAGCTCATAGCTATATTCAATGGTGGCTTGCTCTTCTTGTTTTGTGCCTCTATCACGTAAAATAGCACCAAGTATTCCTGCTTTGGTACGGCAATGTCGCCCAATCATAACATTTTCAAGCACCGTCATTTCAGCAAAAAGACGAATATTTTGAAACGTTCGTGCCATACCTAGCTTTGTAATAGTATTAGTTTTTTTGCCATTTAAATGATGTTTATCTCCACTTGGTGTATGCAAATATACATTGCCTTCAGTGGGTTCATAAATGCCTGTAATACAATTAAAAAATGTTGTTTTTCCTGCGCCATTGGGGCCTATAAGTGCCACAATTTCACCTTGATATATTTGTACATCAACATCATTTAAAGCTCGTAAACCCCCAAAGTTACGGGAAAGGGCATTTACTTCAAGTATTGGCTTCATGCGTTATTCTCCTTGCCCTTCAACTTTTGTAACATGCGGTACCATATATTTACGTCTTTCACCAGTAACAAGGCCTTGCGGTCTAAATATCATCATAAGTACCATAATCGCTCCAAAAATGAGCATGCGATACTCAGAAAAAGCCCGTAAATATTCAGGAACTAAAATCAAAATAAGTGCTGCTGCAATAACACCGCTAATGGAGCCCATACCCCCAAGAACCACCATGGATAAAATCATGGCTGATTCCATAAAAGAAAAACTTGCAGGATTAATAAAGGATGTTTTGGCAGCAAAAATAACACCGGCAAAACCGGCCCAGCATGAGCCAAGGGCAAATGCAGAAAGTTTTACTCTGGTAGTATCAATACCCATGGCTTCAGCGGCAATTTCATCTTCACGCAATGCTAAAAGAGCAAGGCCAACACGTGAATTTTTAATACGTGAAATAATAACAACGGTAATAAGAACAGCTATAAGTATAAGATAATAAATAGCAGTGGTTGTCATATTTAAATCAAGATCAAGATTAAAAAAATTGGGAGGCGGAATATTACTAATGCCGCGCGGTCCGCCCGTAAGCGAACTAAAGTTTTGCAACGCGATTCGTACAATTTCGCCAAAACCAAGAGTTACAATGGCTAAGTAGTCACCACGAAGACGTAATACAGGAAAACCAAGGGCAAGGCCAAAGAGTACTGCCACAAAACCACCAAGGGGTAAGCATACCCAAAAACCAAGGCCTAAAAATTGATTTAAAATGGCATAGGTATAGGCACCTACGGCATAAAAGGCTACATAGCCAAGCACAAGTTGCCCTGCAATACCCACAACAATGTTAAGGCCAAGAGCTAGCATTACATAGAGTAGGGCAGATATCATAATATTGGTTTGATACAAAGAACTTATAAAAGGCATAACTACTGCCAATATAAGTAAAGCAATGAGAATACCCTTTGTAAATAGCGTATTACTTAAAAGTTGAGTTATATTGCTACTCACACCGCTTGGTATGGATATAATGGGCAGCCCTTTATTTTTGTGTTCAAAGCAATAATGCCAGAGCATAGCGAGAAAGAAAATGCTTACGCCAAGAAGTACTATGCGTTCATATCGAATTGAAAATGTATTTTCAATGGTGTTAATATGTAAGCCCATAAGAGGAAAGGTTAAAACCATGAACCACAGAGCAACTAAACAAGCTTTTATTGGTGCTTTCATCTGCTAGCTCCTATACTTTTTGTACCTTGGCTTTGCCAAGAATTCCATCAGGACGGAAAATAAGAATAAGTATAAGTATACCAAATGCTAACATGTCTTCATATTCTCCAGAGAAATACCCTGTGGTGAAGCTTTCGCAAAGTCCTAACACAATGCCGCCAAGCATAGCACCAGGAATGGAACCAATACCTCCAAGCACTGCTGCAGTAAATGCTTTAATGCCAGCTAAAAAGCCAATGGCAAAGTTTACTTGACCAATATGCGAGGCAATAAGCACACCGCCAATGGCAGCAAGCGATGAGCCAATAATAAAGGTAAGGGAAATAATTCTATCAGCATCAATGCCTAATAAAAGAGCCATCTTGCGATTTTGCGCTGTGGCGCGCATGGCTTTACCCATTTTGGTATATTGAATAAAGAGTGTTAGAGCGACCATGGCAATGGTGCTTGTTGTTAAAATAATAAAATCACTTGTGCCCATGATATCCAAAGCATATAAAAATTCAAATTCGGGAAGCAATTGAGGAAAGGGTACAAAATCTGACGTTTGCGCTAAAATTACATAGTTTTGTAAAAAAATAGACATACCAATGGCAGAGATAAGTGGTGAGAGTCTTGGGGCACCGCGTAAGGGCTTATAGGCAACTTTTTCCATGGTAAAGCCATATGATGCGCACCAGAGAATAGCCACAAGGGCAGCAATTAATAAAATGGCTATGGCAGGAAAGCCCATTATACCAAGGGCAGAGGCAACTACAAGACCAGTAAAGGCCCCAATCATATAAATTTCACCATGGGCAAAATTTATAAGTTCAATAATTCCATATACTAACGTATATCCTAGGGCAATGAGCGCATAAATGCTTCCACGAGTAAGGCCACCAAAGAAAAGTTCAATAAAGTATTGGATGTCCATTTGTTATATCCATAAATAAAACAGTGTAGTATCACGATATATACATTTGTATATTTATAGTGTTTATATTTTATAAATAATTATAATGTATTGTGATGTGTGTATTGATACGTATACGCGGAGTCACCATGAGGATAAAAAATTCAAGGTGACTCCGCTAAAAAATTAATTAATGGTAATTTTGTGTTCAGTTTCTACAAATTTACCGTTTTTTACTTGATACATAGAAAGGCCAACGCCAAGGGGGTCACCCTTAGTATCAAAAGATATTTTGCCAACGGGAGTTTCTATAGCTTCAGTGCGTAATGCAGCAATAATTTTGTCCGTATCGGTGCTGCCTGCTTTTTCAATGGCTGAAAGGAGCACTTGAGCAGCAGCATATCCATTATAATAAAACGCACCTGGTTCAGAATTATATTTTTTAAGATGCTGTTCATGAGCTTCTTTATGTATGGCTAAGTTGCTGGTATCACTTGGAGAGGATGCGTATACGCCTTCTGAATTTTTACCAGCCATTCTTATAAATGAATCATCTTTAAGACCGTCTGGGCCAATGAAGGCTACTCTTACTCTATCGCGAGCCATTTGCTGTACAAGTTTAGAAGCAGTAGGGTGATAACCGCCAAAAATAACTGCGTCTACTTTTTCTCTTTTAAGCTTGCGCACGATGGCGCTATAGTCAACCGCTTCGGGATTTACTGCGTCAAAAAACACAATTTCAGCCTTACCTGCTTTTTCAATAAGGATTTTATTGGTTTCGGCATAGCCCTTACCATAGTCACCATTATCATGAATGATGGCGACTCTTTGGGCTTTTAGGGTGTCATTTACAAATACTGCCGAGAGGTTTGCTTGCACATTATCATTGGCAATGGTGCGGAAAAAATACGGATTTTGTCCACTGCTTGTGAGAGTAGGCGTTGTTGCAGAAGGTGATATAGCCACAAGTTTAGCATTGTTATATATGGGCATAGCAGCAATGGTTGCGCCAGAACAAATATGACCAAGTACAATGTCTACATCGTCAGAAACAAGCTTTGTAGCCGCATTGGTGGCAAGAGCAGGCTTGCATTCATCATCTTGAGGTACTACAACTATTTGTTTTCCCAAAATACCACCCTTAGCATTAAACGTTTCGGCAACTAAGGTAGCAGCATTAAGGGTAGGGGTTCCATAAGAGGCAAGGTCTCCAGAGTGTGCGCCAGGAACGCCAAGCTTTATCACTTCAGCTGCAAAAGCAGGAGTGGCAAACATGGCTAAAACTAAACCAGATAAGAGTAAGGATTTACCTTTATTCATTAAAGACTCCTAAAGTTAAAGATTGGTACAATTTTCTACTACCTTAATAAGCTATTATTCAATGGTGATTTTGTGTTTAGTTTCTACAAAATCATTTTTTTTGATTTGGTATATGGAAAGGGCAACGCCTATGGCATCACCTGTGGCGCTAAATGTTATATTTCCTGCAGGAGTATCCACTGTTTGCGTTTGCAGAATATGTATAACCTTATCTATATCAGTGCTTTGTGCTTTTTCCATAGCTTGTAAAAGGGCTTGTGTTGCTGCATAGGCGGTATAATAAAAAACACCAGGTTCTGTGCCAAACATGTCAACGTGCTCTTTGTATGCTTTTTTAGATATTTTAAGAGTGCGCGTTTCGCTGGGGGAAGAAACATATACATTTTTAGTATTTTCGCCAAGCATTTGAATGAAATTGGCATTTTTTAAACTGTCAGGTCCTAAAAAGGGAATATGCATACCTTCTTGAGCCATTTGCTGTATAAGTGTTGAAGCAGTAGGATGGTATCCACCAAAAATAATAGCATCTATCTTTTTATCTTTAAGGATTTTGATAATAGGTGTATAATCGTTGGCATTGGGAGCTATGGTCTTAAAAAATTGTACTTTTTGCGCATTGTTTTTTTCAATAAGTACCTTATTTGTTTCAGCAAAGCCTTTTCCGTAAGCACTTCCGTCATGTACTATGGCAATGTTTTTTGCTTGTAATGTGCCTGTAACAAATGATGATGTAAGTTTTGCTTGAGTATTATCATTAGCAATAGTGCGGAAAAAATAAGGATTTTTCCCAGTAAGGGTAAGGCTTGGAGTTGTAGCTGCTGGTGACATGGAAATAATTTTGGCAGTATTATAGGCAGGCATGGCTGCACTTGTAGCGCCAGAGCAAATGTGACCCACAATAACGTCAACCTTATTTGCAACAAGCTTTTCAGCCACAGTTGTAGCAAGTTTTGGCATACATTGATCATCTTCTGCTATAATAGTAATTTTTTTGCCTAATATTCCGCCCTTGGCATTACATATGTCTGCAACAACCTTCACACCATGTAGGCTAGATATGCCTAAATTTGCAAGATTTCCGGTAAGAGGGCCAGCAACGCCAATCTTTATATCGTCATTGGCAAAGGCCGGACTACTTCCTAGAGTCAATGCTAGGCATACTGATAAGATTAGCAATGTCTTCTTATTCATAATACAGACTCCATACAATTAAAGCCGTTGGTGAATAAAAAATGTATGTGCATCTTTGGAATTGTTTTTTTATTTCAAATAATTAAATGATGCTAATACATTTTAAAAAAAGTAATGCAAAAAGTATGATGTGAGGTTTATGATTTTGTGCCATACAATTTGTACTTCATATGACACCTACCCTTTTCCAAAAGCTCATTTAGTATGCTGTAAATATATAGACTTTGTCAATTGTATTACGGTATACAACCATGGTAGTCGATCTAAACAACACGTTTTTACGCATTGTTCTAAATCCCCTTTGGGGCATAAAGTCACGTTGGTTCCAAATACCGCCTTGCTACTGCCGGAAGTAAGTTTTGGCGTATTGCATGCCACGCAAAATGTTCTTTGCAGAAAATTTTGTTAGTCAACAC
>CAYJOQ010000152.1:0-6726 GCA_964371825.1 uncultured Desulfovibrionaceae bacterium
TTAAACGATTGATTTTCGTGCCTTTCCGCTTGGCAGCTTTGCTGACAATAGCGGCGCAAATGCCACAAAGTGGGGTTTGTCATCAGTCTGAAACTTTTGTTATTAATTTTTTATGTGTATTTTTAGGAGGCATTGTGACGGCTCTTTTAGAAACGCCTTTAAGCCAATGGCATCGTAATCAAGGTGCCAAGATGGCCGGTTTTGCAGGATGGGATATGCCCATTCAATATGCAGGTATTTTAGTTGAGCATGAGCATACGCGTAACGTAGCTTCTGTTTTTGATATTTGTCATATGGGAGAATTTCTTCTCAGCGGAGAAGGTGCTGCTAAGGCATTGGCAAACGCAGTGACACATAATATTGAAACATTAAAAGAGGGTAAATGTCGTTATGGCTTTTTACTCAATGAAGCGGGCAATATTTTAGATGATCTCATTGTGTACAGAATGGGTGATAATGAATTTATGCTTGTGGTTAATGGGGCTTGTACTGCTTCTGATTTTGCTGCCTTACAAGAGCGCATGCCAGAAGGTGTTGTTTTGCAAGATGTTTCAAGCAAAACTGCGAAGATTGACTTACAAGGGCCTGAATCTTTAGCTGTGCTTGAATCTGTGCTGAATGAGTCGTTTCGTCATCTGGGGTATTTTTCCTTTGAATATAAACTTTTTGAAGGAGAAAAAATGCTTGTGAGCCGCACCGGTTATACAGGTGAACTTGGTTATGAATTATATGTACCTTGGGAAAAAGCTCTTGCCCTTTGGGAAGCTTTTTTGCAAGATGCGCGTGTTAAGCCCGCAGGCCTTGGTGCGAGAGATACTTTGCGCCTTGAGGCAGGGCTTCCTTTATATGGGCATGAACTTGATGATAAGCATAATCCCACCGAAGCCGGTATGGGAAAAATGCTTACAACTACAGCGCCATATGTAGGGCATGAGCATGCACACAAGTTGCGTCAAAAACTTCTTGCCTTGCGCATTGAAGGGCGCAGAGCCGCACGTCATGGTGATGTGCTTATACTTCCTTCTGGTGAAGAAGTGGGTATTGTCACTAGCGGTTCCTTTGCTCCTTCACTGGGGTATGTGATAGCTTTTGCGTGGGTTGATAGTGCCCATGCTGCAAATACAGAATTTGCCGTGCGTACAGCACGTGCATCCTTACCTTGCATTGTTGTGGACTTGCCCTTTTATACTAAGGGTACTGCACGGATAAAATTATAATTGAGAGGGAGACTTGCATGTCCATTCCAAAAGAACTTATGTATGATAAAACCCATGAGTGGGTAAGAATTGAAGGCGATGAAGCTATTATTGGTATTACCCACTTTGCACAAGAAGCTCTTGGCGATGTTACCTATGTGGATCTTCCTGCTGAAGGTGATACTCTTACCATTGGTGAAGAATTTGGCTCCATTGAATCTGTTAAAGCTGCAAGTGAATTATATGCTCCTGTTGCTGGCGAAGTTATTGCTGTAAATACCGCCATTAACAATGCTCCTGAAGTTATAAACAATGCACCCTATACCGATGGTTGGATGCTTCGTGTAAAAGTTACTGAAAAATCAGAAGATTTGCTTGACGCTGCAGCTTATGAAGCTCTTTGTGCTGAAGAAGCACATTAGAATATATTTTTATGTGTGATTGAAAACACAGACGGACGTTGTTGTATATGTTGCAGTTGCATATAGCATTGCTTCGTTTAAACAAGTTCAAAGCAATTTAATCTTTGACACACAGAGGAGTAAGCATAGCAATATTGTTTTACTCCTCTTTTTCAATACATGCCTGTTGTGGGCATGTGTTCATGTTTCACGCCAAATATGTTGCATGCAAAAAGGCATGTGTCTGATTTTGGCATAAGCTAATAGGTGGATACCCTATGCCCTTTATTCCTCATACCGACGAAGAAGTTCGGCAAATGCTTGAACGCATTGGTGTGACCACGCTGGATGATCTTTTTGCTGATATTCAGCCTTCCATGCGTCCAAAATCTTTTGATTTACCCAAAGGCCTTAGCGAAATGAGCGTATGCGCATATCTTGAAGGCTTAGCTGCTAAAAATACCACCAATATGGTGAGCTTTTTAGGGGCAGGTTTTTATGACCATGCCATACCTAAAGCTGTAGATGCTCTTTCTGCACGCGGTGAATTTTATACCGCCTATACGCCATATCAACCAGAATCTTCACAAGGTACTTTGCAGGCTATTTTTGAATATCAAACTGCAGTAACTCGTCTTTTTGGCATGGATTGTTCCAACGCCTCTGTATATGACGGTGGTTCAGCGCTTTTTGAAGCTGCCCTTATGTCCATGCGTCATACGGGGCGTAAAAAAATTGTGGTTGATGGCGGTGTAAACCCCATTTGGCGCACTATGCTCCAAGGCTATTCTGCGAACTTATCTATGGAAATAGTGGAAGTTGCACATAAAAATGGCCGCCCTGATTTTGAGGCATTAACGCAAGTTATAGACAGTTCTTGTTCTGCCATTATTACACAAAACCCCAATTTTTTTGGGGCAATAGAAGATTTTACGGCCCTTTATGCGCATGCAAAAAGTCATAAAGTGCTCTCTATTATGTCTGTGTATCCCATTATGCAAGCGCTTATTAAAACTGCTGGTGAAATGGGTGCAGATATAGCTGTTGCTGATGGTCAAGCCCTTGGTATGCCTCTTTCTTTTGGCGGGCCTTACCTTGGCATTATGACATGCCGTAAAGAGCTTATTCGTCAATTCCCAGGGCGTATTGCCGGCCGCACCAATGATGTGGATGGAAAAAGAGGCTATGTGCTTACTTTACAAGCGCGTGAACAACATATTCGTCGTGCTAAGGCCACGTCAAATATTTGTTCTAATCAATCTCTTTGTGCCTTACGCAGTATCATGTATCTTGCACTTCTTGGTACAGAAGGCCTAAGCCGTGTGGCTCTTTTAAGCATGGAGCAAGCCCGCTATGCCGCCAGCCAATGGACGAGTATTCCAGGTGTACGTCTTTTACATGATGCCCCTTATGGTAATGAATTTGCCTTACAACTGCCTTGCTCAGCCAAAGAATTGGCAGGGAAAATGCTTGATCATGGTTTTGCTATTGGCTTTCCTGTTGATCGTTATTATGCAGATATGGATACTGTTCTGCTTGTAGCTTGCACAGAAAAAACAAGCACAGAAAACATTGACGCTATGATTAGTGCAGTAAAAGGAGTTCTTGCATGAAAACACTCTATGAAAAATCTGTAAAAGGGCGAACAGGAGTTCTTCCCCATGCAGCAAGCAAAACTGCCAAGGATATGTTGCCTGAAACATTGTTACGTCAAAATCCTTTGCAAATGCCAGAACTTTCTGAACTTGATGTGGTTCGTCATTTTACCTTGCTTTCGCAAAAAAATTATAGCGTCGATAGCAACTTTTATCCCTTAGGCTCTTGCACCATGAAGTATAATCCTAAGTTCACTGAAGCTGTTGCCGCACTTCCTGGTTTTAGTTCGCTACATCCGGCTCTAGCCCAATTGCCTGGCGGTGAAAAATATACACAAGGCGCTCTTGAATGCATTTGGCACTTTGAACAGCTTATGTGCGAAATTACCGGTATGGCAGGCTATACCATGCAACCCATGGCCGGCGCACACGGAGAATTTACCGGTGTACAACTTATTGCTGCCTACCATCGTGATAAAGGAAATAAAAAAACAAAGATTATTTGCCCAGACTCAGCCCATGGCACTAATCCTGCCTCTGCCGTACTTGCCGGTTATGAAGTGGTAAACATTGTTTCAAAAGATGGTATAATTGATCCGCAAGCTCTTGAAGCTGCCCTTGATGATGAAGTGGCCGGTATTATGATGACTTGTCCTAATACTTTGGGACTGTTTGAAAATCATTTGGATAAAATCGTGGAAAAAATGCGCTCTGTTGACGCATTACTCTACTATGACGGTGCCAATATGAATGCCATTATGGGTAAGATGCGTGTGGGTGACGTGGGCTTTGATGTTGTGCACTGGAATGTACATAAAACTCTAGGTACTCCCCATGGCGGCGGTGGCCCAGGTTCAGGCCCCGTAGGCGTATCTGAACGTTTAGTTCCTTATTTGCCTGTGTCGCGGGTAGAAAAAAAGCCTGACGGTACATTTTGCTTAGGCTATGACTATCCTAAATCCATTGGCTATATTGCTCCTTTCTATGGCAGTTTTAGTATTTTTCTACGTTCGTATGCCTATGTACTGCGCCTTGGTGCCGAAGGCCTTACTCGTGCATCAGAATATGCCGTACTGAATGCAAATTATCTTAAGAGATTAGTAGAAGACTTCTTGGATGTTCCGCATTTGCGTATTTGCGGTCACGAATTTGTGGCCTCAACACCTGAAGGCACTCGCGCCCTTGATGTGGCAAAAGGGCTACTTGATAAAGGTTACCATGCACCCACAGTGTATTTTCCGCTTATCGTACCAGAATGCCTTATGATTGAACCCACAGAAACTGAAAATAAACAAACCATGGACGAATTTGCTGCTGCATTGCACGATGTAGTGAAGCTTGGCCTTGAAAATCCTGAAGCTCTACAAAATGCTCCGGTAAATACTCCTGTGCGTCGTCTTGATGAAACAAGAGCCGCTAGAAATATGATACTTACTGAAGATATGGCCTAGAGGTTTATGTGTTCATTGTGGGAAGGGAATGATCCTTACCTTAGTTGATGCTGAGCAATACGTTTTTACGTGTTGCTCAGCATCAACTGTAAAATGTTCTGCAAAGAATAGTTTACGCTGCGTCAAATAAGACAGAACTTGCTTCTGCCGACTCTAAAGGGGTATTTGGTGCCCCAATCATCGTACCTTTCTGAATAATACGTGAAAATGTGTTGTTCAGTGTCGATTATATTAATTATTAGGTATCAATAATGCTATATGTTGTCTGTATGTTTACGGATTGCGTGTTTTGCAAAAGACATTGCTTGGTAAGAGTATGCAGCCTTTTACAGCAAGGAACAGACATGCGCATGGTGTGTATGTGCTGAATAGTATTATTTTGAACTAGTTCAGAGAGTTTTTTCAAAATTGCGTTATGATCTTCAAACTTAGGGCATGTCATCAGCACTACGTGGTTCTTTTGTAATTTGGCAAAGTTTTCATGTCTTGCAGGAACACAATCGGCCACTAATAAAATATTGGCGTTTGTCAAAAATGGGGCTGTAGGTGGCATTAGCCGTAACTTTATAGGCCATGTTTGTTTTGCTTGTTTTGATGCAGAAGAACACCTGCCTGTGTGTAAAGGCTCATCAAGGGGATGTAAATGAGTAAGAATAGGGGAATCTTGACCCAGCTTTGTTGCAGTATGGCCTAAAGATTTTTGGGCCTTTTGTAATGCATGCACAGCTTCTTCGTCAAAAGGTAGTACCTCACGTGTAACAATTTGCAAAGCGCCTTGTGGACACCCTTGTAAACAAGCCCCAAGACCGTCGCAAAGGGATTCTGATATAACCTTGGCCTTTCCATCAACTATTTGTAAAGCGTGTTCGGCACAATCAAGAATGCACTGTCCACAGCCATTACAAAGCTCTTCATTAATTTCTATCATATCTCGAAAAATTTTCATAATTACCCTTATGTCAAATAGGTATTTAAAAGTTATATTGCTGAATTTACAGAAAAATAATATGTAAATTTGAAAAAAAGTAATAAAATTATCATTATAGATAAATCTAAAATCCTAAATGGCAATGTGACGCAAAGTAGATAGTATAAAAAAATGTGAAATTTGTGTGTTTTTACGTTGACAGGCATGACTAACACGCTTATAAAACTCCTCGTCGGGATGTAGCGCAGCCTGGGAGCGCACTTGAATGGGGTTCAAGGGGTCGAAGGTTCAAATCCTTTCATCCCGACCAGAAATTTCAGGGGTTTATGATTAAAAATCATAAACCCCTTTTCTGTTTTTAAATTCTTATCCACCACTTTTCCACCATTTTTGAAAGTGGTTCTTCACGGTTCTTCACCCTTCTTCACCAAAGATAGGGGCAATAAGGCATACTTGCATATATCTTATAAGCCATAAATTACAATAGCATTTTCCACTTTGAAAACTTCATCAAGCCACGGAGCTAGCTCATCTATGATTTGTTGAATTTCTGCTGTTTCATTTTTTGATGCCTCATAAAGTATTTTCCAAAGTTTTTTGGAAACCTCTACTTGCGCATAAGGGTCGTAATGGGGGATTATTCTGTTGAAAAAATCATGAACATTATTGTCATCCATATCTGTATCATAGATGTATAATGAATCTTCCTTCCAGCAAAGTTCTGAATTTTTCTTCAAATCTCCTTTTTGAAATTCATACCAAGTTGTGCCATAATTCAGAGCAATGCGCTCAGTATTTGTATGAAAAAATTTCATATTAATGTCCTATAATACGATAAATTATTTAGTTTTTTGTAGCTACCTGCAAGGTTTTATGCTCTAAATTTTTTCCACTTTTCTAAATGCTTGTCTGATTTGTTATCTATAGATAGTGTAGCTTTACAGCTTATCACATATCACAACACAGGAGGACGTATGATAACTTGTTCACGAAAGCTTTTTTATTGTTGGCCTTTTTTAGCGGCTTGTGGACTTATGGGGCTAGGAATAAGCTTAGATGCTGATGTTTCCTATACGTTTGCAGGACCTTTGGCACTTTCTTCTTTCGCTCTATCTAAAGTATTGGTGCAAGAAAATTGCTTAGAGGTTGAATCTA
>CAYJOQ010000153.1:0-6700 GCA_964371825.1 uncultured Desulfovibrionaceae bacterium
TGCCAAAAAATCGCATTACATGCTTTGTTTATGGCAATTTTTCTGTGAACTCTTACTATGTGAGTGTTTGTAATTACAATGGTTGCATGGTTTTTCAGTGCTGACTATCATACAAATAAGAAGCATCACAAAAAAATACTCCGCTAGCTTGGCCAGTGGAGTATTTTTTACACATAAAAAAGGGAAAGGAGTCTATTCCCTTCCCATTAATATCTATCCCATAGCCTGAAAAGTTTTTCTTGTTGCCTTACACACAGGACACTTCCACTCTTCAGGAAGTTCTTCAAATTTAACCCCAGGAGCAATTTTGGCTCTTTTATCACCCCTATCAGGGTCATACACAAAACCACAATTTGCAACTTGACAACGCCACATATCCTTAGGTTCTGCCATAAAAAACCTCCATAAGTTGAACATATTGTTAATACAATCTTTTACACAATATATGAAACTACACGTTCATTATTCCACAAGGTTGCTGTAAAGTCAACATAGGAGATGCATAAGAGGTGAACTCTATTGGCATACTGCCATAATGTGCGTATATGTACATGAAAAAAAGGGGGGAGACGTAAATACTATTTGCGAGTGAAATAATCCATATATAAGAAACTAAAATTATTGTATTTTTTATAAGCTTAGCATATATATTATGGTTTTTACACAATACATTTGCCCACTTTGTATACCTTGTTTCTATGTCCTTATGAGAATACGTATTTTTAGCATAATGCAAAAAGATCGTACTGCATCATAGTCTTTAGTAAAGAAAAATTACCTAGTTATCTATACTATTCTTTACTGCATTGACGTTGCGCAACGATGGCAAACACCGTCATACTCTATTCGAGCACCAGTCACATTAAAGCCTTCTACAGCAATATTTTCAATATTAGGTTTTGGTTGTGCGTGCATAACGTCTCCAATGCGACCACAATGAACACAACGCACATGTTGATGCCATGAAGTATCACCGTCAAAGCGCATAATAGCACCGGCAGATTCAAGTTTAAGTATTTCACCAGTTTCTGCTAAAAAATCAAGATTTCTGTAGACAGTACCAAGACTTATGCGTGGCAAAAGTTCGCGTACTAAACCATACACTTCATCAGCAGTGGGATGACTCTTTGTTTTTTTTAATTCTTCCAAAATAACGGCACGTTGCCTTGTCATACGAGTTTGGCTCATATATCCTCCACTTTTAATGGATACTATTATCAATAAGGGCATTTGTCAATGGATTAATGAGCAAAAAAAGTGATAATCCCTTAAGCTATACGCCCAAGGGATTATCACAACATGAAAACAAATATAACTATCTTAATACATTTACTACACTTGCGCTACTTTAGGATCCTTTGGCATAAATTTTTGCATTGCATAAACGGCAGCCATAATTCCGGCACCTACAAGGTCTGTGGTATACTGAGGAGTAATAAGAGCAATAGCTGCACCTGCAAGCAAAATACGCTCCCAGAAATACAGATTACGCAACCAATATCCCACATTGGCAAAGGATAATGCCATAATACCAAAAGCAGCTGTTGTTACATAAAAAACAACTTCAAGGCCTGTGGCACCAATCATGAGTAGTCCAGGATTATAGCAGAAAATATACGGGATTAAAAATCCTGCTAAGGCAAGCTTTACTGCCGTAAATCCTGTTTTATTGGGGTCAGCTTGCGCAATGCCCGCAGCTGCATACGCTGCCAAGGCCACCGGCGGAGTAAGGTCTGCCAATATGCCAAAGTACATAATAAATAAGTGCGCTGCCATTTCTGGTACGCCGTAACTAACAATAGCTGGCGCTGCAATGGTAGCAAGCACAATATATTTTGCAGTTGTAGGCAGCCCCATACCAAGGATAATAGAAGCAAACATGGTAAGCACAAGGGTCAGCATAAAACTACCACCAGAAAGGGCCACAATGGCATTGGCAAGTTTAAGCCCCATACCTGTAAGCGTAACTACACCAATAACAAGTCCCGTACACGCACAGGCAGCAGCTACACCAAGAGCTAAACGTGCGCCATTTTCCATGGCTGAAAGTACAGCTTTACCGTTAAGAATATTACATTCTATAAGCGCTGTATTCACAGGAATATTTGTAACTTGAACTTCTTTATAGGCCTTCCAGTTATTTGCCAACACAGAAATAACAACTGTGGTAACAATACAATAATATGCTGATTTTAAAGGTGTATAGCCCTGCATAAGTAAATAAATGAGCACAAAAATAGGCACAAGCAAATAACCACCCTCACGCAAAACCTGCATGGTCACAGGCAAACGATCTTTTGGAATACCTTGAAGTCCAAGGCGTTTTGCTTCCATATGCACCATAAAGCCTACTGCTAAATAATATAATACTGCTGGAATAATAGCTGTTTTTGCAATTTCAAAATAGCTTACACCAAGAAACTGCGCCATAATGAAGGCAGCAGCTCCCATAATGGGAGGCATAATTTGACCACCAGTAGATGAGGCAGCTTCAACTGCACCAGCAAAATGGCCTCGATAGCCAACGCTTTTCATAAGCGGAATGGTAAAGGTGCCTGTTGACACCGTATTTGCTACAGAGCTCCCTGAAATAGTACCAAAAAAACCACTTGCAAGAACTGCCACCTTAGCAGGACCACCCACATATTGCCCTGCAGCTGCAAGGGCTAAGTCGATAAAAAACTTTCCAAGGCCTGTACTGTGTAAAAATGCTCCAAAGAGTACAAATAAAAATACAAATGAAGCAGAAACACCTAGGGGCATGCCAAAAATACCTTCAGTGGTCAAATACATATGCCCTACAATACGCGAAATGGAAAATCCTTTATGCCCAAGCAAGCCTGGTATATAATTTCCAAAAAGTGCGTACAATAAGAATATGGTAGCAACAAGAGCAATGGGCAAACCAACAATGCGTCGTGTGGCTTCTAAAACGAGCAAAATAGTCATGAATCCAAAAATAAGATCCATATCAGTTGCCGGCCCTGCATCAAGCACAATTATATCATAATTATACACAATATACCCACAAACAATGGCGCCCAGCATGGCAAATACCACATCAATGATAGGTAATTTGTCTAAGTTTTTCTTGCTTTGAGCCGGATACAAAAGATACACAAGACACAAAACAAAACCAAGGTGCACAGAACGCTGAATTTGCGGCGCAAAAGAACCAAAGGCGGCTGTATAAAGATGAAAGCATGAAAAAGCAATACACAAAACACGCACAAAAAGATCTAAATATCCAGTAAATTGCCTATAGGTTGCCTCTTTATCGTATTTAGCTACAATTTCAGAAACATCCACTTTTTCTTGCATTTGTTCTGCAATATTGGCATCAAGTTTACCTTCAACGGCAAAATCCTTTGCCCCTTCTTCACGAGTTTGCTCCATACGCTCATTATGACTCATATGGTTTTCTCCTTCTTTTACGCGATACACAGTACTAGCCACATATGAACACGTACATAGTATAAAAAATTTTGCAATGTGAAAATATACCAATGTTGATAGTTTTTAGTAAGTATTTAAAGCATTTTTATGTAAGCTCACTTAAAAATATACTAGTAAAAAAGCTACACACCACAATGACAATACTTATTAAAACGTTTTTATATAAAAAGTTTTGTTACATATTGAGAGCACACAGCAAATAAAGATATTTTTTGCACTGTAAATGAAATGGATTGACCAGGCTTAACTACTGTATGTAATGACAACACATGCCTGCCTTCCATAAACAATTCAGGTAACAACAAAGCATGATTTGCTATACGCCCCACTCTAACAACCAAGTTTGGAATGCGTACATCATAACCAGTAATAAAGATTTTGCCGTCTTTGAAGGACATCCTTTGTCCTGCATCTGCTTCATGAGGCAAGCCTGCACCAAAATCTTCATATATGGTTGAGTTAAGAATGATGGTTTCATCTTCTACATAAAACCATTCTTCAACAGGGCTTAAGGCTACAGAATGTGTAAACAGTATACCAAAATGCCTTTGCCCCCATATAGGGCTAACAAGCACAATTTCATCCTGCTGATTTTTCCCCATAAGCCATGCACAAGGTATAAAAGCAATGAGTATACTTCCAAGCAAAACAACAATTGTTATGATTTTACGCATCAATAATTCCTGTTAACTACGTCCATGTAATTACGCCCACAGAGGTTGTATAACGTTTCACGCGTAAAGCAATGACAGCATGGCAAATACTTTGCAATAATGAGATAAAAACTGTTAAATATGATTTTATCTGCTTTTACCCACAATGATGCGTGCAAAAAAGACGGCATGAAGACTTCATGCCGTCATAGATTCTACCAAAAACTATTTTATAGCACCCTTTTCTTTCAAGTACTTAGTAGCACCTGGGTGGAAAGGAATAGTAATGCCGTTGGTAGCCTTATCAATCATGATTTCTGTACCTTTTTTATGTGCCTTGCCAACTTCATCTACATTTTCAAAAAGAAGCTGTGTTATGCGATATGCATCTTCATCAGACATATCTTTGTTAACAACCAAAATGGCTTGCACAGATAATGTAGGAATAGGCTCAGATTGCCCTTTATAAGTATTGGCAGGAATGGCGTCCTTCACAAGATAAGGGAATTTTTCTACAACTGCATCACTTTTAGGACCATCAAGAGGAACAAAGGTAACTTCTTGTGCAGTGGTGATATCTTGAATAGCAGGGTTAGGCGTACCTATGGTGAAAACAAATCCATCAAGTGCGCGATCTTTGAATTGATCAGCTGTTTCGCCATATGGCAAGAATACAGGTTCTACATTTTTATAATCTAGACCATAAAAATCAAATATTTGACGACAATTCACTTCGTTACCGCTACCACGAGCGCCCACAGAAACTTTTTTGCCTTTAAAATCTTCAAATTTCTTAACACCACTATCCTTACTTGCCACAACGTGTACATATTCAGGATATAAACGCGCAATGGCACGCACGCCTTCAAGCTTATCTTTAAATGGAGCAATACCATTATAAGCTGAGTGTGCTACGTCGTTTTGTAAAATAGCTAAATCAACTTCTTTAGCTTCAATAAGGCGCATATTTTCGCCGGATGCACCCGTTGTTTGAGCAGTTACAGAATACTTTCCATCACTTTTAGAACTAAGTATCTGACTAATAGCTCCACCAAGAGGGTAATAAACACCAGCAGTTCCGCCAGTTCCCATTGTAAGGTGCTTCACAGAAGCAGCAAAAGCTAGACCAGAAGATAACACAAGAGCCGCAGTAATCGTAAGCAATAAGGCACGTTTCATAAGAACTCTCCTCAACTGAAATGTGTTAAATCGATGAAAGAAAGTAGAGTCAGTGCAGGTAAGACTAAGAAATGTATTACATAAAAGAACATATAATAACAAATCAACAGTCTTTACATTTACAAAAAACTCCTCACCATTAGTAGAACATACACCAATGAGGAGGCATTGGCAAGTTAGATATGTTTTAACAACACACAACTCGCACCATAAAAAACTTCGCTTGCTTCAAAGCAAACCTTAGAGTAAAGTAATGTATAATTTTTGCCAAGGAGTGTATTATGAAAAGCACACAAAAAAAGCCTCTGTCTCTTATGATGATTTTCTGCTTTTCTCTTTTCTTACTTCAGGGGTGTGCCAGTAAATATGGCCCGCAAACTACTAATGTAGCATATTATCCCATGTGCTACCAACCTGTAGCACAACTGCGACAAGAAGAATCCTCGGTAAATGACTCCACTGCAAGTGGTGCAGCAGTTGGCGCAATTTTAGGTGCTATTGTGGGCGGACTAGCCACCGGAAAAGTAGAAGGAGCTGCAGCTGGTGCTGTTGTAGGCGGAGTTGCCGGGGCCATTAGTGGCCATGCCTATGCTTCTGCCAAGAATAAAAATAAAGAAAGAGAATTCTTTGCTCAATATGCCAGTCAATTAAATCAAGAAACTGCCCATATGGACAGAACTACAGCTGCAGCCAAAATTGCTGCTAATTGTTATGACAAAGAATTTAAAAACGTTGTAGCCATGGCAAAAGCTGGTCGTATCAGTAAAATTGAACTGACCAATCGATATGAAGAAATTCGCGCAGGTCTTCAGGAAACTTCACGTATTTTAAAAACAAATTATACCGATACCCTGACAAAAGAACAAGAATACCGTAAAATTATGGCTGAAGAAACAAAGGTATACGACCCTGTGTATGCTACACATGTCCAAAAAGAAGAACCCGTTACTCCAAAGAGCCAAGCACCGGTAAAAAAGAAACCACGTACGGTATATAAAGCTCCTGCAAGTGCTGCCCCTGAAGTTAAGCAAGCTGCGGCAAGTACAAGTAACTGGCAAGCTAGTCGCGATGACATGGAAGAAACGCAACTACACCTTGATGAACAAATTGCCCATAATGAAGAAATATTGCTGGCGGCACTTGAAAGTTAAATAGCTCCGAAAAACATGAATTATAACGATATACATTTAACAAAATAGTAACAATTACAAAAACAAAAATGCCAAAAACAAAGTATATAATCTTATGATATTTTTGGCTGTGCATTGTTGTTGTAATCACAAACAATATATAACATTGCAGGGAACAAGGGTATACACTACCCTTGTTCTGAGAGTGTTGACAAAGTCAACACGATCGATAAATCAAGAGTAGGCGCAATTTATTTGCGCTGTTAAGCGATTGATTTTCGT
>CAYJOQ010000154.1:0-6590 GCA_964371825.1 uncultured Desulfovibrionaceae bacterium
TACATGTTAGCTATGAAAATCTATTATTTTAATATTTTTGTTTTTCAGTGTCAGGTTAAATAGTCATATAATTTTGTATGTTGCTAGTATAGCTTAGTATTAGCACATTTCAAATGTTCTACAAATACAGCGCGTAGCAACACTAAATGCGTTAAAAGCTATGGCCACCGCAGAACGCGGTGGCCACAATGAGGAGGTTGTATTTGGGGTTTTTTTAAAGGAGGAGGTTATAGTTTTTTTGTTCGTTGCCTATGCGGTGGATGAGCCGCATGTCGTATATATTAAAGCGTTGCACGCCAAGTTTGTAATCTTTTAAGTTATGTTTATGGTAAATGTATTAATTATGAAAGCGATGATCGTGATCTCTATTGCACTCACGCCCCATACCTTTGCCTTTATGGTAGCCTTTTTCCATTCCACGTCCGTGCCTCATAATCTCGCCAAGGGAGTGAGTTCCTGGCTTTAGGCCAAGGGCGGTATCAATTTCAGTGCCCAATTGCTTTCGAGCTGTGCGTAGCTCTTGGCGCAAGCTTACAAGTTCTGAGGCTGCTTTAGATACAGCCTGAACGTCAGGATTAGTTGCATTTTGTAAGGCTTGTAACTCTTGATCCTTGATGAAAATTTTGTTGCGCAAAGCTTCGTTTTGTTCGTGGGCTTTTTCCACAAGTGCGCGCGCTTTGGTGCGTTGTTCTTCAGTGAGGTTGCTTTGTGTATTGTTGTACCCATGTCCGTTATGCATATCACTATTATGAGCAATTGCAGAAGTTGTGATAAAGGTTCCACCAGCTAGAGCTGTTACGAGCAAGGCTGGAACTAAAAATTTATGCGCTTTCATGTAGGTCTCCTAATTGGTATGTTTTGAGAAATGTCTCTTCTTGCTTTTTACTATAGCAAGGGCTGTGCCAAAAGATGGAATGTGTCGTAATATGTTTAAATTATAATTTAAAATGCTTTTTGTGTGTTTAGGGTAGTAAAGTGTACAAATTTACTATGTAAAAATTATACATATTGTTTTTTAGGGTGTACGATTTTTATGCATTTGTATTATTCTTATACAGGCAGAAAAGCTATGTGTTCATCGGATGTGTTTTTATATTATATAGTCAGCACTGAAAAACCATGCAACCATTGTAATTACAAACACTCACATATTAAGAGTTCACAGAAAAATTGCCATAAACAAAGCATGTAATGCGATTTTTTGGCAATTTATCGACACTATTGCACCTGTTTTTCACGTGTTGACTAACAAAATTTTTCTGTAAGAAAAATTTTGCGTGCCGTAAAATGAGCCAGAACTTGCTTCTGGCGGCCGCAAATCGGCATTTGGAGTGGGCGTGCCTTTCTGAACAACACATGAAAATTTGTTGTTCAGCATCGACTATATAGGAGTGAGAAATTGTATGTATGAAATGTGCTGGTTGTAAAAAAACCGTCAGCAGGACTAACGGTTTTAAGGAGGTATAGTATCCGCCGTATTATTCTTGATGATGCGGATTATGATTTTGTGAATGAGAGGTCACTTGTAAATTCTTTGTAGGGCTATATGTCTCACTTTCTGTAAGGTCTCCACAATTGCGCCCTCGGTAGGCACTATCTAATGAAACACCTGCTTCACTCATAAGGCGGTTATCAAGGGTTATGAGTTCGTGTCGTAGTGCTTCGCGAGACAATTGTAATTGTTGCCCAAGGAGAATAAGTTCTTCGTGATCTTTAACGTCTGTGTAGCAAAAATTCTTTAATGTACGCATCTTTGCCTGTACTTCTTCGCGCAATGCCTGCACCCGTGGAGCCGCCTCATCAATAATGGCTTTAGCGATGGCTATTTGTTCTTCCGTGAGTTCCTGAGCCCAGCGCATGTCGCTTGATTTTATAGGGTCATGGGCGTGTACGGTATAGGCAAGGCTTAGACAGCCAAAAAATAAAAGTGGTAATAGTAATGTTTTATTCATAATCTATCCTGAATTCTTGAAGCTTATATTGTACTGCGATTATTTGCAAGAGAGTAGAATCGAAAGGGAAAGGGTGGGATACTCTTGTGTGAATAATTAAGCAAAAAGTGTTCCAAAAAAACACGTACAGCATGTGTAAAAGTTTTTTTTATTTAATATATGTAAGATTTGTGTGTATGTCTTGTTTTTTGTGCTTGTCTAAAGCATTTCCTATGGCTATTCTTTGTCCATGAAAAAGGAGAATATAGCGCAAAATATGCAAGAAACGGGTACGCATGATCAGGCAAGCACGCGTTCTTTGCGTGCGCGTAGATCAAAAAAACTGACAAATTTATCCATCTGGCCCATTTTGGGTGCGACAGGGCTACTCATGCTTGTGGTGATAGCTTTAACCGGGCTTTCAACAGGACAAAATGAGGCCACGGCCATACGTCTTTTAACGGGACAAGGGGCCGCATTGATACAAGCCGTGGAAAATAATATACGTATAGGCTTGCGTTTGCGTCGGCCCATAGAGTTACAAAGTTTTTTATCAGAAATGGTGAGGGGCGATATTCGTTTTGTGGCCCTAGTTATGCCTGATGGTACTATTCTTGCGCATAGTAGTCCTTCGCGTGTAGGCGAAATTTTAGACATAGATGGCGAAGAAGCTAGCGAGGCTTTATTGCAAAATGTATCAAAAGATGATGAGCAAGAAAGTGTGCACTGGTTTATGGCTACTATGGAAGGGGCAAGAACATTTGTGGTATATCGGCCTTTTATGCCAAACTTTTCTCAAAAGAAAAGACAAAAAATACAAGAAAATAATGATGGCGATAAAGAAAAAATGCGTGAACAGCTTTTTTTGCGAAGAAACAAAGATCTTTTTAAGCCAGAAGGCGTGTCGCCTTTTATGAGGCCACCTTTTAGGAGTGCACAAGCGCAGTTGCCATTAATTTTTCTAGGATTAAATATTGAGCCTTTTGAACGTAGTCACAAGCAAAGTATTATGCAATTGTGGACCCTTGGTGGCGGTGGTATTTTGGTAGGGTTGGCATTGTTGCTTTCTTTGTATTATGCTCAAAGAGCGCAGGAATCTAGGCATAAACAACACGTTGCAGAAGGGCAAGTGCGCGAGCTTGAAGCAGAAGTGGCAAGAAAGGAAAAAATGGCTGCCATTGGCAATTTAGCTGCAGGCGTTGCGCATGAAATTCGTAATCCTTTAAGCTCAATTAAAGGATATGCTACGTATTTTGGTCAGCTTTTCCCAAAAGATAGCGAAGATAGGCAAGCGGCACAGGTTATGGTTCGTGAAGTTGACCGTTTAAATCGTGTAATTACAGATCTTATTGGCCTTTCACGGCCAACAGATATTCACGCAGTACCAACGGACATATATTCTATTGTTGAGCATTCTTTACAATTATTACGTAAAGATACAGAGACAAATGATGTGCAGGTGCATGTGCGCAAAACTCGACGTGTTATGCCCTTAGTCATGGTAGATGTAGATCGCTTTGGTCAAGCCTTATTGAATATTTTTTTAAATGCTATTGAAGCTATGCCGCAAGGTGGTCACTTGTTTGTTAGTGTATACCCTAAGGATAAATACAGCCTTGTGCTCGAAATTAAAGATACAGGGCATGGCATAAATAGTGAAAATTTAAAACGTATTTTTAACCCTTATTTCACGACCAAGGGCCATGGAACAGGCCTTGGCCTTGCTACTGTGCATAAGATTATAGAAGCACACGGTGCCTCTATTTCAGTATATTCTCAGGTGGCAACAAAGGGCAGTACCTCAGATGTCACCCAAGCTTTGTCTCATGAAAAAAACGCAGAAAAGCGCGTAAAAAATACAAGGCAAGAGCAGGGGACTACCTTCACATTATATATACCCATTGCCACATCGGAGAAATAGTATGGCTCACAAAGGACATATTTTAGTTGTTGATGATGATGATGCGCATCGAAATATGTTGCGCATGCTTTTAAGTTCGTGGGGCTATGCTGTTGATGAGGTGACTGATGGCGATGAGGCCATAGTCATAGTACGAGAGCAATGCTTTGATGCTGTGCTTACAGACGTGCGTATGGCTCGGGTAAGTGGTATGGATGCTTTGCGCGGTATTTTGGATTTTAATCCTGCCTTACCTGTGATTTTAATGACAGCGTATTCTTCGGTAGAAACAGCCGTTGAGGCTTTGCGCGTAGGCGCATATGATTATTTAATAAAGCCGCTTGACTTTGATGTTTTGCAGCATACCCTTGAAAGAGTTTTGCAGCATAATCGTCTTTCTGTAGAAAACAGAGAATTGCGGCGACAGCTTTCACAGGCTGCACATGTACCTGGCATTTTAGGGCGCAGTAAAAGTATGGAAGATATGCGCTATCTTATTGGTACAATAGCGGCCACAGAAGCCACAGTTCTTATTACCGGTGAATCTGGTACAGGTAAGGAACTTGTGGCAAAAGCTTTGCACGAGGGAAGCCATAGGTCGAAAAAACCTTTAATTGTGGTTAACTGTGCTGCTCTTTCTGAAAATCTTTTGGAATCAGAGCTTTTTGGTCATGAGCGGGGCTCATTTACAGGTGCTGATAAAAAACGTGAAGGTCGATTTATGCAAGCCCATGGGGGAACCTTGTTTTTAGACGAAATTGGCGAAATGCCCTTGCCTTTACAAGCAAAACTTTTACGAGCCTTGCAGCAAGGTGAAGTGCAAAGGGTTGGATCTGATGTTCCCTTAACTGTTGATGTGCGCATTATAGCAGCTACCAATAGAAATCTTTTGGAAGAAGTACGCCAGCGTAATTTTCGAGAAGACTTATATTTTCGCCTCAATGTGATTAGCATAGAGGTTCCCTCACTTAAGGACCGAATGGAAGATATTCCACTTTTGGCTGCGTTTTTTATGGAGCGTTTTGCACAGCGTAATGGAAAGCACATTACAGGGTTTTCGCAAAATGCCATGGATACCATGTTGCGCTACGCATGGCCAGGTAATGTGCGAGAATTGGAAAATGTCATTGAGCGGGCTGTGATTCTTTGTCTTACTGATACCATTACCGAAACAGAGTTGCCCTTAACACTGAAAGATTCGGGAGGCTGTGCTTTTCAAGAGTCTGAATTAAGGGAAAATGCGGAAGAAAATGTGGGAGGGCATGCGGGAGAGAATGTATTTCTCTCTGGTCTTTCACTTGACGAGCTAGAGCGCCTTGCCATAGAAGAAACATTGCGGCAGGTAGAAGATAATAAAAGTGAAGCTGCGCGCAGATTAGGTATCACACGAGCAACATTGCACAATAAATTAAAAAAATATGAAATTGAGTGATGCGTTTTTACCTTTAGGTGTGGGAATGTGAGCGTTGAAAACGCGCTTTTAAGGTTCAGCTATGCAGAGTAATAATTTAAGCAGATACATTAGGTGCTGCTTATAAAATATATGACAAATGTCATGTGAAAGAGGTTGTTGTGAAAAAAATTATAGTATGTATGCTTTTGGCAGCGCAGTGTATTTTCTATCCTGGCTTTCTTTGGGCTGCAGGTCTTGAAGATGCCCAACGAGCTATAGAAGCACAAGATTTTAAGAAAGCTTTTGAAATTTTACAGCCTTTGGCCAAGAAGGGCAATGCTGAAGCCATGTATTTTGTGGGTCGTCTATATGAAGCGGGGCAGGGTGTTAAAAAAAACGTGCACAATGCCGCAATTTGGTACGAAAAAGCTGCTAAAGCTGGCGATATCAGTGCGCAAAATAGCTTTGGCGGCGCTCTTGCCGCAGGGCGTGGCACTAAGAAAGACTATAGAGCTGCCATATCTTGGTTTAAAAAAGCTGCTGAAGGTGGGCATGCCATAGCGCAATATAACCTTGGCTTTATGTATACCATGGGCCGTGGAGTGAAGAAGAGCGAAAAAGAAGCCATAACATGGTATACAAAGTCTGCAGAACAAGGATTTGCTGAGGCGCAATATTCACTTGGATGGATGTATTTACATGCAAAGGGAACAGAGCAAAGTGATACTCGTGCTGTGCATTGGTTCCAAAAGGCTGCAGATCAAGGCCATGCTATGGCGCAAAACAATCTTGGCTTTATGTATGTAGAAGGTCGTGGTTATGTGCAAGATTATGCTAAGGCATTACAATATTATGAACAAGCTGCTAAACAAGGCTATGCGCCAGCGCAATATAATATGGGTTTTATGTATGAAGAAGGCCGAGGCGTAGCACAAAATTATGCAGAAGCTGTGAAATGGTATCGAAAGGCAGCTGATCAAGGTGATGCTGCAGCACAATTTAGCCTTGGATACTTATATGAACAGGGCACAGGCGTTGAGCGTAATATTGCAGAAGCTGATAAATGGTATAAGCTTGCAGCTAAAAATGGTGATAAAAACGCTAAGGCAGCGCTTAAATCTCAGAATAAAAAATAATATTATTATTCTCAGACTGATGACAAACCCCACTTTGTGGCGTTTGAGCCGCTATTGTCAGCAAAGCTGCCAAGCGGAAAGACACGAAAATCAATCGTTTAACGGCGCAAATAAATTGCGCCTACTCTTGATTTATCGAGAGTGTTGACTTTGTCAACACTCTGAAAATAAAATTATTAGTCGATGCTGAAAAACGCATTTCCATGCGTGTTTCAGAAAGGCACGCCCAC
>CAYJOQ010000155.1:0-6453 GCA_964371825.1 uncultured Desulfovibrionaceae bacterium
TTGGTCGCAATGGCTAGCGCCAGTGCTCCAAAAACTCCGCACAATGAATTGTGCAGGAGTCTTATAATATACAAAAATATGTTTTTCCATTTGAGCAATCCCATTTAAAAATTTTGGCACGGTCTATGCTACTATTAAGCATATTGCTAAATTTTTGACACTCGGAGAGTACTATGCAAATGCCAGACTTTAATAATGTCACAGATAGAATGAGAGAGTTTTGGGATAAATTTAGTTTTACCCAACGCGTAATCATTTCTAGCGTAGCAGTAGCTACAGTGGCTGTCTTCATTGGCTTGGTCGTTTGGTTTAACAAACCAGATTACAGAATGCTCTATGCAAATTTAAGCCCTGAAGATGCTAACCGCGTAGTCACCCTCCTCCAAAAAGAAAACGTTCCCTACAGCCTAACCAATGACGGCACATCTATCATGGTTCCTGCAGAAAAGGTGTATGATTTACGCCTTAAAGTAGCTGGTGAAGGTAATCTTGTAGGTCAAGGTATTGGCTTTGAAATTTTTGATCAAACTAAGGTTGGACAAACAGAATTTGTACAGCGCATCAACTATGTGCGCGCACTACAAGGAGAACTTGCACGCACCATCAGCGCTTTTCCAAGTGTAGAAAATGCTCGTGTGCACCTTGTTATTCCCCAGCGTAGCTTATTTGTAGAAGATCAAATGAAACCCTCTGCCTCTGTAGTTTTACAATTAACAGACCCTAGCAGAGAACCTGGCAGTAAAGAAATTCAATCCATTACCAATATGATGCTTATGTCTGTAGAAGGTCTTGATAGATCAGCCCTTTCTATTACAGACAGTAGCGGTAAAGTTCTTTTTCGCCCAGAAGAAGATTCTATTTCCGGCATTTCATCCACTCAAATGGAACACAAATTACGCGTTCAACGTGATCTTGAACGCCGTATTGACGCCATGCTCACCCCAGTTTTTGGCCCTGGCCGTGTGGTCACAAAGGTCAACGTAGATATGGACTTTAGTCAAAAAACTATCCGCCGTGAAATTTATAATCCCGAGCAAACAGCAGTTCGTTCAGAACAGCGTAGCGAAGAAAGTCAACAAGGCCAAGCTAACCTTGAAGGTGGCTCTCCTGATGTGAACTTTCGTGGTGATGGTATTACCGGTTCTGTTTCTACCCAAACCGGCAGCCGTGAAACACGCACAACTAACTATGAAATCAATAGAGAAGAACAAAATATTATAGCAAATGTAGGCGATATTAAACGCCTTACCGTAGCCGTTATTTTAGACGGTACTTATGAAAAAGTTGAAGGTGCGTGGACGTTTATGCCACGTAATCAAGAAGAAATTGAGCGAGTACAACTTCTTGTGGCCAATGCGGTAGGCATTGATGCTAACCGAGGTGACTCCTTACAAGTAAGTTCTGTGCCCTTTAACAGCTCAGAACCACCTGCTGACCCCAACATGGCTGATATTATTGTTGACTACGCTGACCGCCTTGGTAAACCATTGTTAAATACTCTTCTTGCCTTCCTCTTCCTCATGCTCGTAGTACGCCCTGTAGTGCTTGCGCTCATTCGTCCTAAGGTAGAAGCAGGAGAAATGGTTGAAGGCCTTGAGGGCTTACCCTCTGCCGAAGAACAAATAGCTTTATACGAAGCTCTTGAAGAAGCAGCACGTGCAGAAGAAGAACAAGTATACCTTGATACTGACGATGAAGACGAACTTATGATATTTAAAGATGTTGAATCATTGCGTGTGCATATATTCAACTTATCTGATCAACACATGGATCAAGTGATAGTAATTATGCGAGGATGGATTAAAGATGGCGAACCAGTCCGTGCCTAAAGCTTTAAATGTTGCTAGGGCCGGCGATGAGCAAGATCTAGCAGAACTCAAAGCACTTCGAAAAGCACAAAGAGAGAGTAATTTGCGTGTTGAAGAATTAAAATTACGCTTACTATTACTTTCTGAAAAACATTGGGATCAATCTATTAGTATCTTAAAAGGCTGGCTTAAAAACGTCTAACGCAGGTAGAAATGTACAAAGGTGATTCATTGTCTCCTAACTGCCAAAAAAATGACGTATAGCCCAAAGTCTTTTTTTATGATACTGTGTTTTTGTGTGCTTATGTATAACTATAATAGCGTTTTTTCTCGTGCGTATTGTGTACGATATATATTACACAAACATCATGACACAAAAAAAGTATCAGCACCACATAGCGGCACAAGTTCCAGTATGGAATAGGTATATACAAGGAGTGGTTCATGGAGCTTAATGGGCAACAAAAAATAGCGGTCTTACTCTTAGCCATGGGTGATAAATTTACCGCTGACGTTTTTAAACGCATGGATAGACAAGAAATTTCTACAATTTCTCGAGTCATTGTAGACCTTGACCCTGTTCCTAGAGAGACTGTTGAAGAAGTTCTGCGTGAATTTCACACAGCCCTTGTGGAAGGCGTTGACATGATAAGCGGTGGCTCAGACATTTTAAAACGCCTACTTGTCAAAAATGTGGATTCTGAAACGGCTAAATATATTATGGACTCCTTGAATCTAAACTCAGGCCCTGCGCCTTTCCGCGAGCTTGAACAAGTAAGCCCAAGGCTACTTGCACAAATTCTACGCAACGAACACCCTCAAACCCTTGCACTTATTCTTGGCCATTTGCATTCAGACCAAGCCGCAAACTTGCTTGTAAACCTACCTGCTGGTGTACGTTCTGAAGTTCTTATGCGCTTGGCACGCCTTGAAGCTGTGCCGGAAGATATGCTTATGGAAGTAGATAGAGTATTGCAAAGTCAACTTATTGCCATGGGAGGCAAAGAGGGCAAGAAAGTTGGCGGCGTACAATCTGTGGCTGAAATCCTCAACGCTGTTGATAGAGCAACTGAAGAAGAAGTACTTGCAGAAATTGAAGAAGATTCCGCTCAAATGGCTGAAGATATTCGTAACCTCATGTTCGTATTTGACGATTGTAAAGATCTGGACGATAAGGGTGTACGTGAGCTTCTTAAAGAAGTTTCTAACGAAGATCTTACCATGGCCTTGCGCGGCGCCCCTGATGAATTAAAAGACAAAATCTTTGCCAATATGTCTGAACGTGCTTCAAATATGATACGTGAAGAATTGGAATTTATGGGCCCAACACGCCTTGCCGATGTAGAATCTGCACAGCAAGGTATTGTTCGTGTGGTACGTCGCCTTGAAGCAGAAGGTAAAATAACCATCAGTCGTGGTAATGGAGATGTCTTTATTTAATAAAGACTAGCGTTTTTATAAAAGATACAAACACTCAAATAACACGTATATTCGTCAAGTAGTACTTGTGCGTATATCGGAGATACTATGGCTTCTGACAATAAGGAAAAAACATGGGGAACCATCTTTTTAGATGCGAACCGTGAATCAAGCATAAGCAAACTTGATGCTATGCAAGCAGCCTCACGTCAGGAGCAATGGAACCAAAAGACCCAACAAGATTACCTTGAAAAGGTACGTCAAAGAGCCATTGAAAGAGCAAAAACCATTCTTGGTGAAGCCTATACCGAAAGACAAAAAATTCTTGAAGAAGCAGAACTTGAGGCTGAACGCATTAAGGATGAAGCCAAAGCCACGCGAACCCATGCAGAAAGCATTAGAAATGAAGCACAAACTGTGCGTCATGAAGCACAAGCAGAATTAGACAATGCCAATCATATTCGAAATGGGGCTCATGAAGAAGGCTTTCAAGCAGGTTTATTGGCAGCGCAAGAAGAGCTTGATAATTTTCGCACAGCCATGGGCTCTTCTGTGGCAGGTGTATTATATGCCATTGAAAATCAATGCTTACATATTTTTGCCGGGTGGCGAGAAGAACTTGTTGAGCTTTTAAAAACAAGTGTTGTAAAAGGCACAGGCCTTGCCTTAGATACACGGCATAATAAAATTTTAGAAAATTTACTCTTTGAAGCTGTGCGGCATTTAGACGAGAGGCGTAAAGTAACCATACGTGTACACCCCGAAGACGAAGCAGTGGTTGCCGATTTATTTGCCGCCGCCAAGGAACGCTTTCCTGACCTTGGTCAATGGGACATTGAAGCTGACCCAAGCCTTGAGCTTGGTGGTCTTGTTGCAGAAAGCCTTAGTGGCAGTGTTGACAGTCGCTTAGTATTATTTAGAGACATGGTGACTGATATTTTAGAATATCTCAGTTTATCTGAAGGCCAACTTGACCACGAAGGTCTAGCCTTTGTTCAAAAGGTTGTGCAAGCCGAATCTGCAAACATTGCAGCACAAGTGCAAGCTCAAAATGTTTCTCCCGCACCCGAAGCTATGCAAACAGCTGAAGCTATGCAAACAGCCGAAGCCATGCAAACAGACGAAGAACAAGCACAGCACCAACCTTCAGAAAACCTTGTTGAACACCCTCAAGACTTTACACCAGAGCATCCTGAATTTTCAGAACATCATGAACACATAGCAGAAGAACTTTCTGCTGTACAAGACCACGCAGCATCAACATTGATGGATACAATGCCCACACAGCATGACCCCAATGTTATTACAAACATAGAACAAGAACTCAATCAGCACATACTTGATGATCAACAAGAATTAGATCATACCAAAGAATACCAAGATGCACTCAATGAAGCACTCATAGATGAAGTGCTTATGGAAGAAGGGCATATGGAACACCCCCAAGCCGCACAAAATTTACAAAATGCGTCAACACCTGAGCAATCTTTACACGGTGAAGAACACTCTGCAGAAATGACAGAAGAACAACTTCCCCCCATATATGAACATATGGAACCTTCTACAGAAGCAAACACAGGCCAACCATCTCGGTCACAATTGGAAGAAGAACTTTTGCCCCTACCTGGCACCCAGCCCATCGCCAATGAAAAGGCATAAATAACAAGGCCTGCATCATGAAGCTAGACCCTACTGCTTGCATTAATATTTTAAACAATTCAAGCCCTTTGCATATTTTTGGCAAAGTATCAAGGGTAGTTGGTTTAGTGGCTGAAGGCAGCGGTTTGCGTGCGCCCCTTGGTTCGGTATGCCATATGATTCCAGAAGGAGAAAGCCATGGCATTGCCGCTGAAGTGGTGGGGTTTCGCGATGGTAACTTGCTCTTTATGCCTTATGATGACATGCGTGGCATAAGCCCGGGAAGTCGTATTCGCAATAGCTCTCTTCCCCCCCTCTATCCTGTTGGAGCACATATATTAGGTCGCACCTTAGATGCTTTTGGTTCACCCCTTGATGGAGGGCCTCCCGTAAGCACCGAAGTTTTTGCCACCCCCCTAAAACAAGAGCAACATACACACCAAGGCACCAAAGGGCAAGAAGCGCAAGATCAGCTCAGCCGCTCTATATTTGACCAAAAAATGCAACACCAAGAACAATATGCCCCCGTATGGCTATCAGAAGCTCGCGCCACATGGGGACAAAGCATGGCCCCCATTTATGCAGACCCACCAAGTCCATTACAAAGACCTCGCATTACGGAAATTTTAGATGTAGGTGTGCGTAGCATCAATTCCTTACTTACCCTTGGCAAAGGGCAACGCGTAGGTATTATGGCTGGTTCTGGTGTTGGTAAGTCTACACTCATGGGCATGATGGCCAGATACACCAAGGCTGACGTTAACGTTATTGCCCTCATCGGTGAACGCGGACGCGAAGTGCTAGAATTTATGGAGCGTGACCTTGGCCCTGAAGGTATGGCTCGTTCTGTGCTTATCATAGCAACCTCAGATCAATCCCCCTTAGTGCGTATGCGTGCTGCCTATGCAGCAACTGCTGTGGCTGAATTTTTTAGAGATAGAGGGCTTGATGTGCTTATGATGATGGACTCAGTAACCCGTTTTGCCATGGCAGCGCGCGAAGTAGGACTTGCCATTGGCGAACCACCCACCACCAAGGGCTATACCCCCACTGTGTTTGCTCAATTACCTAAGCTTCTCGAAAGGGCAGGTCGCTCTGCTGAAGGAACCATTACCGGCATCTACACAGTACTTGTAGACGGAGATGACTTTAACGAACCCATAGCAGATGCTGTGCGCTCTATTTTAGACGGGCACATAGTTCTTACCCGTGACCTTGCCGACCAAGGGCACTTTCCTGCCATTGATATTTTACGTTCTATCAGTCGTTTGCGCTCAGATATTTGCACTAAGGAAGATATACATTCAGGGCATGTAATTACCCGTAATATGAGTACGTATCGCAAAGTTGAAGACATGATTAATATTGGGGCCTATGCACAAGGATCAAATCCAGATATAGACACCGCCATCACTATGATGCCTCATATCAATAGTTTTTTACGGCAAGAAGTAGCTGAACCACAAAGCCTTGAACAAAGTATGCAAGCCATGCGCATGCTTACCTCTGCACGATAGCAGCCTGTTGAAAAAGTCTATTTCAAAAAAATTTTCTGAAAAAATGTCATTTTCTTTATTTTCTTACAGGC
>CAYJOQ010000156.1:0-6404 GCA_964371825.1 uncultured Desulfovibrionaceae bacterium
AAAGGCACGCTCCAGAGGTTTTTTGCAAAGGTTGTTTATGCAAAGGTTAGTGTATTTCTGTTGTTTTAGCTGTGCATGAGGATAAGGTCAATATGCTTATGGGAGCTTTTTTTGCCCTCACTGGTCGTGGTTAGCACATTAATAGACTGAAATTAATTACTTTTTATACACTTGAATTCTTAGCTTAAGCGTGCTAGCTTGCGCGTATGTTCGATTTAGACTTAGCACTTGCTGTAAAGCGTTTTGCGGTAGCCATTGTTCCGGCACTTCTTGGCATTATATTGCATGAGGTGGCGCACGGCTTTGTGGCCAATTTGCGTGGTGATCCCACAGCAAAATATATGGGGAGACTTACTCTTAACCCTTTACCGCATATTGATCCTACGGGATTGCTTGTTTTTGGGCTTACTTCTCTTAGTGGGGCCTTTGTTTTTGGCTGGGCTAAACCTGTGCCTGTGGATGCAAGAAATTTTCGCAACCCTCGCAAGGATATGATGCTTGTAGCTCTTGCCGGCCCGTTGACCAATCTTATACTCGCCTTTCTTTTTGCCTTCTTGCTTAGTGTGCTTATTTTCTTTTTTCCGGTGCAAGAATGGAAAGAGAATGTGAGTTATATATTCTTTGTTCTTATGTTACAAACAGGTATTATTATTAATTGCGGTTTATGCTGGCTTAATATGTTGCCTATTCCCCCTCTTGATGGCAGTAAAATTTTGGCATATTTCCTCCCACCTGATGTAGCGTGGCGCTATTTAAGCGCTGGTAGATATGGCTTTATTATTCTTATTGTATTACTGGCAACGGGCTTACTTGGTCAAGTGCTTGGGCCTTTAGTACGTACAAGCAGTGATATATTTTTGAGTATTTTTGGATTACAATAATTTATTTTTTGGAGTGTATATGAGTGATTCACGTGTCCGCACAGTTTCTGGCATGCGTCCAACCGGAGCCTTGCATTTAGGTCACTATTTTGGAGTATTAAAAAACTGGGTAGCCTTGCAAGAAGAAACCGAAGCCTTTTTCTTCGTAGCCGACTGGCATGCCCTTACCAGTGACTTTGCCGACCCCACTGCTTTAAAATATAATTCTTTTGAAATGGTTAAAGATTGGCTTGCTAGCGGTTTAGATGCAGAAAAGTGTGTTATTTTTACACAATCTGCCGTTAAAGCTCATGCAGAGCTTTCTTTATTATTATCTATGATAACGCCTGTTTCTTGGCTTGAGCGCTGCCCTACTTACAAAGAACAACAACAAGAAGTAACGCATAAAGATTTAAGTAATGCAGGATTTTTGTGTTATCCGGTGCTTATGAGTGCAGATATTTTAATGTACAGACCAAAACTTGTACCCGTTGGACAAGACCAATTACCCCACCTTGAAATGACCCGTGAAATAGCACGTCGTTTTAATCATTTATATGGTGAAACCTTACCTGAAGTAGAAGCACGTTTAACACCAGCAGCAAAATGCCCCGGTCTTGACGGGCGTAAAATGTCTAAAAGCTATAATAATGGTATTTTCTTACGTGATACCATGGATGCTATTATACCTAAGATTAAGGGAATGTTTACAGACCCTGCGCGCCTTCGCAAAAGTGATGCGGGCAATCCTAAAGAATGTAACCTTTTCCCCTACCATGAACTTTTAGCAAGTGCTGATGAACAAGCTGAAATTTGTGAAGGTTGTACCAGCGCCAGCCTTGGCTGTGTGGATTGTAAAAAAATATTTATGAAAAACCTTGGCGCATTCCTAGAGCCATTACAAACACGCCGTGCATTTCTTGATAATAATCCTGATCTTGTTCAAGACGTTATTGCACATGGCAATGCCAAAGCCGCTCAGGCTGCAGAAGCAACCATGCACATAGTGCGCGAAAAAATGGGACTATAACTATTTGAAATTTTTATGCATTGACTATGGCCTTGTGCGAACGGGCATAGCGGTAAGTGATGCGGGAGGCCATATGGCCTTTCCGCGTTGTACCATACATAGCCCGCCCAACACGCCTAAACAACAATTCTTTGAAAAGCTCTTGGCCTGCATTGAAGCAGAAAATCCCCTAGCCCTTGTGGTTGGACTACCACTGCTTAGTGACGGCACAGATAGCCTTACCACTCGCCAAGTGCGCAACTTTACATCACGTTTACAACGGCGTTGTTCCTTACCTATATATTATATGCCAGAGTTTTTAAGTTCAGAGGCTGCCGCCAGTGATTTGCGCGAAAGTGGCCTCTTTGGCAAAAAACAAAAAGCTGTACTCGATCAGCAAGCTGCAGTACATATTTTAGAGTCCTTTTTACATGAACCGGAAAATAAAAGGAGATTAGCATGAAAATATTATTACGCATTTGTCTGCTCTGCTTTCTCCTACTTGTGGCTGCCGGAGCCTATGTTTTTTGGCAAGGTACACTCTTTTTAAAAACAGCACCGCAAAATCCTGGCAGTGAAGTACTTTTTGACGTAGCACCAGGGGCAACATTTTCTAGTGTTGCAAAAAAACTTCAAGAAAAAGGACTTATTACTGACGATTTTAAATTTTCTCTTCTGGCTCGCTATAAAAAATTGGACAATAAACTCCAAGCCGGAAGATTTGCTTTGCATACAGGTTGGAAACCAGAAAAACTCTTAGAACAACTCATTAGCGGTCAACCAATTTTACACCGCATTACCATACGTGAAGGGCTTCCTTGGTGGGAAGTGGGAAAGCTTTTAGAAAAAAATGGTTTTTTACACTACAATGATTTTGTAGAAATAATTAAAGACCCAGATTTTTTGCGTAAGTACGGCATACCCTTCGCCACTGCCGAAGGCTTTCTTATGCCTGATACATATTTACTAAAAAAAGAAGATACCCCCACAAAGCAAACAGCTAAAGCTGTGGTAGGAAGACTTATTGATACCTTTTGGCTTAAAATGAAAAACCATTGGCCCCATAAAAAAATTCCTCCTAAAAGTGAACTGCAAAGGCTTGTTATCTTGGCATCCATTGTAGAAAAAGAAACAGGACATGCCGATGAGAGAGCCAAGGTTGCAGGTGTATATGCCAATCGCCTACGCATTAAAATGCCATTACAAGCAGACCCCACCATAATTTATGGCCTTGGAGAAAGTTTTACTGGTAATTTGCGCCGTAAACACCTTGATGATCCTAAAAACGCATATAACACCTACCAACACGGTGGTTTGCCGCCAGGGCCCATTTGTTCACCGGGGGTAGCCTCTTTACAAGCAGCCATTGCACCGCAATCACATAAATACTTGTATTTTGTAGCTATTACTGACGGCGGCAAGCATGCCTTTTCTAAAACCCTTGCCGAACATAATAGAGCTGTGCGACAATATTTACAAAACAGACGAAAAAAATCACAATAGTACAGGAGAAGACAATGAAATACCTTATTATGGAAGACTTTTCTGGGCAACCTGTTCCCTTCATTTTTCCTCGTCGTGTAGACCATGGCGACATGCGCGAACAATTACCCTATGGCAAGGTATTAAGTGCCGGTCTTTTAGAGTTTGATCAAGCAGGCACACTTGCCTGCCATAGCGGAAATAATGAGCTTAAAGTACAATCTCGCCCAGAAGACATTGACATTATTAAAGATGCCTTACGTGTGAGCTAAATGCCAAAATACTCTCTTATGGTAGCCGGAACACGGAGCGGTTCTGGTAAAACCACCCTCACTCTTGCCCTACTTGCGGCTTTTGCAAGGCGAGGCATACGAGTGCAAGCATCTAAGGTAGGGCCGGACTTCATTGACCCAACGCACCATAGTGCCCTTACGAATCGTCCCTCTTATAACTTAGATGCATGGATGGGCGCCATAGTAGAGCCAATACCGCAGCCATTAGCCAAAGCAAACGCGAAGAGCCCAAAGCATACCATTAACCACATGCAATGCCCGCCTGAAAATAATGGTCTTTGGCGAGTATTTATGCGCATGCAGCGTTTAGCCCACAAAGATAACGTAGACATGCTCCTCACCGAAGGAGCCATGGGACTTTTTGACGGAGCTCAAGGCATGGGTGGCCCAGGTTCTGCAGCACATTTAGCAAAAATGCTCCATATGCCTATACTCTTGGCCCTTGATGTGCGTGGCATGGGGCAGTCAGCTGCAGCCATGGCTCTTGGTTATATACGCGCCATGAAGTTACCCTTTGCCGGTGTAGTATGTACACACGTGGGCAGTGAAAATCATCAAAAAATACTTCACGAAGCTTTAAGTATTACCCTTGGACATGAAGACCCACCTATACTTGGTTACATACCAAAACACGGCATACCAAGCCTTCCTTCACGCCACCTTGGCCTATATATGGCCCATGAACATACTATCTCTCACGAACATGAATGTGCCCTAGCCCATTGGATTGAAGAACATGTAGACATAGAACAATTACTCATACGTGCGCAGCAACATTCCCCCTATACACACTATCCTCAATGCCATATGCCCGCGCACCCGCAACCCTTAAAAGGTGCACATATAGGCATTGCCAAGGATGCGGCCTTTTGCTTTTTATATCCCGACATGCCAGAGGTTTTACACGAACTTGGCGCAACCTATACCTTTTTTTCGCCCTTACATGATACTTCACTGCCTGCCAATTGCACAGCTCTGTTTTTTCCAGGTGGATACCCTGAGCTTCATGCCCATGCCTTAAGTCAAAATAGTTCCATGCTCACAGCAATACGCCTTTTTGCACATGAGCAAAAAAGAATTTATGCTGAATGCGGTGGCTATATGTATTTAATGCAAAGTCTTGAATATGAAAATAAAAAATACAACCTCTGCGGACTTTTGCCCTTACATAGCACCATTGGTAAAGAAAAAGCTGCCCTAGGTTACAGAAAGGTTATTTTTCCCCAAAATGAGCTCATGGCCAAAGGACACGAATTTCATTATGGACGTATACAAAATCCAGAAATTCTCGCAAATTTTACTCCTCTTTATCGTGTTTATGACAGAAATGGAGAAGAGCTTGCAGCACATATAGCCTTAGAAAGTGCCGGAATAGAGCATAAAGCCCTCATGGCCTCATGGATACACCTCTACCCTGAAGGGGCAAGACAAGCTCTAACACATATTTTTCGCCCATAGATATATATTATACGAGTAATACTCATGAATAAAACCAATACAATTCTTTTAGATACAGCAACAACACCGCACCATATTGAAGAACGTTCCTTTGCTATTATTGATGCTGAAATACCATCGCCTCGCCCCTATGACGGCCCCCTATGGCAAGTAGCAAGACGCATGATTCATACTGTAGGCGATACAGACTTACTTCCTCATATTAAGCTTTCAGAAAAAGCCCTTACTGCAGGTATGCAAGCTTTACAAAACGGTTGCACCATTTTTACTGATACAGAAATGGCTCGCTGCGGCATGGTAGCACGGCGCCTAAATCCACTTGGTGTACGCAGTGCATGTATGCTGCATACAGATGGTGTGGAAAGTTATGCAAAAACACATTCTTGTACACGTTCACGCGCTGCCATCATGCTCCTAGCAGCAAAATTTGGCGGAAATATTGTAGCCATTGGTAATGCGCCAACGGCTCTACTTGCGCTTTTAGATGTGCTTAATGCCGGCGCAACACCACCAGCATTAATTATCGGCATGCCTGTAGGCTTTGTCAATGCAGCAGAATCTAAAGAACTTTTACACATCAGCCCCTATACACATATGACAGTACTTGGAAGAAGAGGTGGGTCACCTCTTGTGGCCAGTGTTGTAAATGCCCTTGCAGATTTGGTCATGGCATAAAATTACTGTTGCATAATATGGCAAATTATGCCAATATTTACCATAACATTAAGGAGTTACATATGTTTTTAGATACTTTTTTCACCACACGAACCCCACAAAAGCTCAGTATACACATAGGCGCAACTATGCTCTGTTGCATACTTATGGCAAGCCCTAGCCTTGTCATGGCTAATGAAGCTCAAAACCATTATGATCTTGGCATGAGTGAATCTGAAAAGGGCAACTTTACCAAGGCATACGAATATCTTAAAAAAGCTGCAGAACTTGGGTATGCAGAAGCTCAATACCAATTAGGGCAATTATATGAAAGCGGTAAGGGCGTTGCCAAAGACACTGAAGAAGCTAGCGCATGGTATGTTAAAGCAGCTGAGCAAGGGTATGAAGACGCTAAGGCTAAGGCAAAGCCCACCTATGAAAAAACCAAGGAAAGCGTAAAAGAAAATGCTCAAAAAGCCGGAACTTGGGTTAAGGATACAGCCACTAAGGGGTATGAAAAAACCCGTGATTATGTAAAAAAACTCACGTCTGAATAAAAAATCATCTACATAGTTGATGCTGAACAACACATATTCATGTGTTGTTCAGACAGATTGATGACAAACCCCACTATGTGGCGTTTGAGCC
>CAYJOQ010000157.1:0-6360 GCA_964371825.1 uncultured Desulfovibrionaceae bacterium
TGCTGTCAACGCTCCATAAGACTCCGCACAATGAATTGTGCAGGAGTCTTATTTTGAGAGTCCTGCACAATTACTTTTTCAGTATAATTTTTGTGCTTTTGCAATAAATTTCCTTAAGTTTGAAAATCTACAGTGCAGGAGTCTTCATATACGTATGCTCCATAAAAAGAATAAAGCCTCTGTGTGAACTCACACAAAGGCTTTATTGTGAAGAAAAAACTCACACCCAAAGCTTTATCTATTTGATATCAAAGATATTATCTTTCGCTACCCTCTTCAACAATATTAATTTGTACATTAGTCTCACTTTTAAGCAAAACTACAGAAGGGTCTTCCTTGTGCCCAAGCATTTTATCTTCTTCAATATTATACTCACGAATAAAAATATCCCAGCATGTTATGAAAAGTACAGCCAACAAGGGTCCTATAACAAAACCGTTCATTCCTAAAAGTCCAAATCCGCCAAGAGTAGATAAAAGCACCAAATAATCAGGCAATCGAGTATCACGCCCCACAAGAATAGGACGCAAAACATTATCTACAAGTCCAATAACTCCAACACCAAAGGCAGTTAAAATAAGTGCTGATTGCATGTGCGATGTGGCAAAAAGATATATGGCAACCGGTCCCCAAACAAGACCTGCACCAATCATGGGAACGAGTGAAAGCAATGTCATAACACCACCCCATAAGATAGGGGCTTGTATCTCAAGGTACCAAAAAATTATGCCGCCGAGCGTTCCTTGAACTATAGCAACCACTAAACTTCCATTAATGGTGGCCTTAGTTACTTCTGAAATTTTCTGAAAAAGTATAGCTTCTCGTTTATCACCCAAGGGTAACGCTTTATGCAAAATATGAATAATAAATTTTTTATCGCGTAATGTGAAAAATGCTATATAGAGCAACAGGCCTAATTGAGCTATAATATTAACAGTTTCAGCACCAATTGCCATAGCTTGTTGACCAATATATTTACTTAAAAAAATAACCAATTCAGCAAGCTTACTTTGAATAGATTCTGGGTTAATATTAAACCTAGTCATGTATTCTTGCACCAGAGGAAAAGATTCTTTAATTCTTTCAAAATAAGCATTTATGTTAATTTTTCCACTGGTTAACCCCTGATACACAGCTAAACCTTGTTCTAAAAAAGCGCTGGCAATAAAAAGAAAAGGAATAACCACTATGACGGTAACAACCAAAAGAGTTATGAGAGCTGCAATATTGGGGCTTTTGGTGAGCTTTACAAAATAATCCTGCAATGGAGAAAATATAATGGTAATAGCCACTGACCAAAAAATTATGCCTAAAAACGGAAATAATAACACAAGAAATGCCAAACTCACCAAGACTAAAAGCCAAAGAAATGATTTATATTCCATACTTGCATTCATACTTTAACATCCAGATGTAAAAAAAATAACACAATAAAAATCCATAATTACACAAAAAAACCTACATACATACAATCACAAAAAAAACAGCAATACATCTTAGAAAATAAGTCTTAATAACTCTGTGGTCAAGCATACTGTAAAAATACCCCCATGCACATAGCATCAACTACACCATATTTTTCTTTACCAAGTCAGTTTTTTTGCGTATCAAGGGTCACAGTTGCATGAAGTATATTTTATTTATTGTTAAGGATGAAATGATGGCACAAAAAATTGCTTTAATAACTGGAGCGAGTAAGGGCATTGGCAAAGCATGCGCCACAGCTCTTGCAGCTGACGGTTTTGACATTTGGCTTAATTACCGCTCAGACCACCAAGGAGCCCAAGAAGCGCAAAAAGAAATTGAAGCCCTTGGCATGCGCTGCACTCTTGTGCCCTTTGATGTCTGCGACATTGCAGCAGTAAATGCCGCCCTTGACCCTCTTTTGGAAACATGCACCCCTTATGCACTCATTAATAATGCAGGCTATGCCAAGGACAGTATTTTTGGCCTTATGGGTTATGAGCAATGGAACCAAGTTTTAGATGTACATTTACACGGTTTTTTTCATGTAACGCGCAAAATTGTCCCCCTTATGCAACGCAAAAGACAAGGACGTATAGTTAATATGGTTTCCACATCTGGCCAAATGGGTGTGCCAGGACAAGTGAATTATTCTGCTGCCAAGGCCGGACTCATAGGCGCAACCAAGGCCTTAGCTCGTGAACTTGGCAAACGAAATGTGCTTGTTAATGCAGTGGCTCCTGGCTTTATTGAGACAGCCATGACTGAACACCTTGATGTGAGTGAACATGTTAAAATAATTCCCCAAGGGCGCGTGGGAACGGCTGATGAAGTAGCACAATGCGTGCGTTTTCTTTGTTCTGATATGTCCAGCTACGTTACCGGACAAGTACTTGCCGTCAATGGCGGCCTTTATATGTAGTTATGCAAAGAGTTGTTATTACAGGCGTTGGCGCCATCTCAGTGCTTGGTCTTACCCATGATAGTATTGCCAATGCACTCTATAGCGGTGTTTCGGGTATTATTTGTGATGATACACGTTTACAAAGCGGCTTTCGTAGTCCTTTAACGGGGCATATTCCTCACTTTGACGGTGCTGCCTACCTATCAAGAAAGCAGCGTAAAACCATGTCTGCCTTTGTGCAGCAAGCGTATGTAGCCTTACAACAAGCTCTTGAACAAGCGCATCTACCTCAAGATGTGTTACAAAGTACGCGTTGCGGCATAATTTTTGGCAATGATTCCACAGTTGAAGCAACCTTTGAACTTGCAAAGTTGCGCCAAGAGCCAGGCCCTACCGCCAGCCTTGGCAGTGGACATATGTTTAAAATTATGAATTCCACCTTAAGCATGAACCTTGGGGTATTGCTTGGTATTTCCGGAGCGTCTTGGACAGTAAGTGCGGCCTGTGCCAGTGGCCTTCTAGCCATAGGGCAAGCGGTTGATTGCATACGCCTTGGCAGACAAGATGTCATGATTTGTGGTGCAGCCCAAGAACTTGGAGCAGAAACCATCAGTGCCTTTGACGGCCTTGGAGCATTTTCTATACATCCTGAACCAAGTAAGGCATCACGCCCCTTTGACGCCCAACGAGACGGCCTTGTGCCTAGCGGCGGTGCAGCTGCCCTTGTTATTGAATCCTATGAGCATGCAAAAAAACGCGGCGCCACTATTTTAGGCGAAATATGCGGATTTGGATACTCTTCCGACGGCTGTGAACTTGTGGCCCCAAGCCGTACGGGGCTTGCCCATGCCATGCGCATGGCCCTTAACGATGCGCGCATGAGCCCTGAAGATATTACAGAAATTAATGCCCATGCAACCTCAACTCCTCAAGGAGATGCCGCAGAAGCGTATAATATCCAAAGTGTTTTTGCGCATGCTTGTCCAAGAGTTTTGGCCTTAAAATCTCTTACAGGACATGAATTTTGGATGGCAGGCTCAGGGCAAGTGGTATATGCAACCCTCATGGCAGAACGTGGTTTTTGTGCTGGTTCTCCCAATTTTATTGAAGGAGATGCTGAAACAGCGCATATACAAGTACTTCGCCAAAGTGATAACACCCCTCCTCGCATTATGCTTTGTAATGCTGCAGGCTTTGGTGGTAGTAATGCCAGCTTAATTATTCGTTTCGCATGAGCCGCACAGTTATTATTGGTTCTGGCGTCACTGGCATGGCGGCGGCTCTTTTGCTTGCCATGCAAAGAGAACAAACAAAAAGCTCTCAAGAAATTTGCATTCTTGAAGCTTCTCCAAAGCCAGCGCCCCTTTTGTGGGGCTTTACTCGAAAGGGTATACACTTTGATACAGGCTTTCATTGTGCAGGTGGCCTTGGCCAAAATATTCAGGGGCAAAATGGCCTCCTCTACCAATGGTTACACTGCCTTGGAATACTTAAAAACCTCACTAAAGATCAATTCTTTCCTGTAGATGAAGAATTTCGCCTTGGGCAGTGTTCCAAGTATACCTTTCCTTCCAAAGAAGCAGCATTACTCCCAAGCATAGAACAGCAATTTGGCCCCCAAAGTGCCGCAGAGTTTACTAGGCTCTATGCTCAAATGCATACGGTGTTACAAAAATCTCCCTATACCAATACCCAGTGTCGTGAATTGCCAAGCCTTTCCTTTGATGACTTCGGCAATTTTTTAGATACATTACACAAATATTCCTTGCCTGAACCATTACAACAAATGCTTAAAGCACGTTGCCTACTCTATGGTCTTAGTCCTGAACAGGCATCTTTTCATGATTATGCCCTCGTGGGCGGACTATATTTTCATTCCTGCCACGGCATTCATGGCGGAGGAAAAAGCCTTGCCAAAGCCTTTTTGCAAACCCTTGCACAGCACAATATTTCTCTGCGCTGCAAAGCCAAGGTCACCAAAATACATCACCATGAAAAAAGCATTCGCCAAGTAGAACTTGAAGATGGTGAGCAAATTTCTTGTGATACGTGTATTTTCACCGGGCATCCAGCACAGTTAACACACATGATCTCTGAAGGTATTTTTAGAAAATCTTTTTTACAGCATATAGAAAACATTCCCGAAACGGCGTCTGCCTTTATGCTTTTTGCCGTAAGCGAAAAACCCTATGTACAACGACGAGCCGTATATTTGTTGCCTAAGGACCCAAGGGCTGCTGTGCTTGGATCTTTAGAAAGTGCACAGCCCATAGCCTATGTGATAGGACATGGAAATACTGTAACAAATGCACAATCTGGCTTTCCTTTAACGGCTATTATACCTTACAAAGATGCCTCCTATACCTTTGCTGACAATGTACAACATCCAAGATCAGCAGCATACACCACATGGAAAACCAACACAGCTAAGCGTTTACAACAGTATTTACAAGAGCGCATGCCGGAACTTGGAGCAATTACCGTGCATGAAGCTGCAACGGCATCTACCATGCAAGATTGGATATATGGCAGTAAGGGGTCTCTTTATGGCATGGCCCATACACATCAAGCCCTGCCCATATTACCGCTAACACGTATGCAAGGACTATATTTAGCCGGGCAAAACGTTCTTTTACCGGGTATACTTGGCGGTATTGTCAGTGCAGCCATAGCTACAGGCTTTGCCACTAATCACCAAAGCATTTTAGAAAGGTTTAGAACATGCGCACAATAAATACACAACGAGTTGTCATCACAGGTGCAGGCGCTGTTTCGCCATATGGTGCAAACAGTACAGCATTGTATGAAGGGCTTTGGCAAAACACGTGTGCGCTGACACAACTTGCCCCCTCAAAGGCATTGCAATGCACTGTTGGCGGGCGCATTCCTCCATTACCATCAGCTACCATAAAAAGCATTGCCAGAGAATCACGGCGAAGCATGTCGCCCATGTCAGTATATGCAACCTTAGCATCCATAGAAGCTCTTACCGCAGCACAATTTTCCTTAGAAAAGCTTAACAATACCCCCATGGGAGTTTCCATAGGTTCAACCCTTGGTAGCCCTGAAGCCTTACATGAATTTTTTCATGCCTATATTACCACAGGTACGCTAGACTCCATTCGCTCCACTACATTTTTTAAATTTATGGGGCATAGCGTTGCCAGCAATGTAGCCATGGCACTTGGACTTAAAGGACGTCTTCTTGCTCCTGCTGCAGCATGTGCTTCAGGCCTTGTGGCCCTTGGCATGGGATATGAGAGCATTGCCTATGGTCATGAAAATATTATGCTTTGCGGCGGTGCGGATGAATTTCATATTTTAAGTGCTGCCACCTTTGATAAAATGCAAGCATCATCCACACAAAAGACCCCTTCCATGGCATCCTTGCCCTTTGATACACAAAGAAGTGGCGTTGTGGTGAGCGAAGGTGTAGGGGTACTTGTGCTGGAAAGTTTACAAAGTGCCCTTAGCCGTAAAGCACCCATTTTAGCAGAAATTAGCGCGTATGCCAGCACCACCTCAGCGCAAAGCATGGCACACCCTATGCAAGAAAGTATGCAAGAATGTATGCAAAAGGCATTGTCTCAAGCACAGCTTTTTCCCAAGAATATGGACTATATCAATGCCCATGCCACAGCCACCATAGCTGGAGATATGGCAGAAGGCTTAGCTATTGAACACGTGTTTGGAGCCATGAATATACCCACAAGTTCCCTTAAAGGGCACCTTGGACATACCCTTGGAGCAAGTGGAAGTATTGAAAGTATTGCTTGTATACATATGCTAAAAAAACAAGAACTGTTACCAACACTGCATTTACAAAATATTGATGAACAATGCGGAAAATTAGATCATATACGCCATATACGCCCTCAAAGCATTCGCCATTGTATGAAAAATTCCTTTGCCATGGGTGGTGTTAATGCTTCCATGATTTTTTCACAATATATACCGTAACAAACCGTTTTAAAAAAATTTCAACAGAGCAT
>CAYJOQ010000158.1:0-6354 GCA_964371825.1 uncultured Desulfovibrionaceae bacterium
GTGGGCGTGCCTTTCTGAAACACGCATGGAAATGCGTTTTTCAGCATCGACTAATCTAGACAAAAAAATATTATTTAGGTAAATATGCCATAAATTTTTTATAAAAATGTATTTTTTATATTTGATGACATAGTCTTTTGACAGTAAGATGAGGTGGTCTGTGAATGAAAAAATTTCTTCCTCCTTGCCGGCGAAAAATATATCTACGGCAACTTCGCTAACTGAGGTGCAAGAGCATGAATCTTCACCCATACATGCTCTATTAGAAGATGTGTCTAAAGGCTACATAGATGGTAAGCAAATACATGAATCTTCAACGCCTGAAGTTTTGCCCGTCGGTGAAAAAACGCAAAAAAACATACAATCGCTCAATACAATAACAAAAGCTCTTGCAGGTGATATTGCTGAGGTGGCCTTAACTGCCAATACAATTATGGAGGCAATAATACATTCTTCTGCTAAGGGAATGCACGTTGTTACAGATCAAAAGACTCTTGATTTTTTTGCTGTTTTAAAAGAGTTTGCCGATAATCCTTTAGCAGAATCCACAAAGGATATTGATCTTTTGTGGGCTCGTTTGCAAAAAATTTCTGATTTTGAGGTGCCCTTACCTAATGAACCGTGGGCAGAGTCAATTCAAGATTTTGCCACATATACAAAATATCAATGCATGGAAGCCATCGCTTCCAATACGCATATTACATGCCTTAGAGATATTCTTACACGGCTCGAAGGCATTGATAAAGAAACCTTTATAGATGTTGCTGAACATCACCTACGTTTTGCTATGCACAGTAATGATTTTTTGGGTGATAGTGATGTTACTGTGAAGGCAAAAGAAGAGCTATGCTTACATTTAGGGCAAATGTTTTTGCGAGCTGAAAAAGCAGAGGCTAACAATACAAGCAGACAATCTGCGGCTAATTATACACATGTGGAAAATATATCTTCAGCTAATTTGTTACAGCTCACTGCCCTATGTATGGAAAGTTCAATATCTATGGAAGAACTTTTTGCAGGAGTAGAATCAGCATGTGCACATATGACTGCTTTGTCTTCCCCACAGGGTTCAGGAAATTCTGCTGACGCTGCAGCGAGGGTAAAAACAACTTTTAATGCCTATTTAGATGGTATTTTTGATGCAAAAGGCGAAAATTTTCCCACAAGAATGCGTTATGTAGATGCCCTTTTTCAGCATATGTATCCTGAGCATCAAGAATTAGCTTTAGAAATAAAAAAAGCCTTGGCGCCCCTAGGGTTTTCTTTCAAGGGTATTATTGCGCAGCATTCGTTAACTCTTGGCATGCAAAGTTTGATGCATGCTATAGATGCCCCCAAGGGTATGACGCGCACAAAAACATTGCAACGCGCAGCCACCTCTGCCAGTGGTAGCGTTCCGGCTTTTTGGCTTACGCCTGAAACGGTAAAAACTATAACCCAATCTCGGGTGGAAAATGTTTCTTTTCGCTTGGCATATTTAGCACTTTTACAAATGGAAGCTCATAATGAGGGAGGAGTAATTTTTCCTTTCATACAAGCAAGCAGTGATGCCTCTATGGTGCATGCAGCTGAGCATGCAGATGGGCAAACAGCTGAGCAAGCAGATGAGCAAGTAGATGAGCAAGTAGGCGGACAACAAGTTTTGTCACAATGGCAAGATGCCGAAAAATGGTGCGCATATTTGGGGCTTATGCCTAAGGCAGAGCAAGCGCTTATAGCGCTTCATAATGATGCCGAAAAAGCAGGCCTAAGCGTTGCAGGTATGACCCTAGATGCTGCACAAGCTCTTTTTCAAAAAGGTCTTGAAAGTAAACATGACCTTGCATTGGCTCATCAACGTACTCGTAGCGCCGCAAAAATTGTCAGTAGTGAACTTTATATGGAAAAACAAAAAAAATTGTATACTTCCATGGATGCCGGCGTGGGGGTTCGCATGGCTATGCGTGATGCACTAACTGCAATACTGCATACCAATGAAGGTGAGCATAATGAAGATATTACCGAATTAAACATTGAGCGCCTCGGACAGGCTATAAAGCAGCGTTCTGAAGAAATGTTCCCTCCTTTTTCTAAACAAGAGCACCCTTTGGAGCAGCAGTTGCGCCATGATCACGGGCGGGTGCATGTCATGCGCGAATTTCTTTATCAAAGAAGTTTACTGCGTCATAAAAGTGATGACTTTATAACTTTTAATGCGCACAGTGCAGAAAGAAAGCACGCCAAGGGCTTGGTGAGTGAAATAAGTTTTTTTGCTCCTCATTTAAGTCGTGCGCGCCAGACTGTGTGTAATAATATATTAGAAGCTCATGAAGCCTTTATAGCATTTGTGCAAGATCCGCATGATGCAGAACGTAGTGGAAATTTGCGTACAAAGCTTGGACGTATACGCAATATTGACCCTTCAACGCTCAAGGATACGTCTGATTCTGAGGCTGTGCTGGGTAGCTTGATTGACGATGTGCTCAAGACTGCTACGGAAAGCAATATACAGCGCCTTCAGGAGCAATTTGACTATCTTGTTCCACGAGCAAATGCCATACGTCAGTATGCTCCGTATAAAGATAATCCTTTAGAACATGGCAGAATTTCCACCTTGCTTCGTGGGGCCGGACAATCCATAAAAAGAAAAGATGCTGCCATAAGTAATTGGATTAATCTTAAATTTAAAAATCTATCTTCTCTGTCGTGGCGCATTAACGATAAAGTTTTGGGCACAGAAAAAGTGCAACATGTACAAAAAGCAACATGTCTTGCCATTTTACAGGTATTTGCACAAACGGAAATACTTGCAGGTTCATTTAGTCTTGCAAATGAACAAGTGCAAAATGATATTGCTGCATTGTTACAAAAATGGGGGCTTGATACAAATGACACTATAATACACTGTATAATGAAGCGATGCCTGCTTGATTTTACTAATGCTGATAAAAGCATAGATTTGCAAAGTATAGAAAAAAGAGCGCATGGCCTTATGGAAAAAACGCTTAAATACCATGAACGAGAACAAGGTAGGTTCATTGGCGCAGCACATCGTGCCAAAAAGCAAGCTGTGCACAATAATTTTCAAACAGCAACTCATGAAGCCTTTAGTGCTTTGCTAGACGAATTAAGTATTGAGGGCGGCGGCTTTGTGTATTCGCGTAATCGAGGCATAAAGTTTGATGTATCGGCCATACACTCTGTGCGCGGTAAAAATGCGAAAAAAAATAAGAAATATCTTTTGCCAGTGTCTGCAAATGCTGAAGTTATGAATAATAAGGGCATTGCCATTATGCCTGTGGGCACAGGGTTTCGTGTGGTTTTTAAAAATACCGTAAGTGGTGGTGGCGGTGCATCAGGTAATTGGACCATGGCCAGTGGAGATCGTTTGCAAGGGGCTGTTGGCGTGAATGTTAAAGGCCTTGATGCAGAAGGTGTGGCTGTGGATTTTGACGATAAAGCTTCGTGCCTTGAATTTTTAGAGTTGTTAACGCCTGGTAGTCAAATGCATGAAAAACAAAGCGATATACAAGTGCATAACAATATTTTTTCTAAAGCAAAAGAGGTGCAATTTATTGATGCAGAAGGGGCCTCTGTGAGCGCCACAGCTTCCTTTGCATTTCTTGGATTTGCAAAACGTCTATCACAAAGCACTGTGTCTTTTACTCCTAGTGTGAGTCTTGCTCTGGTAGGAGGCTATACCATGGAGCATCAAAAAAATGCTCATGGCGAAGTTATGCGTCTTACAAATCAATTTGCCGCAACAGCGACAGGTAGTATGGGCGTGAGCAGATCAAAGAACAATCGAATTCATGAAGAAACAGGAGTTAAAAGAAGCAGTAGTCGAAAAAAACTTTCTAAAAGTAAGAGTGTTGGGATAACTTTTGAACGTACGGTTGAGGTGCATACCAAGAAACATCAATTGCTTGAGAGCACGTGTATTTTATGGGAAGTACCGCAAAAAGCAGCCGAAAGTAGGGGAGGAATTCCTTCAGCTGTGCGTAAAATGATAGAAAGTAATAAAGACTTGACCATGGACTTTTATGCTGCCAAAGCACAAAATCCTCAAAGTTGGGTCGTACATTATGCTCTTAAGCCAGAAATGTTCAAAGAGGTAAATAGGCTTATGAGCATTGCCCATGTGACGCAAGATACTGCGCAGCGTCAACAGTATATAGAAAGGGCGCATGATTTGCTCTGCACACGAAAGTCATACACGCCAACAAAACTCATAGCCAAGTGTATGGTGACTAACCCTGTGGGCAATAATACAAATCGTGGTTTTTTGGCCTTTCAAGCTATTAAAGAACGAAACAGTATGATGGAAAAACCCATAGTTATTTCTCTACTGCCTCATGAGCAGAGGGTATAAATACTCTTGTATAAGGATACAGCATGCGTAACGAACATATGCAAAAATTATTACAGCAATGTGGTGTGCAATTGTTAGCCAGCGGCGGCGGACTATATACATATAACAATATGGATATTCGAGTAGAAGGTGATAGTAATGGCGCACATATATATCTTTTTTATTGCGTAGGAACATGGCCAGCCCATCCTCCTATGGCTCTTGTAGAAAATATTTTAAAAGCCAATTTTTTGGGTGCTGCAACCAGAGGTGGTCATCTTGGTTTACAAGGTGAACGTGGAGCGCTCATATACTCTTTGCGCGTAGAAACTGCTGTATTGAATGTACAAAGTTTGCAAAATACTCTGCATCTTTTTGCCACAACAGCCTTGGAACTTGTACAAAGCATAGAAGATTGGAATAAGGCTGATCCACGTACAGAGGCTTTACAGCAGGAAATTATTTTACCTATCATGGCAGGTATTCGTGTATGAGGGCTTTGGGGGTATGCGTAACTTGTTATACTTGCTTTTGGCGGCCGCAAAGCGGCATTTAGAAGCAACGTGCCTTTCTGAACGATTATGTGCTTTTCAGTGTGGACTGACTCTCTAGGACCTTTGCGTAATGAATTGCGCAAAGGTCTTATCTGACAAAAAGCTTTACATGGTTTGGCTCTCATGCTTAACTCCGTGGCGCTGAGCATTTACTCATGGTGCAAGGCTTCGTGTAGTCAATGCTATCAGAGGGTAAGGACATGTCAGATACTAAAGAAAAATTATTTACAAAAAATTTCAATACAATAAGTGCTTCATCTTTTTTTGTATCTTGGGCATTGTATATTATGCTCACCATCTTTCCCATCTTTTTACTTGATGAACTACAATTTAGCGGCACAGTTACCGGCACTATTTTAGCTCTTTTTCCTCTTGGGGCTTTGTTGTGTCGTCCTTTGGCAGGCTGGCTTTCTGATTCCTTTCCCAAAAAAAGAATTGGCCTATTGGCTATTGTCTCCTTTCTTATTTTGGGCATAGGGTATTTTTTTCTAACAAATCCCTTTGCCCTTGCTGTGTGCAGAGTCTTGCAAGGTTTTTCTTTTTCCATTGCCTCAACAATTTTGAGTACTCTTGTGCTTGAAGTTATACCTGAAAAGCATTTGGGAACAGGCGTTGGTATATATAGCGCCAATTATTCATTGGCCATGATTGTAGGGCCTTTGACGGGTTTTTTTATTTTTGACTTATTTGCTGATAATGCATCATATGGATATAAAGCGGTTTTTTTGGGCGCGATTGTTTCAAGTGCGCTCTCGTTGCTTGCATTGGTGATGTTACGTAAAAAAGATACAGAAGTGGTAAAAAGGCCTTTTAACAGGAATAATATAATTCTTAAAACAGGCATTTCAACAACTTTTTGTCTTGTATGTATCGCTATTTTGTATGGATTAGTATTAAATTTTGTGGCCTTATTTGCTAAAAAAATTGGCTTAGGTGAATATTCTTCCATATTTTTTATGCTTATGGGTATTGGTTTAGTATTTAGTCGTATTATTTCTGGGTATTTTTTTGATAAAGGGTATGTATTTGCCGTGATGGTAGTGGCAAATGTGAGTCTTGTTCTTGTTACACTGCTCTTCATTAATGTGTCGTCTGCCATAGTTTATCTTATGACATCCTTGATTATGGGGGGGTGTTATGGAATTATGATACCTGCCTTCCAAGCTTTGTTAGTGCTCTTTGCAAAACCAAACGAGCGTGGCCTTGCCAGTTCTACATTTTTTATGGGCTTTGATGCAGGTATTATGGTGGCACTTTTTGGGGGCGGCGTGATTATTGATATTTTATCCATTCAGGCAGCCTTTTACATGGGTACAGGCATACAGCTCATATGGCTCTTAGTCTTTATTTTGTGTGTTATGCCCGCATATAGAGCATTACAAAGAAGTTGATTGCCTTAAAAGAATCAACATAAAACGAGAGTCCTGCATAATTATTTTCCAATTTTATTTTTGTGCTTTTGCAATAAAT
>CAYJOQ010000159.1:0-6046 GCA_964371825.1 uncultured Desulfovibrionaceae bacterium
GGAAAGGCAATCTGCCTTAAAGTGCTGCAATGGTCAACAACTTTTTTGACTTTTTATAAAAAAGTCTCAGACTGATGACAAACCTCATTTTGTGGCGTTTGCGCCGCTATTGTCAGCATAGCTGCCAAGCGGAAAGGCACGAAAATCAATCGCTTAACGGCGAAGCAAAGCTCCGCCTACTCTTGATTTATCGGTCGTGTTGACTTTGTCAACACTCTCTGACTTTTTATAGAAAAGTCTTTTATGCTACAATAAGTACGTGACAATAAAGACATCTTTATGTTAACATGCATAAGTAACATATGTATTTGCTATCATTATCAGCATGTATATGTGCATAGTGGTAGCCTAATTTTACGATTTTTTAGGAGGAATCATGCAACGCACTCTTTCCATAATTAAACCTGATGCCACAAAAAGGAACCTTTGTGGTGCCATTTTGCATATGATAGAGCAACAAGGCCTACGTATTATAGCCACGAAGATGGTGTATCTTACAAAAAACCAAGCTGAAGCATTTTATGCTGTACACAAAGGTAAACCTTTTTTCGATAAACTTGTAGACTATATGTGCTCTGGTCCCATTCTTTGTTCCGTTCTTGAAGCTGAAAACGCCATTGAGAAGTATCGTAAAATTATGGGAGCCACGAACTTTGAACAAGCTGAAGAAGGCACCATTCGTAAAACTTACGCTGTTGATGTAACACAAAATTCTGTGCACGGTTCTGATGCTCCTGAAACTGCCGTACAGGAAATTGCTTTTTTCTTTAACTCTTTTGAGGTTATACAATAATGAACACTACAGTTTCTACTATTGGTTGTATTGGTTGCGGAAATATGGGCGGTGCAATTATACACGGACTTGCTGCCAATGCTTCTTGTTCTCTTATTGGCTATGATACACAAGAGACTGTATTACAAGATCTTACTGCAAAAAAAATTCACGTAGCTCAAAATATCCAAGAACTCGCAAGCACTGCAGACATTATTATTTTAGCAGTAAAACCTTGGCTGGTAGAAAAAATATTACCTGAAATACGTTCTAGCCTTAACAGTTCAAAGGTTGTTGTATCTGTGGCAGCTGGCGTTAGCATGGCATCTTTACAAAATGGAGTTGCCAACATTTGCCCGGTAATACGTTGCATGCCAAACACCCCTGCTCTTGTGGGGGCTGGAGTTTACGCTTTTTGTTTTGAAGATGAAAAGCTCTCGCCAAACATAAAAGACTATATTTTTACTCTTTTCCAAAGCATTGGAACTTGCCTTGAACTTCCTGAAAAAAGCTTTGCCGCATTTAGTGCCCTTATAGGTGCTGGTCCTGCATATGTTTTTCATTTAATGAATGCAGTAGTCCAAGCTGGAGTAACTCTAGGTTTTGCTCGTGCAGAATCCAAAAGACTTGTAGAGGCTCTTTTTGAAGGTTCTATACAAATGGCCAAAGCATCACCTCACAATCTTACAGAATTACGTGACCAAGTATGTTCCCCTGCAGGTTTAACTATTGAGGGTGTAAATTATCTTGAAAGACATGCCATTGGCGGACACATTGTTGATGCCATTTTAGCTGCTGATAAAAAAGCGCACGATATGGAAAACACATAAGCCAAACATATGCATGCAAGCCATATTTTCACCTTCTACCGAGAACTATGGCTTGTATGCATTAACGAAGTGCCTGCAAGATATTTTCAGCAGAGACACTTGATAACACTTCTCCGTTAATCACAATAGCAGGGAAGGAGTTCACACCATAAAATGTTGCCGCGTGCACACCTTGATACATATTCACATTACCAGCATCAAAAGCATATTGTACAATTGCTAGATGATCCTTACTAGGGATACCAAGGGCTGGTTTTTCAAGATAACTATACAAAATAGGAAAATCTGTCGCCGTTGCCACGGCATCATATTCATATACAAAGGGACGAGTTTGCCCCATGGCAGCTTGCGCATCCTTAGCCGCATTCCAACGTCGCAAGGAATAAGTAAAATAATCAAGGGCATATTGAGGGCGTACATGAGCTATCCAAATACCTCCCCCCATAAGTTCTGTTCCATAAGGTTCTGAGTTTTTAGCAAACACAACTATTTTTACTTGATTTGGATCCAAACTTTTACTTGCTTGCAACACCATATGCCATATATTTTCACTGTGTTTTAAAGCATAATCCAAGAAAACCAATATTTCATGCGAGGCAGTGGCAGAACCAAAGGCGATAGGATATACTTCAGCCTTCCAGTAAGGCCTATGCATCACTTCTTCTTGTAAAGATGAAGCACGCCCACCTAGAGAAGAGGCCATATGGGCATTATCTTGCGAAAGCTTTTTTTTCGGCAATTCAGCAAACATGTAAGGATTAAAGGCATTGGGTTTTTCGGCATAACATTCTGAGGTTACCAATAAAAGCATCACAGCCAGTACACAAGAAGCACACAGTTTATACATACAGTTCTCCCCATATATGTTGTTAGTACAATGTGTGTAATTTTTTATATGTCACAATATAATCATGGCATACAATACCTTGTAAAAACAGTCTTATGTAATTGTTTGCATAGCAGAATCTAAATGTTCAAGCCAAATATTGATAAAACCTTCATATTCAGCAGTACCTCGCAAAACAGGCTCACATACAAAACCAGCATCAATAATACGACTACGCCATGAATCGTGCTGATTGCCAGCCATATCATCTAAGGTATGGCGCCCTACAACAGAAAGTAAGGGCATAAGCCAAACTTTTTGCCCCTTTGGCAGTTTGGGTAAAATATCTTCTAAGTGTACAGCTCCATTCATGGTACCCACATGAATATTGCCATCAAGCACATGCACTGCCATAGCTAAATTTTCATACCATTGAACGGCCATATGCTCTGCCCCATGCCCCATAAGCAGTACCGGCTCAGATATTTTTCGCTCTTTAGGCACATGACGCACTATCGCTTTTGCTGTTTTATATACATCATCCTTACAGGCCAAAAGAGGTGTGCCAACTTCAACGTGCAAATCAGTATTCAATGAAGTGATACTAGCTACATCTTCAAGAACAGCTTCATGCTCAGATCCCGGAATGGTTTGCAATGGTTGAATAGCTATATGTGTAAATTTTTCAAAGCGCATTTTTTGTAAAGCTTTGCTCACAGAATCTCGCTTAATACGAGCTGCCGCTAGTCTTTTGCGTACAAGTAAGGAAGTATAAGCCCAACGAACAGGAATACCAGGAAATTTTTCACGAACGATACAATCAAAAAGCGTTAAAGCCCTTTGAGCCTGAATAGTGTTTGCCCCAAAGGCAGCTAAAAGTATTCCTAATTTCATAATTGAGGTTCCTGTACATTCATGATGCGAAAGCATTGAGAACATTAGCACAAATTCATGCAATAAAAAAGATGCCTAGGCTGAGCTTTGATATATATTTACCTAATTAGTCGACGCTGAACAACACGTTTTCACGTATTATTCAGAAAGGCACGTTGCCTCCAAATACCCCTTTGGGGACGCCAGAAACAAGTTCTGGCTTATTTTACGACACGCAAAATTTTTCTTGCAGAAAAATTTGAACAACGTATTTCGTACACGTACATACATTTTGATCATCACGAGTGCAATATTCGCAACAACTGTGCCTTTTGAAAAAACAATGCCATATGTTTTTCATATTCGATAGTTTAGCATGATAGCCTTTTTCCTCCTATAAGACAAGCTATCACGCTTATATGCAAAATAACAATATATTGTAATTATAGGCATCTGAAATAAAAATATTGTGTATTTCTCATATTTATTTTAGTACAAAAGGTCTAAAATATAAATAAAATAAATATATTAAATACTTAAAAACATACTTTATGGTGTTCCCTTTTTAACTAAGGGGTGATATACTCGTCATATCACGGAGGAAATCATGGAGAAAAGAGCACTTATTTTTGGTGGCCGCACAGGTCTACTCGGACAAGCTCTTACGAGAACATTGCTTGCACATAAATGGCACGTTTCTAGTATTGGACGCAGTGATGGTAATATTTTAGACATTTCTTTCATTGAGAAAACTGTTGATGAAGTCCAGCCAACGCATATATTTAATGCCGTTGCTTGGACCAATGTTGACCTTGCAGAAGATGAAGAAAGCGATGCCTATGTATTAAATCGTGGTCTGCCCGCTTGTTTAGCGCAAGTAGTTAAAGCACGATCATTACATTTACTACATTATAGCACAGACTTTGTCTTTTCCGGTGATAGCAATGTTTGCTATCGTGAAGAAGATGCCACTGGCCCACTTTCTGTGTATGGTCGAAGCAAATTAGCTGGAGAGCAGGCAGTAATGCAAATGGCTCCTGACAATTGTTGCATTTTCCGTACTGCATGGTTATTTGGACCTGGACGAAAAAACTTTGTATCAACGATTCTCAATGCTTGTTACGAAAAAGAAAGTCTTTCTGTGGTTCATGATCAAATAGGCTCCCCCACATACTCTGTTGATTTAGCTTATTGGAGTATGCTTGCAGCAGACAAAAAACTTACCGGTATTTATCATGCTGTAAATAGTGGTCGTGCTTCATGGTGTGATCTTGCTTGTGAAACGCAAGCCATTGCCGAAGCTCCTTGTCGTGTAAATCCTATCATGTCGCATGAATGGCCACAAAAAGCCACAAGGCCGGCATTTTCTATTTTGAATACAACCAAATTGGCCAATGCCATAGGCGTGACACCACGTCCTTGGCCTCAAGCCTTACGTGATTATATTTTTAGTGAGTGTTTAAACAGAGATCACCTTGGCGCATAAGGAGAGCAATCAACATGCGGCAAACATTTATTGTAAGCTTATTTCTTAGTTTTTGTATATTTTTTTTAGGAGTTTATGACGGTTTCGCTATTCCCAAATCTCCTGAAGAATTGGCAAAAATTTCTGGTAAACTTATTAATACTAATGTGCTGCACGGTGCTATCCCTGCATTAAATCGGCCCACATTTGGAAGAATGATGGATGCCGATCTTTCTATGAACGATTCTGAGATTGTCTTTATAGTCGAATTCCCCAACGGACCACGAATCTACCCTCAAAGTATTATGGTCTGGCATCAAGTGGCCAACGAATTTATAGGAAACTCGGCCTATGCTGTTACATACAGCCCCATTACGGGCACTTTAGCAGCATATCAAACAACCATTGATAAAAATCCTTTTTATTTTGATGTGGAAGGGCGTCTTTTTGAAGGCAATTCTGTGCTTATTGATCGCAATACCGGAAGTCTTTGGATTCAAGCCCTTGGCATGGCCTTTGAGGGCCCCATGCTCGGACGTGGCCTTGCAAAGCTGCCCGTATTTTGGACAACATGGGGAGCAGCCAAAAGAGCATACAGTGAAGCTCCTGTTCTTTCTCGCCCTTCGGGAAATCGCAAAGCCTACGGACGTGATCCATATGGTAGCTATCTAAAACCAGATACCTATTATACCAATGATATACTTGCCTACCCTGTGCAATATATAGATTACCGTTTACCGCATAAAAACCCTGTTATTGGGCTTGAAATTGACACAGCTCGCATTGCCATTGATATTAGCTATATTAAGCAGCACGGTGCCGTAAACTTTTTTGTGGGGCAATTACCACTACTTGCTGTACATGATACCAATCTTGATGTGGTACGTATTTTCAATCGACAAGTGTGGGATAAACCATCGCTATTTGTTTTAAACAATGGACAACTTATTGATATTGAGTCGAAAACTACATGGGACAGCGCCACAGGAAGAGCCCTTATGGGAAACATGCAAGGGGCTTCCATGGTACAGTACTATGGCATCTATAGTATGTGGTTTAGTTGGTACAGCCTTAATCCTGAAACCTTTCTTATTCCCGGACCTGGTGAAGTACCTAAAAATATGTTACATTTAGAGCCTTTAGCGAAACCTAAATAGTCGATGCTGAAAAACGCATTTCCATGCGTGTTTCAGAAAGGCACGCCCACTCCAAATGCCTCTTTCGAGGCCGCCAGAAGCAAGTTCTGGCTTATTTTACGTGGCGCAAAATTTTTCTTACAG
>CAYJOQ010000160.1:0-6019 GCA_964371825.1 uncultured Desulfovibrionaceae bacterium
ACATAGGTTTAGCTTGCGCTCGTCGATTTGCCCAAACCCATACAGTGGTTTTGGCTGATATTTTAGACACAAGTGCTTTGGTGGCAGAATTTCCAAAGGCCTATGCTGCGAAGGTAGATGTAAGTGAATATGAAAGTTGTGTGGAGCTTGTAAAGCAATCTCAACAATATGGTGCTGTGAGCGCGCTGGTGCACAGTGCTGCCATAAGTAAACCTGCCTTGTCTATTGCAGAAATGTCTATTGAAGAGTGGGAACAAGTCATCAAAGTAAATCTTAACGGAGCTTTTTATCTTACCAAGGCTTGTATTCCTGCTATGCTTGATAATGGTGGAAGTATGGTTCTTTTTTCTTCTCGAGCTGCCAAAACAGGTTTTGCTGCACTAGGTGCCAATGCCACCAGAACAAAAGCTCACTATTGTGCTTCAAAAGCTGGAGTAATTTCGCTTGTGAAATCCTTAGCCACTGAACTTTCTGGGTACAATATTCGTGTAAATGGTGTTGCTCCCGGTCCTGTGGCTGGAACCATGATCCCTCTAGAACAGCAAAAAATCATTGCAGAAAAAGTGCCTTTACAACGAGTAGGGCAACCGGAAGAAATGGCTGATGCAGCGTATTTTCTATCTTCAAAAGAAGCGTCCTTCATTACAGGGCATATTTTAGATGTCAATGGTGGTACACTCATGGATTAAGGCTTTATGCTTGTATAATTTTTGAAGATAGTATGGACCATAACTGAGTACTTGGATGGAAAAAGAAACATGCTTGATATGTAGCCTGTGTAAATAATAGAGAATACAATGTATTTTTAAACACAGGCTACAGAACAAAGTTTGTGCATCATTATGAATTTTTATGCTCATGTCTGTATATATGTTTTTTATAGCGTGAGGAGGTTACATGATTTTTTCAAAAAAGAATTTGATCATCGGCATATGCCTTGCCATTGTATCAGCAATTCTATATGCGCAAACGCTCGACACTGCCGGAGCGTTGGTTTCTGAGGGAATTCACCCCATGGACTACCCACGCATGCTCATTGTTTTGCTGTTTATTCTTAGTGTCATTATTGCAGTGCGCCCTTCTCCTAAAGCAGAAAAACAAAAAGAACTTCCTATTTTTTCAGTACGTATTTTAGCCATGATGGGCGTTTTTGTTCTTTTTGCAGTGCTTTTAAACACTATGGGCTTTGGTGTTGCGGCATTTCTTTGCTCTACACTCACGGCTATTATAATGCAGTGGAAAAAATATCCTATATTACTTTTGGTGAACGCTTTTGGCTGCTTATGCATTTGGGTATTGTTTACAATTCTTTTAAAAATACCTCTCCCTAAGGGAACGCTATGGTAATAAAGCAATGGAGTAAAGCATGGAAGTAGTTATTAGTGGAATTTTTACAGCGCTTACCCCCGTAAATCTTGGCATGAACTTTTTGGGGGTTATAGTAGGAATGATTGTGGGAGCACTGCCTGGACTTGGCTCTGTTGTGGCCATTACTGTGTGCTTACCATTTACTTTCGGCATGATGCCTGAGGCAGCTATTGCTTTATTATTAGGTGTGTATTGTGGCTCTATTTGTGGTGGTTCTATTTCTGCTGTTCTAATAAACACACCCGGAACCCCACAATCTGCGGCCACAAGCCTTGATGGGCACCCTTTAGCAAAGCAAGGTAAAGCTGGCGAAGCCATTGGTTGGGCTCTGGCTGCCTCTATTTTTGGTGGTGTTTTTTCTTGTATTATACTTTCTATTGGCGCACCTGCTTTAGCAGACTTTGCTTTGCGCTTTGGCGCATTAGAAACTTTTGCGCTTATTTTAATGGGGCTAACTTGTATTTCTAGTGTTTCTGCAGGAAACCACGCTAAAGGTCTTGTTGCTGGTGTTCTTGGTTTATTGCTCGCTTGTGTAGGGGCTTCTCCCTTTAGCAGTGACCCACGCTTTTCTTTCGGGCTTTTTGCTCTTATTGGAGGCATAGATTTGGTGCCTGTTATTGTGGGGGTTTTTGCTCTGTCTGAAGTACTTATTCGAACTGAAAGCATGTTTCATGAAACACGTGTAGAGGCTACAGCTAAAGGAAGCGTGCGCTTGCCTCGTTTTAGCCAATGGGTTGGAAGGCGCCTCTTGCTTATAAAGTCTTCTTTAATTGGAACCTTTATAGGTATTATGCCCGGAACAGGAGCAGCCACAGCTGCCTTTTTAAGTTATGGCGAAGCCAAAAGAAGCTCTCCTCGCAGTGACAATTTTGGTAAGGGAGAACCAGACAGTATAATTTCTGCTGAAGCTGCCAATAATGCTGTTACTGGCGGTGCCCTTGTGCCTACCCTTGCCCTTGGCATACCTGGAGATCCTGTTACTGCTATCTTATTGGCCACATTTACTATTCACGGAATCAGTCCGGGCGTACAGCTTATGGTAGATAATCCTGATGTGGTCTATGGCGCCTTTGCTGCTTTAGCAGTAGCGAATATTTTGATGTACCCTGCCTGTGTGATTACCACAAGACTCTTTAATTCTTTATTACGTTTACCAGAACCAATTCTCATGGGTTTTATTGTCGTTCTTTGTGTTCTTGGTGCGTATGGTGCCCGCGGAAATATTATAGACGTGGGTGTAACAATTATTTCTGGTATTGTAGCTTATGTGTTACGTCGTTGTGGTTTTCCTATGCCTCCCATTGTTATTGGCCTTGTTCTTGGGCAACAATTTGAGATGAGTATTGGGCAAATGCTTTTATTTAAGGGTGATGAGTCTTGGTTAGGGTATATTTTTGCTTCACCTATAGCGTGCGTACTACTGACATGTGCTCTTGTTATGCTCATCTTACCGTTTTATACAAGTTACAGAGATAGTAAAAAATAGCATGTAACACTAAATAACCAACACAAACACATAGCGTGTTGTGAAATAACCCCTTGTGGAGGACAGTATGTTTAGAAAAAGCTTTTTACTTTTCATGGTGAGTGTACTTATTTTAGCAGTTACACCGGCTTTTGCTGCTTACCCTGACAAAGCCATTACCATGATTGTTCCCTTTGGAGCAGGTGGATCTACTGATGTGCCTGCGCGCTTTTTGGCAAATATGTTAGAAAAAAAGCTTGGGCAAAGCGTTGTGGTGCAAAATATCACCGGAGCAGGTGGCACACAAGGTATTGCACAAGTTTTTAATGCAAAACCTGATGGTTATACCATTGGCTATACATCCATTGGTGTTGTGAGTTTGCAACCACATGTGCAAAATATTCCATTTGGGCGCGACTCTTTTGACTTTATCGGTATGGTAACGCAGCAACCTGTTGTCATCATGTCGAGTAAAAAAGCTCCTTGGAAAAATTTTGCTGAAATGGTTACTGAGGTAAAAGCAAATCCTAATAAATATATTGTTGCTATCACAAGCACAGGGAATATAACTCATATTCCCGTTGTAGAAATGGCAGAACATTTTGATCTTAAGTTTCGCTATATACCATATCGTACAACTCCTGAAATCATGAAAGATATGCTCACAGGTCGTGTGCATCTACATGCAGATAACCCTGTTCCTTTGTCTCAATTTGATATTAATGGTTTAGTTCAATTTTCAGATGCGCGTGTAGAAGGTCTTGACTTTCCAACGTCAAAAGAAACGGGCTTTGATAGAATGTTTACCCACTGGCAAGGTGTGATTGCTCCTAAAGGCTTACCTAAAGATGTAGAGCAAAAACTTGCAAAAGCCGTTGAGGAAATAGTCCAAAGCCCAGAGTTCAAAGAACAAATGAAAAAAGTAAGCACGCGTGCTCGTTGGATGGGGCCTGTGGAATTTAAAAAACACTTCCAAGAAGAATTTGATATGTACGGTAAGGTTTTAAAAGAACTAAAGCCTAAAAAATAAATGAGAAACCCCTGCCAAATGCTTTTGCTTTGGTGGGGGTTTTTAAAGGAGAACGCTATGAGATGTGAAGGACAAGTTGCCGTTGTTGTGGGCGGCGGGCAAGGCATTGGTAAAGATATCTCTCTTCGCCTTGCTGCAGAAGGTGCTGACATTGTCATTGCAGATATTTCAGATGAAAATGAAGCTACGGCACAAGAAGTTCGTAAGCTAGGTCGTAAAGCTCTTGTTATTTACACAGATATTTCAAGTGAAGAATCTGTAAAATCTATGGCAAAAGAAACCTTAGATACATTTGGCAGAGTGCATTCTTTGATAAATAATGCGGGTATTGTGGGAGCCATGGGCCAAATTGATGAGATTAGTCTAGAACAATGGAATGAATCTGTGAATATTAATCTTACGGGCATGTTTTTAACCACACGTTACCTGTTAGAAGGTCTAAAAAAACAAGGGGGCAGTATTGTAAACATAGCTTCAAACTCTGCACAACGCCCCATGAAATGCCGCAGTCCCTATTGCACGACTAAGGCGGCCGTTGTTGGATTTACAAAATGCCTTGCTGTAGACCTTGGCGAATTTGGCATTCGTGTAAATGCCATTAGTCCAGGGCGTGTAGAGGGGCCACGCATTGAAAAAACCATGCAACATGCTGCCAGTGTGTCAGGGGTAACCTTTGACGAATATGTCCATGGACTAAAAATGCAAGCGCCATTACGCAGCTTTGTTCCGCCTTCTGCTGTGGCAGATGCTACTGTATTTCTTTGCTCGCAAGAATCTGCCTATACTACAGGTATTAATATGTTTGTTAATGCTGGAGTGTATATGTAGTTGTGCCTTTTTGAGCAATACGTGAAAGTGTATTGTTTCGCGACGACTATCTAGTTAGTACTGAAAAACTATGCAATTCATTGTAATTACAAGCACTCACGCCTTAAGTGATTACAGAAAAATTGCCGAAAACAAAGCATGTAATGCGATTTTTTGGCAATTTATCGACACTATTACACCTGCTTTTCACGTGTTGACTAACAAAGTTTTTCTGTAAGAAAAATTTCGTTAGTCGACACAGAAAAATTATAGTTTGGCATCATAAATACTAGTATGTTCGATTAATATTCACTTTATTAAAGGAATTAATTGCCTTTTGATAGCCAATAATGCAACGTATTATACAAAATATTAGCTTCAATGGGTTTTGTAATGTGATCATTCATTCCATGCGAGAGGCTTATTTCTTTATCCCCCTTCATGGCATGAGCAGACATGGCAATGATTGGCAGTTGGTCGTATTTTTTTTGTTCTCGAATTATTTGTGTTGCGGTGTAGCCATCCATAATAGGCATTTGAATATCCATAAGTATGGCGTCGTAATTACTTCTATCTAACATATCAAGAGCTTGTTGACCATTTTCTGCTATATCTAAAGTATAGCCGGCTGCTTGTAATATTTCTTTGGCAACTATTTGATTTATTTCATTGTCTTCTACAAGGAGCAAGTGGGCAGAAGGGGCAGAGCCTGCCATGTAATCACTTTCAGGTAGTACTTCTTGCTCATGTACTGTTATCATATCTTCGGCGATAGGGAATACTACAGTAAAAGTAAAGGCCGTGCCCTTATTAAGTTCACTTTCCACTGTAATTTCACCACCCATGAGGTTAACAATACTTTGAGAGATGGCCAACCCTAGCCCTGTACCGCCATATTTGCGGGTAACGGAAGTATCTGCCTGTGAAAATGCTGAAAACAGTTTACTTATTTGACTTTCTGATAAGCCAATACCCGTATCACTTACCATAGTAGTGAAGTGAAGTTTTCCATCCTGTATTTTGCTTTCTGCTTCTAAGAATATTTTTCCACCTGGGTTAGTAAATTTGATGGCATTACTTATGAGGTTAAAAACAACCTGTTTTAGACGCAATGCATCACCAATGACATACACTTTGGCATGTTCACTGCAAGATAAATCAAAAATTAGTCCTTTTTCTATACAAGCATGTCCATACAAATCTAAAACATCTTGACCAAGGTCGTGGAATGTAAATGGCTGTTGTTCTATTTCCAGTTTGCCTGCTTCAATTTTAGAAAAATCCAAAATATCATTAATGATACGCATAAGATTTTTAGCAGACGTTGAAATTTTATTTACATAATCTTG